>JAEWKH010000016.1 GCA_023386155.1 Pseudomonadota bacterium
GGGCGTTCTGCGTGTTGGCGAGGTTGCGCAGGGCGGTGAGCGCCGAGGCATTGGTGAGAACTGAAGACATGTGTGTGTTCCTTGAATGAATGGATTGTTCAGGGAATGTCGGAATCTAACCGACCCAGCGGAGTGGCATCATGCCTCGAGGAAATTCGATCCGCTGTTCACATGCATCCGGGCTTTTACCGGTAAAATAGAATGGCGTCATGCCGAGCCAAAGTAACGGCTCTCTATAGTGCTGTCTTAACGCGTTCGATGTTGGGTTTCTCTCTGCGTCTGACACTATTTGTAGAAGCACATTCATCGCGCCGTCAAACAAGAACGGCGAACCGGCGGATTGTCTCTTGCATTTACCTTAACGATTGCTTGCGCAATTAAGGTCCGCGAGAGGCTTTATGGTTAACCGCCTATGGCGACGGGAAGCGGGAGGCTGAAAAAGAAGAAGGGCGGCTCTTGCGAACCGCCCTTCCCTTTTGGCCAAACTCTGGTCGGACATCCTCTCCTTCCGGGCGGCGCCCTGCCCCGCGTCATCGCATGCCGATCGCCCGTGGCACCGATGAGGCCGCCATCGAGGCGGACTTCGTGTAGAGGCCGCGATGGGCCGGATCGAGCGCCAAGGCGTCCGTGACCCCGAGCACGGTCTCGGAGGCGCCGAGCAGGAGCGAGCCGTCCGCCGCCATGATATTGGCGATCCTGCGCAGCACATCGGCCTTGAGGGGCGCATCGAAATAGATCAGCACGTTGCGGCAATAGACGATGTCGAACGGGCCGAGACGGCTGAAATCGTCGAGCAGGTTGAGGTAGCGGAAATCCACCATGGCGCGGATCTCGGGCGAGATCTGCCACTGGTCTCCGATCTGCGTGAAATACTTCACGAGGAGCCGGATCGGCAGGCCGCGCTGTACCTCGAACTGGTTGTAGAGGCCCGCCTTCGCCTTCTCCAGCACTTCGGTGGAAATGTCGGACGCGACGATCTCGACGTGCCAGCCCGGCATTCGCCCGGATGCCTCCTTCAGGAGCATCGCCAGCGAGTACGGCTCCTGGCCGCTCGACGCTGCGGCGCACCAGATCCGCAGCCGTCGGCTGGAAGCCCGGTCCTTCAGGTATCTCGGTAGCAGCACATCCTGGAACAGGTCGAACGGCGACTTGTCCCGGAAGAAGAAGGTCTCGTTCGTCGTCATCGCCTCGATCGTCGCCTTCTCGAGTGCGATGGCGCGACCGGTTCTGATCTCCCGCACCAGATGCGAGAGGCTCTCGATCCGGAAGCGCGTGCACACGGACGAGAGGCGGCTCTCGACGAGGTAGCGCTTGTCGGGCGTGAGCGCCAGGCCGGACCGGGCCTTGAGGAAGACGCGCAGGGCTTCGAATTCGGCTTCGGTCATTTCGAAGCTCCGGTGATGAGGCCTTTCAGCGAGCGGCCGATGGATTCGAGGGGAAGCACCTCCTGGGCGAGCCCCGCCTTCACGACGCTGCCCGGCATGCCCCAGACGATGCTCGTCGCCTCGTCCTGGGCGATCACGGTTGCGCCTGCCTTTGTGAGAAAGCGCGCGCCCTGAGTTCCGTCCGAGCCCATTCCGGTCAGGACGACGGCCAGCGCCGATGCGCCATAGACCGCCGCCGCCTCCCGGAACAGGACATCGACGGCCGGGCGACAGAAGTTTTCCGGAGGCCCGTCATTCAGCCTAATCGTCGCCCTGCTCCCGGAGGAGGAGACGCCCATGTGCCGCCCGCCAGGAGCGACGAGGATCGTTCCCGGAACGACGGGCTCCCCGTCCCGCGCCTCGCGGGCCGGAACGGACAGCAGGCTTTGCAGGTGTTCCGCGAAGACTGCGGTGAACATCGCCGGCATGTGCTGAACGATCAGCACGGGGATGCTCGACAGCGCCGGCTTCATGTCCAGCAGGACGCGCTCAACGGCCCGCGGGCCGCCCGTGGAGGAGCCGATGAGAAGGCATTGCGGCTTCGTGGCGCCCGGCCTCCCGATCGCCGGCGCCCGTGGCGGGAGGACCGGGACCGGACGGGCATAGGGCCTGGCTGGACGGACCTTCGGCTCGCTCAGGGCACGCAGCTTCTCGATGAGGTCGCGGCGGAAATTCGCGGCCGCGCCGGCGGCGCGGGCGCTCTCGGGCTTTGCCAGGTAATCGACCGCGCCGAGCGAGAGGCATTTCAGCGAGATCTCGGCGTTGCGCTGGGTGAGCGTCGAGATCACGATCACCTTGCTCGCCGGGTGCGCCTTCATGATCAGCGGCAGGGCCGCAAGGCCGTCGACTTCCGGCATCTCGAGGTCGAGCAGAGTGATGTCCGGCTTCGTGCGCTGCGCGCAATCGACCGCCATGCGGCCATTGGATGCCGTTGCGACGATGTCGAAGCCGCCCGCTTCCGTGAGCCATCGGCCGATCATGCCACGGATGACGGCACTGTCGTCCACGATCATCACGCGCGTGAGGTGGTTCGGGGCGGGACTTGTCTGGGGTGCAGGAGAGAGGGACATCGTCTCACGCCGAATGGGATGCGGGAAGAACACCGAGCCCGTAGAGCTTGGTCGCGAGGATATCCTTGTCGAAGGGCTTCATGACGTACTCGTCCGCGCCAGCCTCCAAGGCCCGCGTGATATGGTCCAGGCCGTTCTCCGTCGTGCAGAACACGACCTTCGGCACTTGCCCCTCCGGCGTGCTGCGCAGCGCCTTGAGGAAGCTGTAGCCATCCATGACAGGCATGTTCCAGTCGAGGAGGATCACGTCCGGCATCTCGACCTGGCAGGCTCTCAGGCCGGCCTCGCCGTTCTCGGCTTCCGAGACGCGAAAGTCCAGGCTTTCTACGATTTCGCGGGAAACCTTGCGGATCACGCGGGAGTCATCAATGATCAGGCAATAGTTCATAAAAATTTTCCCAGGCGTCTCCGCCCCGCCGCCTTATATCAAGCGCCGGCGTCAGGAACGGATGTCGGATTTATCGACGAAGTTGAAATTCTCGACCAAGATTTCTCTGACGATCTCGGCGCCTAAACGCTTGTTGATCCGTTCACGGACATTCGTGATCATCCCATTGACGTTGTAGCGGGAGAGCCTCTTGAAATCGAGCGTCTCGTCAGCGTACACGTAGCGAAAGACCTCGTCCTGGATGAAGGCTTCCGGCGGCACCGAGATCTCGCGCAGGGTTTTCGCATCGGCCGTAAAGACCAGGTTCGCGATCACATAGCCCTGCACGGCTCCTTCCGCGACGATCGGGATATTCATCGGGGGCAGCTTCTTGTACTGCAGCCCTTCGTAATTTCCCTTTTCCTCCACAGGCGGCCTGCCGACGGTCCAGGTCACGGCCGCGTAGCACGATGCCAGCGTCACGGCACAGACCCAGAAACCTGCCATGACGTTCCTTATCATGCGCCGAGGCCCGCCCTGTTCATGTGCGCCGAGTAAGTGCTGTCGGACTCCGCGTTCTGAATCGCGTTCGAGATGATGCCGGCCACCTCCTGCACCGCATGCATGTGGCGCCGCAGAATGTCCTGGTTGGCCTCGATCTTGGCCTGGAGGCTCTGGAGGCGCGTCGTCGCCTTCTGATCGAGCGCATGGATCTCGGCCGTCCTGACGATCCGGCTGATCTCGAGAAGGCACTGGCTCTTGCGCCGGGTAAACTCTTCGAGGCTGGAGAGGTCACGCGCCATGAGGGCGGCCGTTTCCATGTCCAGGGTTTCTTCCAGGCGATCGAGGGATTTCATCAGCATCGTGTTGGTTCCTGCTTTCTGGTGACGGTCAGCCATCATCCTCGTCATGTCTTGCGGGGCGAGCTTATGCCGGAGAAGCTCGGAGCGGCCGGGATATCTGCGGACACTCCGCCCTCCCGCGAGTCCAGAAGCCGCTTCGCGATTCCGATGCCGCCCGCCCTTGAGATCTGGGCTCCGATCTGCTCGGCCATCATGGATTTCCAGATGGAGCCGGCATTGCCCTTGCCATAGGTGTTCTCCGCATCCTTCGGGAGCATGGACTCCACGAACGTCTGGAGAATATAGGCCTCGAATTCCTGGTGAGCCTTCTTCGTTCTGGCGGCGCTCGTCGATTCCGCATCGTTGCGGAGCGAGTTCCGCAAGGTGTAGACGTCGGCGCCGGATGCCATGAGAGGCTGCCCGGCCACGGACTTCACCGCATCCTCGAAGCTGGCGCCATCCACGGCGGATGCACCGTTGAGAAGCTTCTGCGCCGCAGCCTGATAACGGGCGGGATCGGCTGCTCTAGCTACGTCGCTGACAATATCTGAAGGCGGGCTGATCGCCATCTCGCATCTCTCAAGTTTCCATGCTCGAGACAACTTGTAATCCGGCTAGCTTACGGGAAGCTTGCGCTGCGTCCTTTTGCAAGCGCTTCGAGAATGGATGAGAGGTCCTTCTTCTCGACCTCCCGCCGTTCCAGATCCTTGAGACCGGTCAGCATCTTCTCCGTGCGCTTCGTCTGCATGGCCTTATCGATGGCGAAGGCCTTCTGCGCCACCTTCGTCTTCTCCACGACATTGGCCTGGGACGCCAGGCTCTGCAACCGTTTGGCCGCGACATCGACGAAGAGGCCGTGAAGCGTCTCGTGGTCGTTCATCGT
This sequence comes from Pseudomonadota bacterium, assembly GCA_023386155.1. Lineage (GTDB taxonomy): Bacteria > Pseudomonadota > Alphaproteobacteria > Rhizobiales > Beijerinckiaceae > Microvirga. Next base: position 4,587 of record JAEWKH010000016.1, read on the forward strand.
ACGGATGAGCGTCTCCTGGGCGAGCTTGAGCTCGGAGGCCTCCCGATCGAGCTTGGCGAGCTTCAGCTCGGCCTCCTTCTGGAGATGCTGCTGCACTTTCAGGATGCGGTCGATTTTGCGGATTCTCTGCTTCATTCGCCCTATCCGTCCCGAAGCCAGGTTGAGAATGCCTCCATGAAGAGGAGCACATAGTCACTTGCCGCGAAGTAAACGATGAAGAACCCGCCGAGCATGATGAAGGGCGTCGCCAGGAAATACACCGGGATCTGCGGCGTAAGCTTGTTCGTGAGACCAACCGCCAGGTTGACGACGACCGAGTACAGGATGAAGGGGCTGCTGATCCTGAGGGCCAGGACGAACGCGACGCTGATCTGATCGACGAGCTGTGTGAGAGAGAGGCTCGTGCCCAAGCCCTCGCCCAATGGCAGCCGCGAATAGGAGGCTATGAGACCGCGAAACAGCTCCCAGTGAAGGTCGGACAGGAAGAGGATGGCGGTCGCCACCATCATGATGAACGAACTGATCGCCGGAAGAGGCTCTGCCTCGTCGATCGGCGTGCCCGGCATGCTGCCGAGGCTCAGGGCCATCGCCACGGCACTGAGCATGGTCTGCAGGGCCAGGAAGTACACGCGCCCCAGCAACCCGATCAGGATGCCTGTCAGGAGTTCCGTTCCGATATAGACCAGGATTACCGCGGGGACCTGGGACGTGATGCCGGCCTGAACCTTCTCGAGAAGGACCGGCGCCAGCGCCAGACTGGTGGCAAGGCCTATGAAGAGCCGCACCTGAACCGGGATCCGGTTACTCGAGAATCCCGGAGCGATCATCAGGCATCCACCAATCCGGCAGAAGATCAGGAAGATCCCCAGCAGAAGATCAGGGGTTATCTCGTTCACGAGATGGTTCCGAGCGAGTTGACCTCGACCCCCCGGGCGATCTCCAGATGCGACAGAACCGGCAAGGAAGAGAACATGCGCTCGATAATCATGCGCACATAGGGACGCGCATCCGGCGCGGTCACGACGGCGAAGGTGTGCACCTGGCCCATGCGGGTCTTGATGGCCTCGGACGCCTCGGCCCCGAATTGCTCGACGAGGCGCGGATCGATGTCGAACTCGACGACATCGCCCTTCGCGTCCCGCTTCAGACTCTGGTGGAATGCGATATCCCACTTGTTGCCGAGCCTCAGCACATTCAATGCTCCCCCCTCGGCGAGATCGCCGCAGATCTGCTGGGCGATGCGCACGCGCACGTGCTCCACCAATTGTTCGGCCCGGCGCGCATGGGGAGCGATCTCGGCGATCGCCTCGAGGATCAGGCTCAGGTTGCGGATGGAGACCCGCTCGGCCAGCAGGAGCTTCAGGACCGATTGAAGGCCCGAATAGGAGATCTGCGAAGGGCAGATATCGTCGAGCAGGCGCTTGTACTCGGAATCGAGACCGTCCAGGAGATTTCGGACATCCTTGTATGACAGGAGCTGGGGCAGGTTGTTGCGAATGACTTCGCTCAGATGCGTGAGGAGGACCGATGCCCCGTCCACCGCTTGAAAACCCTGCCGCTTGATCTCGCTCAGATAGACGTCCGAGACCCACATGGCCTTCATGCCGAAAGCCGGCTCGCGTACCTCGTCCCCCGGCACGTCCGGGACCGGGCCATCGCCGATCACGACGAGAAGGTCGCCCGGGCGGACTTCCTGCGTCGCCACAACGGTGCCGTGGATCTTGATCTGGTAGCTCTTGGGAGGGATCATGAGGCTGTCGGAGAGCTTCACGTCCGGCAGGACGAAGCCGTAATCCTGAGCGAATTTCTTGCGCATCTTGCCGACGCGGTGTGCCAGATCCCCATGGGCGCTCGCAAGGTGGGATGCCAGATGCTTGCCGAGGCAGAGTTCGATTTCGGCAAGCTTCAGCGATTCCTTGACCGAGTCCCGTGTCTCGAGAAGGTTCTTCTGCTGTTCCTCCGCGATCTTCGCCTTCGCCTGCGCCTCCCGGTCGGCCCTTTGCTTGGGGATCGAATAGGCGACGAATCCCATGCAGCCGCCGAGCAGCAGGAACGGGATCATCGGCAGGCCGGGCACGATGGCAAAGACGAACATCAGCGCGGCGGCGACCATGAGGGCCCTGGGATAGGCGCCAAGCTGCCCGAGCACCGCCTGCTGTGCCTGACCCCTCGTTCCTCCCTTCGAGACCAGGAGGCCGGCGGCCAGCGAGACCACGAGCGCCGGAATCTGGCTGACCAGTCCGTCACCTACGGAGAGCTGGACGAAGACGTCGGCTGCCTTCGACAGAGGCATGCCGTGTCGCGTGACGCCGATGACGATGCCGCCGAAGATGTTGACGGCGATCGTGATCAGGCTCGCGACAGCCTCGCCGCGAACGAACTTCGAGGCGCCGTCCATGGAGCCGAAGAAGGCACTTTCCTCCTCGAGCTCGCGCCGCCTCTTCTGCGCCTCCTTCTCATCGATCATGCCGGCGGAGAGATCCGCGTCGATAGCCATCTGCTTGCCGGGAATGGCGTCGAGCGTGAACCGCGCTCCCACCTCGGCGATGCGGGTCGCGCCCTTGGTGATGACCAGGAAATTGACCGTGATCAGGATGATGAAGACGACGATGCCGATGACGAAATCGCCGCTCATCACGAATTGCGAGAAGCCGCTGATCACGTGACCCGCGGCGTCGACGCCTTTGTGGCCATCCGACAGGATAAGCCGGGTCGAGGCAATACTCAGCGCCAGACGCAACAAAGTTGCAATAAGAAGGACTGTTGGAAATGCCGAGAACTCAAGCGGCTTCTGAATCCAGAGCGCCACCATCAGGATCAGGACCGACAGCGCCACCGAAAGGGCAAGGCCCATGTCGATCGCAAGCGGCGGAATGGGGAGAAAGAGAATGGCAAGGATGCCGACTACAGCGCCGGCGAATGCCAGATCCCTGCCGCGTCCCTGGACTGAAACTTCACTTGCTTCCATGTGCCTGTCAGCTCAACGGATGAACGATGAGTCTGACACATGGACCATGAAGCTTGCGCGAGGGTCGCAGACCGGCCTCGAAAGCTGTCTTGCACCTACACAAGATGGCCGGATCACGACGTCCCAAGGCAGCGGGGATCCGGAAAACCGGATCCACTTTTCACTGACGTGGCCCTACGGGTCGCTGACGCGACTCTCTGGGTCCGCGCGATGCGCTAGAGCATTTTTCGGCGAAGTGGATCCGGTTCGTCGTCAAAAAATGCGGCACAACAAAGAAGAGAGCTGATTCCATGCCAGTGGAAACAGCTCTAGAACCCTGTTACAATCTTGCCGTAGACCAGTTCCGTGAAGGCGAAGATCTGCGACCCGACGAAGGATCCGGTCACGAGGGCGACCACCAGGATGGCGATGATCTTCGGAATGAACGTGAGGGTGACTTCCTGGATCTGCGTCAGGGCCTGAACCAGGGCGATGACGATGCCGATGATCATTGCGGCTGCGACGGCCGGTCCTGCCGCAATGATGACGGTCCAAATGGCTGCCCGCACGAGTTCCAGGGCGTCGACTTCATTCATCGTCAGCTCACAATGATGCCTGGGCCGAGAAGGAGGTACGTTCCGTCCTTGAGCTTGGCGACGGCGCCTTCATTCGTGATCGTGACGGACGACACCTCGCCGGAGACCTTGCCGTCGGCGGTCGTGACCGTCCGGCCGATGACGCTGTCGGCCTGCGACCACGCCGACGAAGTCAACAGGGCATCGAGCTTGGAGTTGCTCTTCACGGCCTGCTCGACTTGAGAGAACGTGGCGAGCTGAGCCATGTAGTCGGTCGACTTCATGGGTTCGGTCGGATCCTGGTTCTTCATCTGCGTGAGCAGCAGCTTCAGGAAGTTGTCGTAGCCCACGGTCGAAGACGACCCGGTTGTGGATGTCCGCTGCGTTGAATAGGCGTTGGAGACGGAGGAAACGTTCATGATCGTGCTCCTGACTTATGCCGCCCGAACCGCGGCGGCTTCCGCCGAGGCGGATTGACGTGCCTCGATCGGCTCGAACAGGGACCGGATGAGCTTCAGCGCATCGAAAGTGCGATCGGCCTCCACAAGGTCGCCGATCTTGCGCAGGGTGTCCTTCGCCTCGTCGTCGGCAGCGCCCTGGACCAGGGCGGCGTGCAGCTTGCGAAACGCTCCAATGACCTTTCCGGCCTCCTGCGGATTGATCAGCAGGGACTGGACCACGAAATAGAGCTGGCGCATCGGGGTCGTCGCCTCGTTGACCTGGAGGACATGGCTCTCCAGGAGGAAGCGCGCCTCGTTCAGGAGGCTCAGCGTCACCTTCTGGCTGACGGTGAGGACCGCTCCATTGATGAAGATGCGCTCACCGGCTTTGAGGGAGAATCTCATTTTGGCTTTCATTTCAGACCCTCCTGGATCATGGTGTTGATGTCGATCAGCGCAGTCACATCGTTATGCTCTCCGCAGGCGATGCGACCGGTTTCTCCCATGACCCAGAACCCAATCGAGATGAGCTGCGCTTTGAGATTGTCGGGCAGATCATTATCCGGATGAACCAGATCCTGGGCGAGAGCGGTCCACAAGTTCTGGAGGAACTCCAGAGCTTCGCTCATTTCGCAAGAACGGGAAGAATGTCCCTTGGCCGCCTTAAGGAGGCCGATCGCATGCTCAAAGACTTCATACTCGCGCTGCCGGCATTCCTTCGGAGCATCCTCAACAACTTCTGCATACGAAAATCGATACATGGATGGGATCCGGAACTAGAGGTAATTGATCAGGCTCAGCTGCTTGAGCTGAGCCGTCAGGGAGTAGGAGGTTTGAATTTGGGTCATGAGCTGATCGACCCGAACCTTTGCCTCCGTAGGATCGACAGCTTCCAATTGACCGATGCGCTCCTCAAATATCGACTTCTGGAGGTCCATCCTCTCGGTAGCCCGCTCCGTCTTCGCGTGCGCGGTTCCGACATCCGCCTGCACGCCGATGATGCCGCTGATCGCCGTCGAAAGAATGCCTATGGCCTTATTGAGCACGACGTTCCTTGTGGCGGTGCTCAATGACTCGACCCCGAGGTCGAAGATCATCGTGTAGGCCATCGCGATCTGCCGCATGGGGAGCGTATTCGCATTCGTCGATGTTTCGACCTTCTCCAGCGGAGAGATCAGGCTCTGAATGTTCTGGTCGGATGCATTCGAGAGCGCGCCCCAGCCCGGCCCTTCGAAGATCTGCTTGAAAGGCCCGTCCAGAAAGGCCTCCATGTCTCCGGCTGCGATCCCCGAGACGAGCGCGTCGTTCTGCGGGAAGCCGAAGCCGCCGGCACCTGTCGGCGCCGAGAACGCACCTGCGACGAGGTCCTTGAGGGAGGGCGGACCACCGCCCGCATAGTCGTCGGCCGGCTTCACCTTAGTGTTGATGCCGCCGAAAACGAATTGCCCGCCGACCGACGAATTGAGGTTCGAGATCAGGCTTTCCATATAGGCTTTCGCCTCTCCCTTGATGATCTCGACAGGAGGGTTTAACGGCAGCCCGACCAATGCATCTCTGAATTTCGTCGCGTCGTCACGGATGCTGTCCAGCGCGGCGGTCGTCGTCTTCAGCCGCTGGATGACGAGTCCGTTGCTGTCCGTCAGCGTTTCGATCTCCGCTCGCTGCTGGCGCAGGGAGAGCGCCTCGCCGACCTTGTACCCGAGGGCAAGCCCGACATCCGCATGGCGTCCCGTGGTCAATTCCGTATTGGCCTTCGCGAGGTTATCCTGAAGCTTGTCGAGCGCCGCTCTGGGAGAGTTCCACAGCGTCACCGTCGAAATGAACGTCGTCTTCATGACTTAGCCTACCGCGTTGAGGAGGGTCTTGAGCATTTGGTCGATCACTGAGATCAGCTTCGCGGAAGCCGAATAGGACTTCTCCAACTGCAGCATCAGGGCCGTTTCATCGTCCACGTTGACGTCGGTCGCATTCGAGAGCGCCTCCGACGCGTGCGCCAGGAGCGTATTCCGGTACGCGAGAGACTGGTCAGCGCTCTGGCGTGAGGACTCGACCCAGCTTGCGGAGGAAGACGCAAATTCCTGAAGAGAGACCTTCGCTCCCAAACCTAAGCTCGGGTTGAATGGCCGCTCCTTCGCCATTTCTCCAAGGAGACCATACAGACGACCAGAGAACGCGGTATCATCAGGATTAGGGTTGTAGCCGTAGCCGGGGTTGATGCCCCCATCACGGATCTTCTCGTAAGCTCCGCTCGCACTCTTCGTCGGATCAATCTCGTTTGTAACCTTGATCAACCCTGCCAGTCCGGTCGGCGCGGGCATGGTCGGTACGCCGGCTGCGCCCGCGAAGGTGAAGACGCCTGGAAGATCCGGCTGCGTCGGATCACTCTGGTGTTTCTCCGCAAATGCCTCGATGAGCCCGCGGGCAATTTCATCCAACTGGGCCTGATAGGTTACGGCGACATCATCCCGGATCGCCACCTGGCCAACGAGGTTGCCCGAATTCAAGGGCATCGGGGACCCCAGGCCGGTCACCTGAATGCCGTCGATGTAGACCGCCTTCCCGGTCGTGCCGGGAGCATAGACCGTCGTCCGGTCGAATGTTACCGTTCGGGGCGCTCTGTCGAACAGGGGGACACCGCTGTCAGTGTAGAGAGCAATGTCATTGCCCGCTCTCGGCACGACCGTGATGCCTATTTCTTCCGACAGCTGAGCAATCAGACTGTCTCTCGTATCGAGAGCATCGGTCACGTCCGCTCCAAGCGCGGAGCCGCTCATGACCTCCTGGTTCGCCTTCTCGAACTTCGCTAGAAGGTCGTTGATGCGGGCAACGGAATCCGCGACCTTTCCATCCGCCTCCAGGCGGACGGCCTGAACGGCAGCCGTTGCCTGATTCAGGCTCGAAGCGAGGTCATTGGCTGCCTTGACGAAGGCGCGGGCATATTGCTGGTTGTCGGGAGCGTTCGCATATTGCTTGAGCGCGCTGTCCATTGCGCCGATCCGTGCCGAAACGGACTCATCAAGCTCGGTATCGCCCACGGTCCGGCTCAACTTCTTCAAGCCCTCTAACAACGCCTTCTGGGTGGCCGCATCAGACGTCGTCTCAAGCATTTTGGACAGGAGCGCCGCATCGCTGGCCCTGAGTGTCACGACCCGCGCCGCGCCGCTCTGCGTCACGAGGGCGGCGATCTTGCGCGAATAGCTTGGATCGGCGGCCCCGGTGATGTTGCGTGACACAACCGCCATCTGCGATTGCGACGCCTGCAACGATGAGCGTGCCGTATTGTAGGCTACTGACAGAGACATGGATCAATGACCCTTGGGCTTGGGAGAAAAGATTAGCGCTTCAGGTTCATCAGGACGTCGAGAAGTTCGGAACCGGTCTGGAAGACTTTCGAATTCGCCGTGTAGCTGGTCTGGGCTTCGATCATTGCCGTCAGTTCGGTGCCGATATCGACGTTCGAGCCCTCAAGAGCACCGGATGCGATGGATCCGAAGCCGGACATTTCCGGGAAGCCCACCTGATAGCCGCCGGATGCGGCCGTAGTTTCATAGACGTTGCCTGCACGGGGGCTCAGGTTGTCCGGGCTTGGAACGGTCGCAAGCGGGATCCGGTAAGCGCCGACCCGCGTGCCATCCTCATAAACCGCGTAGACAGTTCCATCGGATGCGAACTCGACGTCCTTCACGGCGGACGGAGCATTTCCGTTGGACGTACCGGTGACGTTGTACTCGCCAGCCAGCTGGGTCATGCCCGACATGTTGAGCGTGAAGGACTCGCCGCCAGGAATGGTGAAGGTCATAGTCGGCGGGCTGGTGGCGAGTTGCCCATCGCCATTGAAGTCGAGAGGCATCGACAGCGTTCCGAGCAGCGGATCAGACGGATCAGTCCCGTTGGCGACTTCGATTGTCCACTGCGTATCGTTAACCTTTGTCAAGGTGATGTTGATCTTGATCGGGTTGCCAACCTTGTCGTAGACCTGAAGCGAGGATTGCTTGATATCCCCTGCCACGGCGCCATCGGGAAGGTTCCCCTTGAAGGTACCCTTCGTGGAGCCTGCAGCCTGCATCGCGAAGGATGACAGATTGATCGGCTCGACACCGTCAAGGCTGTTCAAGGATGGATTCGCCGTAGTTGCTCCAAGCTTATAGCCCATCAGGGTGAACCCGGCCGCGTTGACGAGATTGCCGTTTCGTCCATCGAGGACGAAGTTGCCGGCGCGGGTCAGGTAGGGCGATCCTCCCGGATCCGTAACCACGAAGAAGCCGTTGCCGGAGATCGCCAGGTCCGATCCGGAGGTCGTGTAGGCAATCGGCCCCTGATCGCCGATCGTGTAGCGAACCCTGCTCGTGACGGAGCCGGAATTATAGTTGCCTTCGCTCGACGGCAGGATGAGGGACGAGAACTCGGTCGAGGCGCGCTTGTATCCAGTGGTGCTCGAGTTCTGAATGTTCTCGGCGACGGTACCTAACTTGTTTGACTGAGCGTTCATGCCAGAAACGCCGCTACGAAGAACGCCATAAAGACTCATCTGAAGCTCCTACGGTTACAAACTGGACCTAACACCATGACGCTTGTGCGAAGCTGTATTCAGGCCCAGGGAAGATGCTGTGAGACGGAAACAACTCTATTGCTTGAGGGCCTGCGCCAGATCCATGAACGCATCGCGACTGGCAGGCACCGATGGATCCTGTCGGAGCGCTTCGTAGATCTTCGGGACAAGAACGACCGCCTGATCGAGCTCCTGATCGTTACCAGGATGATAACCGCCCATCAGCCTGAGATCCCTTGTATCCTCGAAGCGGGCGATCAGCCCACGCAGGCGACGCACCAGCTCTTTCTGGTCAGGCGACCACACGTGATCGGCCAGCCGCGAGATCGATCCCAGGACATTGATGGCCGGATACCGTCCCTGGTCCGCGATGGAGCGGTCCAGAACGATGTGGCCGTCGAGCGTACCGCGGATGTTGTCGGCGACAGGATCGTTATGGTCGTCGCCGTCGATGAGAACGGAGAAGATACCCGTAATGGACCCTTTGCCTTCCGGCCCGGGCCCTGCCCTCTCCAGCAGGCGGGGGAGATCGCTGAAGACGCTGGGCGTATAGCCACGCGCAACGGCAGGCTCTCCAGCCGCCAGAGCCACATCGCGAGCCGCGTGAGCGTATCGCGTGACCGAGTCGACGATGAGCAGCACAGAATCGCCGCAGTCGCGGAAGTATTCGGCAATCGCCACGGCCGTTCGCGGCGCCTGACGCCGCATCATCGGGCTCTCGTCTCCGGTCGATACCACCATGACCGACTTATGCAGGTTGGCATGGATGGGACCTTCTAGGAATTCCCGCACTTCGCGACCGCGCTCCCCCACCAGCGCGACAACAATGGTGTCAAAGCCCTCGCACTTGGCGAGCATCGTCAGGAGCGTGGATTTTCCGACGCCGGAGCCAGCGAAGATGCCGATGCGCTGCCCTTTGCAGATCGGCGTGAACAGATCGATGGCTTTGACCCCTGTGGTCAACGGTGACTTGACCCTCGCCCTGGTCATCGCGGATGGGGGCTCGGCATCGCTCGGTACGGGCCTGTGGCCTGGAACGAGCGGTCCCAGGGCATCAAGCGGCTCACCGAGCGCGTTGATGACGCGACCTCGCCAGCTATGGTCGGGGCTCAAGGCCGTATTGCCCACGATGAAGGCCGGCATGCCGATTCCGGCCTCGATGCGCCCATTGAAGGGCTTTATGGTCACGCCCCCGTCATCGATCCGGACCACCTCGCCTGCCTGTGTCTTGCCCTGAGCCGCGAAACCCACCCGGTCTCCAAGCTTCACGAACTGCGACAATCCGGCAACGCGATAATAGCTGGGGTTCACTTCGCAAATGGTCCCACTGATCTGAACCTTCCGCCGTCCGACACCCTCGGTCAGGACGAACTCTTCAAGCTTCTGGAGAGCGTTCATCGCTACCGTCAGGAGCTGGGACCGAGGGTCCGGATGGCATCCATGAAGGTCGACTCGCTCTCCTGGATGGTCGTTGCAGCGCTGTCAAAATTCCTTTGGACCGCGATCATCTTCGTCATCTCGAGAACGGGATTGACATTCGAGCCTTCGCTGTAGCCCTGTTGAACTCCGGTTGAGTTGAAGTCCTGCACGACTTCACCCGGTATGCTGGACGTGACGCCGGAGTTGCCGAAGCGGCCGAGCCTGCTGTCATTCCTCAAGTTGAAGAGCCCGATGGCACCGACCTGATTGCCACCCTGCATGATGGTGCCGTCGCGGCCGATGGTCGGAGAGCCGGCCATGGGGTCAAGGGCGATGGGCGCACCACCGGCATCAAGAACCTGATAGCCCTCGACGGTCAGGAGATCGCCATTCTCGTTCACCTTGAAGCGGCCATCCCGCGTATAGACCGGCCCATTGGGACCATCGAACGCGAACCACGCCTCGCCCTGAATGGCGACATCGAGCGGATTGTCGGTCTTGACGACGGGGCCGGTCCGCCGGGACACGAAATTCTGTCCGGATGAGGCGAAGGACACGTTCTCCTTGGCCGCCAGAGAGAGAATCTCTTCGAACTTCACCTCATCCGCACGAAATCCGCCCGTGTTCATATTTGCAACATTGTTCGCGATCGTATTGAGGCGCTTTTCCATGGCCACCTGGGCGGATAACGCGACATAAAGCGAGGATTGCATCGAGAAGCTCCGGCCTTTCTCTCATGAGGGCTGCTCGATTACGAGCACCCTGACGACGCGACGGTTGCCCGCCGCATGAACCTGGCCCGAGAGCTAGCCGAACAGCCTTGCATGAGGCTTGCCCCCCTGTTTCCAGCTTCGCGCAAGCCTCCGTGATTAAGACATCCTCAACAGGTTGGACTTTCATAAAGGACCACAACTTTGGGCGTTTTGATCGGATTGGCAGTTGCCATTGGCTCGCTCATTAGCGGCTATGTCGCCATGGGCGGTCACCTGGCTGTTATTTGGCAGCCTTGGGAATATGTGATCATCTGCGGCATTGCGATCGGCACTTTCATCATCGCAAACCCAATGCCCCTGGTGAAGGACACGGGTCGTGCCGCACGGGAGGCTATCTCCGGCACAGTACCCAAGAGGGACCATTACCTCGCGATCTTGAGCCTTCTTTATGCCCTTATGCGGGAACTGAAGAACAAGCCGCGCAACGAGGTGGAAGGGCATATCGACCAGCCGGAAGAATCGGAAATCTTCAAGGCTTTTCCCAGCGTGCTCAAAGACAAGGATCTTACGCTCTTCATTTGCGATTATGCGCGGCTGATCACCATAGGCAATGCGCGTCCCCATGAGATCGAAGCGCTCATGGAGGAAGAGATCGCAACCCTTAAGCGCGATCGCACGAAACCTTATTACTCCATCTATGCGGTATCGGAGGCGCTGCCGGCCCTCGGTATCGTGGCGGCCGTTCTAGGTATCGTGAAGGCCCTCGGCGCCATCGACCAGTCGCCTGCCATTCTTGGCGGATTGATCGCCTCGGCCCTTGTGGGGACGTTCGGCGGCATCTTCATCTCCTACGCCATCCTGTCGCCGCTTGCCAACAAGGTGAAGGCAACCCGCGAGAAGCAGACCCGTGTCTATGTGATCGTCAAGCAGGCCTTCATCGCCTACATGAACGGGGCGCTTCCGCAGATTGCCGTGGAGCATGGCCGAAAGGGCATCTCCGTGGAATATCGTCCGACCATCGACGAGGTTGAAACCGCGACGACGACCGGCGGTCGCTCCGAAGATCTGAAAGAGGCTGCGTGATGATGAGCGGAGCACAAAGCGCCAACGACATTCGCGACATGCTTCTGGATGCTGCAGGCCTTTCCCTCGACCGCCTGCCGATGCTTCATGTGATCTTCGACCGCATGTCGACGAGCTGTGCGGAGCATCTGCGCCACATGGCGGCATCGCCCATGTACTACTCGCTCAGCGGGCTCGAGAGCGGACGCATCACCGAAATCCTGGAGATGTACGAGGCGAATGCTGTCGCCGGAATCTTCCACGCACCGGAATGGGACAGCCATATCCTGATCGGGTTCGATCGCGACTTCATCTACACGATGGTGGAGGTGCTCTTTGGCTCCGATGGCTCGGAGCCGCCGGTGGAGGAAGTCCGCGGATTCTCGAACATCGAGCTCAGGATGGCGCAGACTCTCTTCGAGCAGGTTGCGAAAGCCCTCCAGGCTTCCTTTTCGTTGATCGTCGATACCAAGTTCAAGCTCGAACGCATTGAAACCCGTATGGACTTTGCGGTCATCGGGCGCCGGAACAACCAGGCAGTCGCAGCAAAGTTCCTGCTCCAGGCACTCAACCGCGGCGGAGAGATGTTCGTCATCATCCCGCAATCTGTTCTCAACCCCATGCGCAAAGCGCTTTCGCATGTGGTCACCGGTGAGTCGTCGGGCCGCGATCCCCGATGGATGAAGCAGATCGCCACGGAAGTGAAGAAGACGGAGGTCACACTCAAGGCGGTTCTCGAGGAGCGGTTCCTGTCCCTCGGCGAGATCGCCGATCTTAAGATCGGCGATGTCATCGAGCTGCAGGCAACTCCGCGCAGCCGCGTCAAGCTTGAAAGTAATCAGCAGGGCCTTTTCTGGTGCCATATCGGGCAGTCAGAGGGCTCGTATGTGCTGAAGGTCGATGAACTCATCGACCAAGAGAAAGAGTTCCTGGATGATGTCCTCCCTCGCTAACACTATCCTTTTTCTTGCGCTCGTGACGACGAGCATCATGGTCGCCGTGATGTATCGAAAGCTCAGGAAGCTCGATCGCTATCACGCCGAGTACCGGCAGATCTTCGACAAGACAGGGGTTGCCTTGCTGTCGGCACAGAACGCAGTGGCCAACTTCGGCGCGGAGGGGAAGGAGACGCTCGTTCTTCTCGCGCAGCGTATCGAGGAGGCTCAAGCCATTGCAGGTCGACTTGAGCGCCTCACTCAAGAGGCTCGCCTGCAATCGCAATCCCAACCCAAAGCGTCTCACCCATAAGGCAAAATCTCATGACGAACCCATTCGAACCTAAATCTCAGGACAAGCCAGTTTGGCAGCAGGAGAACGCCTTGGAAGGCACGGGCCTGAACGACGAAAAGCTGGGGAGCGGCAAGAATCTCGACTCGATCCTGCGTATTCCCGTCACCATTCAGGTCGTTCTGGGCTCCGCCACGATGCCTGTCGCGAATCTGATGAAGCTCGGGCGCGGGGCGATCGTTCCCCTCGATCACAGGGTCGGCGAGCCCGTCGATGTGGTGGTGAACGGCCGCATCATCGCCCGTGGCGAGGTCGTTGTCGTCGAGGACGACAATTCCCGATTTGGCATCTCGCTGACCGAAATTGTCGGTCCTCCTACCAACGATCTTAACGGCTAAGTTGGTTCCACGGCATGGTCGCTCCTGTTCCCATGAAGGCGAATGGCACGAAGGTCCTGAAGGGGCCCGAGCGCGTCGCAACGCTACTCTTTGCAATGGGCAAGCCTGCTGCAAGCAGAATCCTCAAGCACTTCAACGAGGAGGAGATTCGTCTCGTCACCAGATCCGCTGCTCAACTCGGCCCCGTCTCCCCGGCCCAAATCGAGCAGCTGGTTGAGGAATTCGCATCGAACTTCTCCGACGGAGCGGACCTGATCGGTGGTGCGGCCCATATCGAGAAGCTGCTGACGGGCGTCTTGAGCCCGGAGCAGATCGCCAGCATCATGAACGAGGTTGTCGGGAACGCCAACAGAAGCATTTGGGAGCGCATATCGACCGTCAGCGAGAGCGCAATTGCATCTTACCTTATGAAGGAGCATCCGCAGACGGCGGCCTTGATTCTGTCGAAGGTGAAGCCCTCCTGCGCGGCGAAAGTCATGACGCAGTTGCCGCAGCCACTGCGTAACAATCTCATGCGGCGCATGTTGAGCATGAAGCCTATCGTCGATGAGACGATGAAGAACATTGAGAAGACCCTTCATGAAGATTTCATGGCGAACTTCTCGAAAAATGCTGGCTCCGACACCCACGCCAAGATCGCCGACATCATCAATAAGATGGAACGGGATCACATGGAGGATGTTCTGACGAGCCTCTCGACGGTCCGCCCGAAATCTGCGGAAATTCTGAGAGGCCTGCTCTTCACCTTCGACGATATCGTGAAGCTGGCGCCCAGAGATCGTACGACCCTCTTCGATCAGGTCACGCCGGATCGTGTCGTTCTGGCTCTGAAGGGCACGAGCGACGAGTTCCGCAAGGTCGTTCTCTCTGCCCTTTCCGCGCGTGTCCGCCGCATGATCGAGCACGAGCTCAACAGCAAGGAGCCATCCGCTCACCGCGACATCGCAGAGGCCAGGAGAACCATTACGGACCTCGCTCTGGAAATGGCCGGTCGAGGAGAGATCGTCATCAATTCGGAAACCGAGGACGAAGCCTACTTCTAGTGCATCACGTCGGATCAACGGTCCGGTGCAGCCACACCGGACCATGCTCTGAGCGTTATGCCACACCAGCCCCAGAAATGAGCATCGGATCGAACTCCAGAAGCCGGATCCGCCTTGATCCCGATGCTCTAGCAGCCGAATCCCGGATATGTCTGACACGGACGACAAGGACAGCAAAACAGAAGCGCCTTCCGAAAAGAAGATTCGGGATGCTCTCGAGAAGGGGAACATCCCCTTCTCGAGAGAAGCGCCCATGTTCGCTTCGATCCTGGCCATCCTTCTCGTCCTGGCATTTGCAACGCGCGGCACCACGAGGACCCTGACCGAGAAGCTCTCCCTCTTTATCAATCGTCCTCAGGATTTTCGCCTGGATTCCGGCGCGGATGCAGCCGCCCTGCTCCATGCCGTAGCCCTTGAAGCCGGACAGTTCCTCATTCCGATCGTGGTTATTCTGGCAAGTTGCAGCCTGGCTGCATCGATATTGCAGAATGTTCCGTCCGTCGCCTCCGAGCGCATCAGGCCTCAATGGAACAGAATTTCCCCAGTGAGCGGCTGGAAGCGAATCTTCGGCGTCCAAGGGTTAGTGGAATTTTCAAAGTCGTTGTTCAAGTTTGCAACAATGACGCTCGTCAGCCTCCTGCTGCTCAGGTCGGAGCAATACAAGGTTCTGAATGCCATGATCACCGATCCCTCCCTGCTTCCGGAGCTGATGCTGACCATGGCAATGCGTCTCGTCTCCGCCATTGCCATCGCGACAATCGTTCTCGTTGCCGCGGATCTGCTCTGGGCACGCTTCAAATGGCACAGCGATCTGAAGATGACAAAGCAGGAGGTTAAGGACGAGTATAAGCAAATCGAGGGCGATCCAATGGTCAAGGCGCGGATGCGCTCCTTGGCTCAGGATCGAAGCCGCAAGCGCATGCTGGCTGCGGTGCCCAAGGCGACCTTCGTGATAGCCAATCCAACCCATTATGCCATCGCCATGCGCTACGAGCGCAGCGAGGCGAACGCTCCTATTGTGGTTGCGAAGGGCAAGGATCTTATCGCGTTGAAGATTCGCGAGATCGCCGAGAAAAGTGGCATCCCCGTCATCGAAGACAAGCCTCTCGCAAGGTCCATGTACGATCATGTGGAAGTCGACCGGATGATTCCTCCCGACTTCTACAAGGCCGTCGCTCAGATCCTGTTCTACATCCTCACGAGGTCTAAATGAGAAGCCTTCGCGCCGTCGAAGTAGCTGCCCCATTGAGAGAGCAATGGGATATTCAAGTTTTCGAAGAAGTACTGGCTTGCAATATCAAGGATGTCATTGCCGATTTCTGCCTTACGGACGCTGAGATTATCCGCTTCTACGCGGACAACCAGTTACACGGCAACATGGACGAGATGGTAACCTCGTCAGCCGAACTATACTTCAAGGGAGAGACGTTATCGTACGGGCGCTTCGCCCGTGTCAGCCCCGGGCAGGAAGATACCTCCTGCATCGTCCTCGACATGGAATTTATGCACGATTCCGTCACGGTCTTCTTTCAGCTCATCTTCGGAAAAAGCTACATTGGCGTTAAAATCAGCGAAGTCCTTCTGGACGCGACATTCCGGAGAACGGATTTCAGTCCGGCTTCCTTCGAGCGGATACTCTCATCTGCACGCCTGCGTCCGCTGCCGGCCCGATTCAAATCGTCCTACTACCTTGCCGGGTCCATGCGCCATTGAGCGCAACCGATCACCGTCCAGTCCGATGCAACGCAAGCTCCTTACAATAGCGACCCTGATGGCGGCGGCAGGCACGATGTCCGGCTGCAATTCGACCGGTGCCCAATACGTTCAGGGTCCCTGGGGATCAGGCTACGCTCGCAAGACATACCCGGAATATGCCGCCCCGTGGGGACGGATCCCTTATGGCTCGTCTCAATATGTGGTCGGTGAAACGACTGCCGTTCCGATCGATATGATCGAGGTGGATGTCATGCGCGCCACGAGACCTCGGAATATCATCCTTGAGGCCGACACAGGCCCAGCCCCGGCTGCACAGGAGATCGTCACCGTGGCTCCCCCTGAGCCACCCGATCTTGCAGCCGCGCCCGTGGCTGCGCCCGAGCCCCCTCGCGTCGCAGCCCGCGCGGCCCCTGCCGGCGCTCAAGCAAGCCCTCCGGGCGTTTTCTCGCCGCCTCAACGCGCTTCCTCCTATGCGGGAGCATGGAATGCCAAGGTCGGCGCATCCTCCTGCAAGGTCCAGCTATCAAGCGTTCCATCTCTCGATCTTTACAAGGCCTCAACGCAGGGCTGCACGCATGAGGCTATGCGAAGTGTGAACGGGTGGAGCTTCCGCGAGAACCAGGTGATCCTTTTCTCCCGCGGCCAGCTGGTTGCCCGCCTGTCGGGTGCGGAAGCCGCGCTTGCTGGAAGACTGAACGGTTCCGGCTCCGAAATCAGCCTGTCGCGATAAGCGACGGAACTTCAACCGTCCGACGCTGTCTGGCCTCGGCTCAGACCTGGAGCATCCGCGCAAAAGGTCCGGGCCGCCGGAGTCCATTGGCCGAACCCGGTCGCGACCATGTTGGCGATCACGCGGCAGACATATCGCTTTTGTGCCGGATCATTGTTCGGGCCCGCATGATAACGGGCGACAGCCATCGTCCAGGTCTCGTGCCGTGTCTTGAGCTCGCGCAGGAAACGCGCGGCGTATTCCACATTGGCCCGCGGATTCAGCATGCTTTCCAGGGACGGGAAATTCTCGCGATGATAGAGATGGTTGATCTGCATGCAACCCAGATCGATGAGTCTCGCGCCGCTTCTGCTGGCTTCCTCGAAGCGCCCGATAGCTTCGGCCGCGCTGTTCGAGAACACGGCCTTTCCCTCGACATTCATGGCGTAAGGCTGCAGGCTTCCGCGTCGCCCCGTTTCGGTCAGGCCCACAGAATAGAGCATGCCCAGCGGCACTCCATACTTGGATGAAGCCCGCATCATTTCCCGTTCGCACAGGCCTGCGGCAGATTGTGCCGCAGCCGGGATCGTGAAGCATGCGTTAAAGGTAGACCCCGCCAGTGCGGCTGCCACCAGGAAGCGAAGTGTCGTTCCTGTCCTTGTGAAACTCCCGCCCGTCCCTTTCGTTGCGCTCGCCTTGATGGCGGGAAGAGCTTCCATGGCCAGCGGCGCCCTGATCGAACGATTGGCCCTGCGTCTGAGACCCTTGCGGAGGGCGATGGAAGGAAGAACGATCATGGGAGGCAGCTTCAGAGGATTGTATGTTGATGACGTCCGGGCGGTAGCCGGAGCCCCGGAGGAGATTGGACAGTTTCTCCGCATCATTGCGCAGAAGTTCGGCAGTCTCCTCGTTCTGCGCCTGAATTTCCATTTCAATGCCATCGCCGGCAAGTCTCATTCGGATCGTCACAAGGCCGAGCTCCGCCGGCTTCAGCTGAAGATCGAGAACTCTGAGAACGCTAGCGGACGCCCTCGCGGTTGCGGCCCGGTTCAGGTCGGTGTGCTGGAAGGATGAATGCTGAGCGTCCGATGTCCCTTTGACGTCCTCGATTACGGCGCTGGCGATATGCTGGAGCGTGGAAGGCGGGAGAGAAGCGGCATCGGACTTCGGGCCATTGAGCGCTGATTGCTTAGGCATCTCGGCTTGGTCGGACATTCGAGCCGAAGAAGCGCCCTTTACGATTGCCTGCTCCTCACTGCCTCTCGCGTTCTCCGCCTTGGCAGCTAGATCGGCCTGCGCTTTGACGAGCCCAACGCCTGCACTCGCCTGCTGATCTCTCAACTCAATAGGCTTGTGCTTTCCGGCGGCCATGTTCTCCATGACCGGCTCGACCTGTGCATCGGGATCCGATGCGCCCGGCTCGGAGGCGATGCCGCTCACCCCTTCGATGATCGGCTTGAAGTGTGTTTCCTGGTTCTGGACCGATACGGCAAGCCTCGACCCCAGGCCCGAATGCGCCGGATCCGGCGTGTCTCCATCCTGCTGCGACATGGACAGATATCCAGACGCGAGCGCCATGCCCGCCTGCCCTGCATCGGCAGCGGGCCCGTTGCCGGTTTGGGCCAGAATGCGAGGAATCATATTCTCAAGAAACGAGAAGGCAGGGCTTCCGGATGGGAGAGCTGACATCCCCGCGGCAGCGTCGCTCACAGGCACGTCCGGCAGAAGAGCCTGAAGTGGGTCTGCACCGGTGGCGTTCGGCTTCGAGTCGATCTTGTCCGCTTCAATGCCTGGAGCGTTTGCCCCCAGCTGCAACACGTCCATGCTCCCCTTCTGCGCCTTTCCCGAGAAATCATCCAGGAAGGAACCGAAGTCCGACGACTTGCTGCTGCCGGCATTCTCCTGAGCGCCGGAAGTCATGGGAGCGTTGCGTGCCTGGGCGTCGGCCAGCTTTGGCGCCTGAGGAAGAAGATCTAATCGGCTCATCGGCTTGTACATGCCTAATTCTTGATCAGCTTGTCGACGCGGCTTAAGGCGTCACGCGCCTTGGATAGCGTCTCAAGCTGTTCCAGCCCTTGCACCGGCGCAGGAATGTCCATCGATTGTCCGGCTGCGGCCTTGGTTACCTTCAGTTCCGGTTGAGAGACCTGCTGGGCTTGGATGTCTGGGGGCTTACGTATTTGCTTCGCAACCGCGAGGGCGGAATCCAGCAATTCCAGGTCGCTCGCAGCAAGAAGGGAGCGATCAAGGTTGCGAAGACCGTCGGCAGCATCATCGATCGCCTCAGGCGACGTAACGAGGGAGGCCGCGCGATAGAGCCTTGCTCTTGCTTCACTCACCTTGTCCGACCCCACCAGCTCCTGAGCCTTGCCTGCCAGCAGCAGGGCCGAAGTGGTGAATCCCTGCTCGATCGAGGACCGTGCAGCCAAGAGGTAAAGGTCGCGCCTCGCCTCCGGCTCGAGCTCGAGCATCATCGTCACGGCACCGTCGAAGCGTGAGGATTCCTTCCCGAAATCGATTCGCGTCATGGCCGAGGCTAGGCGCTGGCGGAAGTTGCCGGCGTAGATCGAATGGCGATAGCGCCTCAGGTACTTGGTGGCCAGTGACTGGAACTTCTCCATATTGTTGGTCTGGCTCGCCACGAATACCTGTCTGCGCAAGGCCGCCTCTTCAAGGAGCGTACCAGGCGCCTGAAGCCGGACGAAATCCAGCAGTTCGTCGGACTTGGCGGCATTCTTCCGCACGACGAGAGCCGATTGGACCAAGGCCAGCTGTGCTCCCAGGGTAGGAGTAAAGGATCGCGGATCGAGTGAACCCAGGGAGCCCTGTGCCGCCTCCTCCCTTCCCTCGACGTAAGCAAGCGCCCCTTCAATCAAGGGGCGATCGCTCTCCGTGACGACCAGGGAGCCCAGCTCAAGAAGCTTTCTCAGGATGCCCGGATTGCCACCGCTGAGAACGAAGGAGACCGCAGCTTGGACATTCTTGCTTGTCTGCCACGTCTCCGGCTCCATGCTCATGAACCTGTCGTCCAGGATACCCAGCAGACCGCGCTGCCCGAGATGGGCCTCGGTCGAGCCGATCGCAATCTGATCCTGCATCAGATGGAGTGTCCGCACGAGTTGCACCGGATCAGGACCCGTTGCGGATGGCTTCGGCTGCTCCACAGGCGCCCCGGAAGGTGCCGCACCCTCGGCCATCGCCGGCCCTGCGAGGAGGAGCACGGAGACCGCTATGAGAGGCAGAGAAGGACTTCTCATCCTGATCACTCCTGCAGAAGGATCTCGACCCGGCGGTTCTGATCCGCATTTGGATCGGATGGGATCTTCGGCTCACGATCAGCGTGCCCTTCAACCCTTACGATTCTGCTTTCGTCCAGTCCACCACGGACGAGCATGTACAGCGCCATCTGGGCCCGTGCATGGGAAAGCCGCCAGTTGTCATAGTTAGGCGATTTGAAGGGACGGGCATCCGTATGGCCGCGGATGACGATCTTGCCCGACCGCGACTGAAGAATTTTCGCGATCTCGGCCATGGCCTTCACGACCTTCGCATGCGGCTCGGCCGAGCCCACGGCAAACATCGTGAAGTCGAAGTCATCCGTCAGGCTGATCAGGGTCCCGGATCCGGTCCGACGAACCTCGATATGCGGTTGTGGCGTGACATCCTTCGTCGGCTGAACGGCTTTCATGATTTCGCTCTTCAGCTCCGCCGCCTTCTGATCTGCAGCCGAGGCTGCGTTCGGGTCGGGATGCAGGGCCTGATCGGCCGGTTCCTGTGATCCGCCGTTCAGTTGCATCTGCGCGTTCCCTTCTGGCATCGCCGCCTTGGAGGAACCCTTGTCAGGACGTCCCGTGACGGGGTTCTGACTCAAAGCCGCAACGGCATCCATGACCGCCTTCGACGGTGCCGGCGCCGCGGTTCCCGGCTTTGAAGGCGTGTCGGTCTTCAATTCGTCAACAGGCGCGACCTGCCAGTACAGGGGATCGAACGGGTCCCTGAAAGCCTCCCCCGCCTTGAGGCCAGGCACGTCGCTCTCGCCCGGCGTGACATCCGCTCCGAGCGTGTCGTGAGGATTGGCTTCAATCTCATCGGCGATCTTGGCCAGGACGGCATAAGGATCCTGGAAGAGCGCTCCCTCTTTGAACCGGGGCTTGCGCAGCTGATGGGACTTTCCACCTGTTCCCTCGCCGCTTCCCTTCTCCTTGCCGTCCTTCGTACTGTCGGTTTCATTGTCCGGCGGAACATTCTGCGGATCGTCGAGCCCCTTCCTGTTCGGAGTCGACTCAGCCAGTTGAACCGGGTTGAAGTAATTCGCAACGCCGTTGCGGGTCTGCTCGTCTGTCAGGCTGATGAGCCACATTACGAGGAAGAACGCCATCATGGCCGTCATGAAATCCGCGTGAGCGATCTTCCAGGTGCCACCCTTGACGACCTCTTCATCATCGCTGCTCCTACGAACGATGACGATCCCGTGTTTATCTGAACCTTTCATCACTCATCAGCTTTCTAACGCTTGGGCCAGTCGAGCCGACCAGAAGCCCAGTTGCGTTTGAGCAATCGTGTCATGCACAACCACGCTGACCTCAATGTGCTCGCCAGCAAGTAACTCGATTGCATCCCTGTATTGTCCAAGATGCGATTTCAGTGCCGAGAGCAGATCTTCCGGTCCGGAGATCTTCAATGGAGCGGCATCACGACCGGAAAGGAGCGTCGCCAGAACATCCTTGAACTCGGCAAGGCTTTGCTGCCGGAATGCTTCCGTTACAAATGGCCTGAGGATATTCTCAGTGCTCTCGGCGAGCGTCGTCTCGATGCGCTCGATTGCATCCGAAAGCTGGGACGACAACGGCAGGGCCTGCTGCTCCACCCAGAGCGAGCGCTGAACATTCAGATCCTCCAGATGGCGCGCTCTCTCGGCGGCGATGGCATCCTCCAGCTCCTTGCGAGCAATCTCTCTCTCCTCGGACCTGACTCTTGCCTCTACCGACCTGATGAGTTCCGCCTGGCGATCAACGGCAGGCTGCTCCGGCTCGGAGGCCGTCTCGGGCGCGATCTTGACGGTGCGCAGGAGGCTTAGTCCCGAAGCATCGCCGGCGATGGGGTTTGAGAAGTCCGCCAGGAGGCTGGCCAATGTTCCCGACATCATGCGGCCTCCCGCCCAAGCCACTGCTTCAGAACCGCAGCAGCATGCTCCTCACTGAGTTCAATGATCTGTTCCAGCTTCCGTTGCGGGGTACGCGGCATTTCGATCAGGCTATGTTCGTCCGCCTCGGACGTGACCTGCAGGGCGGCCTCCTTGCTGGCTTCGAGAGCCACTTCAGCCTCGGCTGCAGCCAAGGCTGCGGCCTGCTCGCGCTGGAGTTCGAGCTCTGCCTGGTGGCGGGCCATGAGCATCCGCACGGCCGGACGCAGGCCGAACCAGATCATCATGGCGCACAGGGCAAGGATGGTCAGGGCATTCACCACCGTCCCGAACTGACGCATGAGGATCTCAGTGAGAGACGGACCTGGGATGGGTTGAAGCATTCCGCCGTCGTCGACGAAGCTGACGGCCGCGACCTTGATCTGATCGCCACGGGTCTTGCTGAACCCCGCTGCAGACGACACCAGCTGCTCGATCTCTGCAACCTTGGCATCG
Source organism: Pseudomonadota bacterium (assembly GCA_023386155.1). Taxonomy (GTDB): domain Bacteria; phylum Pseudomonadota; class Alphaproteobacteria; order Rhizobiales; family Beijerinckiaceae; genus Microvirga. The sequence continues at coordinate 27,023 of JAEWKH010000016.1, forward strand.
ATCTCTTCAGGGGCCGCATTATCGCCGAGCAGCGACGTGATGCGCGACTTGTTCACCAGAACGGCGACGGAGAGGTTCTTGATCTGGTAGCCGTCGCTGATGGTCTGCACCGTCTTGGATGAAATCTCGTAGTTCGTCAGCTCTTCTCGGCGCTGGTTGTCCTCGCTTGAGCTGTCGCTCGAATCGGCACGAACATTCTCATCGGGGAGGTTCTGCTGAACGGTGGTCGGCTTTTGGCCGCTCCTGTTCTGAGAAACCTCCGTCTCCCTGATCGTACGCGTCGAACGCTCGACCTTCGATTCAGGGTTGTAGATCGTCTCGTTGGTGCTGACCTTGTCCGTGCTCAGGCGGGCCGCCACGCTGATCTCAAAGTTTCCGGTTCCGAGGTAAGGCGCAAGGGTGCGGCGCACATTGTCCTGGATTTCCAGGCCGACCGTCTTCTCGAGCCGGGCCATCTTGCCGGTCGAGGCATTGGCCATGTCGTCTCCGGACATCAGGAGCGTGCCATCCGTATTCATGACGGTGACCTTATCCACCGCCATGCCAGGAATCGCGGCTGCCACGAGATGCCTGATCGCCTGGGCCGACGACGCGTCGTCGGACGGCACGGTACGGATGACGACGGAGGCGGAAGGCGGCTGCTGCTCGCGGCGGAAGGACCCGCGGTCCGGGAGGACGATATGAACGCGGGCGGCCTTGATGCCCTTCATGCCCTGAATGGTCCGGGCAAGCTCGCCTTCGAGAGCCCGCACCTTGGTGACCTCCTGCATGAAGGACGTCAGACCGAGAGAGCCGAGATCGTTGAAAAGCTCGTAGCCGGACTTCGTGCTGTGCGGAAGCCCTTTCTCGGCCAGCAGCATCCGAGCCTGCGCCGTATTGCCATAGCTGACCAGCAGGGCCGTTCCGTCGGTGCTCACATCGAAGGGAATGCCCGCATCCTTCAGGACCGCGCCCATCCGCCCGACATCCTCACGGTCAAGACCCGTGTAGAGCGTCTCCTGGGCGGGCCGGCTGAGGTAGTAGGCGCCGATACCGACGGACAGGAAAACAACAAGACCGATTGCGGCCAAGGCAGCTAGGCGACGGGCGCCCAGCAGCATTAGACTACTCCAGAGTTTTTCGGCGTGTTGACGACCAGGCATAGAGAATCTCGGTACTGGAATGAGGTGTCGAGATCACTTTTGCGCCGTCAACCTTGTGCGAAGGTTGCTGCCCCCTCCACAGACCGCCGATTTCTCCGTCGAGGTTAGATGCCAGGCGGTCAGAAATATGATCGTACCAAGCCGCTTACGAGAATGTTCCATCCGTCGATCAAGACGAAGAACAGGATCTTGAACGGTAGCGCCAGGACGGTTGGAGGCATCATCATCATGCCCATGGACATCACCAGAGTCGCCACGATCATATCGATGACCAGGAAGGGCAGAGCGATCAGAAAGCCGATCTCGAACCCTCGCCTCAGCTCGGAGATCATGAAGGCGGGAATCAGGATCCGCAGGTCGATCTTCTCGCCTTCATCGGGCTTTGGGTAATTGACTGCCGCCAGGTCACTGAACATCTGGAGGTCCTTGGGCCGCACATGGGTCAGCATGAAGTCGCGGAAAGGCTCCGTCGTTCTGGCAAATGCCTCCGCTTCGGAGATGCGGTTTTCCGTCAGCGGCCTGATCCCGTCATTCCAGGCCCGGTCGAAGGTCGGTCCCATGACAAAGAAGGTCATGAACAGGGATAGGCTGATCAGGAAGAGGTTGGCGGGGGTGCTCTGGAGGCCGATTCCCGAGCGCAGGAACGAAAAGGCGACCACGAACCGGGTGAAGCTGGTCACCATGATCAGAAGACCGGGAGCGAGGGACAGGACGGTCAGAAGGACGACGAGCTGAATGATCCGACCGCTGACGGCGCCGTCGCCGGCGGGAATGAGCGATTCGAGGCCGGCGATCTGGGCGTGAGCACTCGTTGCAGTCAAAAAGAATGCACTGGCAATTATGAAACGGAGAGGCATCGGTCACTATGTCTTTCAAGAATGGGAGAGGCATTCACCGGACGCGCTGCGAATGCGGCAAGGGATTCACCCTACTGAACGATCAAGGTTTCAAGCACCAGCTCCTGGATCACCCCCCTCGAACGCAACCTTGCGCGCTCGTTGAGATCCTCGCGCAGGTGGAGGAGACCGCTCGGCCCCTGAATCTGCGCCAGCGACATGGTGCGAATATAGGCCAGGATGTCCTGCCTGGTCTCAGCCACCAGGACATCGGGGTGCTGCTCGTCCTGGGGCTTATAGACAATGGATGCCTCGACCCTGACCCAGTCGCTCTCCGACCCTGCCAGATTGGTTACGACGGGGGCGAGCTTCCTGATCGCGATATCGCCCGAATACGGGCTGACGGACTCGGGATTCGAGGGTGCCTCCTTGTACTTCTCCTCGACCTGCCTTTCGATCCCGGACACCATGACCAGGCCGAAGCCCCCGCCGATGGCGGCGGACAGGAGGGTCAAAAGGCCGAGCGTCAGAAGCCATCTGAAAGAGCTCTCCTTGCTCGATGCGCTTCTGGAAGCCGCTGGAAGTTCTAAGGCCTTGGCCATTCTTCTCTCGTCCCGATGATCTGCCTAGAAGGGCGCCACGATGTCGTAGATCTGCTGGCCATAGGCCGGCTGCTGGACCTCCATCAGGCGCCCGCGGCCGCCATAGGACACCCGTGCCTCCGCAATCTTGTCATAGCTGATCGTGTTCTTCGGCGAGATATCCCTCGGTCGCACGATGCCGGCGATGTTCAGGATGCGCAGCTCGTAGTTCACGCGCACCTCCTGCGATCCGCTGATCACGACGTTGCCGTTCGGCAGGACTTCATTGACGACCGCGGCGACGGAAAGGCGCAGCTTCTCCGACCTGTCGATCGTTCCCTTACCGGTCGAGGAGGATGCGGAATTGACGCCGAAATCACCGGTTCCGTCAGCGTCCCACCCTTTGAAGGAAAAGGCATAATCCAGCCCCGCACCGATCGCGGACTTCCTCGATCTGTCGCTCGCATTGTCGAACTCTGCCTTGTCGTCGATCTGGATGTTGACTGTGACGATGTCACCGACTTGCCTTGCCCGCGGACTCGTAAAGAGGTCTGCGCTGGCGTTGCTCCAGGTGGAGTTCGGCGCAGTCCGCGCATTGGATTTGAACAGGTGAGGAAGGGGTTCCCGGTCGACGGGGATGCCCGAGCCGATGGGGGTCATTGCAGGCTCACGTCCGATTTCCTCGGGCCGCGTCGCGCAGGCGCCGAGGAAGCAAAGGCCAGCGATCAGGATGAAATATTTCAATTCTGCCTCACGGTGTTCTTGTCCCGCTTGGGAGCATCGGTGATGACATTCGCCAGCTGGGCCGCGCGTCCCGGATCCATTTCATTCAGGACAGAGCTCGCCACCCGAGGACTGAGCTTGGCAATAACGGCCGCAGCGATCTCCTCATCCATATTGGTGAGCTGTAACGCAGCTGCGTCCGGCCGCATGCGCGAGTAGATCATGACGATCGTCTCATCCGCCTTTTCCAGGACTTCATTCCTGCGACGGAGCCATTCCTCGTATTCGGCGCGCTTGGCTTCCAGAACCTTGAGGCGCCCCTCTATTTCCTTTTCCATGTCGGCGAGAGCCTGCTTCTGAAGAGCGAAGCGTGCATCGGCCGCCGCGTCGGCAATGTTCGCGCAGTACTGGCTGCTCTTATTGTCCGCTTTGACGTCCTGCGCTCGGGCATCCTGATGCGCGGCCATCCCGAGAAGCGTACCGATGGCAACGGTCATCGGCAGGAACGCTTTGATGATCTTGGATTCGGTCATTGGATCACCAGTTCTGCTTGAAGTGCTCCGGCAGTTTTTACCGCCTGAAGAATGGCAATGACATCCGATGGCTTGAGCCCCATCTGATTGAGTCCCTTGACGAGCGTCTGCAGATCCGCTCCCCGGACAATGGCGAGCGGCACCCTTTCCTCGGCAGCCGTGATCTGCGTGCGCGGCACGACGACGGTCTGCCCCATGGAGAATGGATCGGGCTGGGACACTTCAGGAGTTTCGGTCACACGGATCGTCAGAGCCCCATGGGTGATTGCCACCGTCGAGATCTGAACGTTCTTCCCGATCACGACCGTTCCCGTCCGCTGATCCACTACGATCCTAGCGGGCGTGTCGGGCCTGATCTCAAGGTCGCCCAACTCGGCGATGAACCGGGTCGCAGCAACGTTCTTCGGCTTCTGCAGAACGACGGTCCGGTAATCACGCGGAGATGCGACCCGAACGCCAAACCGCTGCTGGGCATATTGGTTGATCGCATCCGTGATCAGGGTAGCCGTCTTGTAATCGGGATTCTTGAGTTCGAAAGCCAGCGAGCCGACGGCGTCGAAACCGCCTTGGACTTCACGCTCGATCAGAGCGCCGTTGGGGATACGTCCCGCAGTCGCGACACCCGACGTAAGCGTCTCGGCCTGCCCCTGCGCAGAGAATCCGGAAACGGCAATCGCGCCCTGCGCGACCGCATAGACCTGCCCGTCGCCGCCCTGCAATGCCGTCAGCATCAGGGTCCCTCCCTTCAGGGAGGTCGCATCGCCCATCGACGTGACCGTCACGTCGATGCGCGATCCCGCCCCGACAAAAGGCGGAAGGTCGGCCGTGACGATCACGGCTGCAACGTTGCGGGTTCGCAAGTTGATATCGCGGACGTTGACGCCCATGCGGTCCAGCATCGACTGGAGGGACTGCTCGGTGAACTGGGAGTTGCGAAGCGTATCGCCCGTCCCTTGCAGACCCATGACCAGACCATAACCGATCAGCTGGTTGTCGCGAACGCCTTGAACGGCGGCCACATCCTTGATGCGCGTTGCGGCATGACTCTGGAGAGAGACGAGAACTGCGATAAGAAAAAGGATTGTTCGAAGCATCGCTAGAACCCGATCCGGATCCGGCCGTCGGACTGAACCCGGCCGGTAATGATCCGGCCGCTATCGGCATTCTTGACCTGGATCGTTTCGCCCATGGCGCCGGATTGCAGCGGGATGCCCGTTCCCATGATCGTTAGCCCACCTTCCTCGAACACGATCTGTGCCTGAACCCCACGCGTCACGAGCTTCGGGTCATCGACGGCACTCATTGGAATCGGCTCCCCGGGCAGGAGCGTCCGCCGCGCCATCTTCCCGGCAAGAACCCGGGGAGACTCGATGACAGCCGTCCTGTAGCGATAGTTCTCTGGAAATGTCCGATCCTTGAGCATCGACTCGTTGATCGTGTCGCCGGGGTAGATGGTGACCGATGGCACCGGCAGAACGCGCTCTTCGGCCATTGCGACCTGAGCGGCTGTCAGGGAAAGGACGACCACCGCAGGAGCAAGATGAGTGAGATGCTTCATGTGACTATCACCCGGCTTCCGGCTTTAGCGGATGCCCTTGGAAACGGTTCCCGCCATATCGTCGGCAGCCTGGATCACCTTCGAGTTCATCTCGAAGGCCCGCTGAGCGGAAATCAGATTCGTGATCTCCTTGATCGGATCGACGTTGGAGGCCTCAAGGTAGCCCTGGTGGATCTTGCCATAGCCCGGATCGGAAGGAACGCCCACGGCCGGAGCGCCGGACGCCAGCGTCTCGCGGTAGTAGTTGTTGCCGATCGGCTCCAGGCCCGCGTCATTGGCGAAATTCGCGACGGTCAGCTGTCCCAGGTTCTCGGGGTCCGCCTGTCCGTCGATCTTGGCGAAGATCTCGCCGGATTCGTTGATCGTGACATCCAGCGTGTTCGCCGGAATGATGATCGGTGGATTGAGCGTATAGCCATCGAGGGTAACAAGCTGCCCTTCGCCGTTCTTGTTGAAGGAGCCTGCACGGGTATAGACGATCTCGCCACTGGGAGCATTGACTTGAAACCAGCCTCGGCCGTTCAGGGCCAGATCGAACTGGTTCGACGTGTTCGTGAGCGATCCCTGCCGGTGCAGGTTGCGGATTGCCGCCGTGCGCACGCCGAGGCCCAGCATGGCTCCCTCCGGAACCGGGCTCGAACCTGTTTGGTTCGGAACCGCCTGGGACCGCTCGGTCTGGTAGAGGAGGTCCGTGAACTCGGCCCGCGCTCCCTTGAAGGCAGTGGTGTTCACGTTCGAGATGTTGTTGGCAATGACTTCGACATTAAGCTGCTGTGCATTCATACCAGTGGCAGCGATCGCGAGCGCTCTCATTGGAATCTCCTTAAATCGCCATCCGAGCAATTTCTTGATAGGCCGCGACCACCTTGTCACGGATTGCGATAGCCGTCTGAAGCGTCTGCTCCGCGGACATCACAGCCTCGACGACCTTCTGCACCGAGGCTTTGCCTTGAATTCCAGCGATCGATGCGGCTTCGCCGGCCTTCAGGGTATCGACGGCCGATGTGGCCATTTGAGCCATCACATCGCTGAAGCTCGCCTGGGATGCGCCCGCGACCGCCCCTGCGGCGGGTGTCGCGCCGAAGGTAGGAATCGCTGCGACCGCTGCAGGGCGGTCGATCATAGATGATATTGAGGTAACTGCGCTGACCATCTCAGCCTCTCAGAAGATCGATTGTTGCGGAGATCATGGCTCGGGCCTGCTTCATCATCTGCAGGTTCGCCTGATAGGATCGATTGGCCTCCCGCATATCCGCCATCTCGATCAGCATGTTCACGTTAGGCTTCTTGACCATCCCGTTCTCGTCCGCAGCCGGGTTGCCGGGATCGTACTCGACGGGATAGGCAGAACTGTCCTGCCCGATATCCTTGACCGCGACCGAGGCTGCACCCAGCGTTCGGTCGAGCTCGGACTTGAAGGTGATCGTCTTGCGGGTATAGGGATCGGACCCCGGCGTGCGCCCCGTGGACTGAGCGTTCGCGATATTCTCGGAAATGACCCGAAGTCGGGATGACTGCGCTTCCAGACCGGAGCTCGACAGCTTGCTGGATGCAACTAAGGGATCGATCATCACGAAGTCCTCACGCTCGACATCAGCATTCGGTGGAATGACTTGACGATGCTCGTGTTCAATGAATGCTGCCGGTTGACCTCGCCGGATTTGACGAGTTCCTGCTCAAGGCTCACCGAGTTCTTGGAATAGACGGTGTCCCAGCTATCCGCCTTCTTGACCTTGCTCGCTTCGGCGCGTGACGGGGTAAAGCCGATATGGCCGGCGTCCGTCGCAGCCATGGTCAGTTTCGTTTTGTCCAGCACGTCGGCAAATGGCTCAACGTCCCTGGCTCGATAACCAGGTGTATTGGCATTGGCGACATTGCCGGCAATCGTCGTCTGGCGAGCGGCTAGCCACTGAGCCTGTCGCGATGCCAAGTCGAACAGATAGACAGGTGCCGTCACAGGTGCCTCCAGGCAAGTATGGTAAAGAGGGGTTTAACCCTCCAACCTTGCACGAGGCTGGCGTGGCTGCCGGTGAACGCGGTCAGGGATTTCGGGCACAAGGGCGGCAGCAGGATCCTGCCAGCTCCTTAGAATTCAGCTGAGATAGTAGAGGCAAGGACTTTAAATGATATGTTATTTAAACACTTGCCTATCAGACCTCGCCGCTTCAGGCGCGACAATCTCGCAACCTCGTTTTCCGACTTTTCAATTGCCGAATTCATCACGCTGATGCAATCGCAACGGTGACATCTACTGCCGAACAGGCATATCAATTTTGTTGTTCAGGATGATTCTTCGCCGTTAAGCTTCGATCCTGCATACAGCGCAGCACATGGGTTGGGGGGAAATGACTCATACTTCTGCGTTCAACGATGGATTCCACGCGCGACCGGGGCGAGGCGCCCGGCAGGTTGCTGACACTGCACGCGTCATCAACTCAATTCGTGATTTCGCGCTGATCACGCTCGACCTGTTTGGTAACATTATATCGTGGAACAGAGGTGCAGAGAATATCTACGGCTGGAAAGCCACTGACGTCCTGGGGCAACCTTACTCGCTTCTCTATCCAGCGGATGCGTTGAGCCAAAGCAAATCCTTCGAGCATCTGAGAGCCGCCGAAAAGCTGGGTCATTACGGAGACCAGGCCCGCTGCACGACGAGGGAAGGTATCCATCTCCTATGCAGGGTGACGATCGACGCCATCGAGGATGAAGCGGGGAACGTATGTAACTTTGTTTTGACATCACGCGATATCAGTCGCTTCATGGCTGCGGAAGCCGCGCTGAAAACTCAGGAGGAGCGCTACCGGGCCCTGATCGAGGCGAGCGCGGCCGTTGTCTGGAGAGCCTCGCCCAACGGTTCGATCATCGACGGGGCATCGGGTTGGGGAAGCCCGGATAGTCAGATCCTGGGCGATCTCACGGATTTTGCGTGGCTGGAGAGCGTCCACCCCCAAGACCGGGATCGTGTGACGTCGACTTGGCTGGAAACGTTTGCATCTGAAGAGCCCGGAACAAGCGAGTATCGCATCCGACAACCCAGTGGCGAATACCGCTGGGTTCTCACAAGAGCTGTTCCCCTTCGGGATCCTGACGGCGTCGTGCAGGAGTGGGTTGGCACAGTCACCGACATCCACGAACAGAAGTCAGCGGCGGAGCGGCTTCGTCAGAGCGAAGAGCAGTACCGCGCCTTGATCGAGGCGAGCGCAGCGGTTGTCTGGCGCGCCACGGTGGACGGGTCGATCACGAAGGTCTGGGGCTGGGAAGCATTCAGTGGCCAAGGCAGAGGGGAGTATAAAGGTTACGGGTTTCTGGAAGCCATTCATCCAGATGACCGCGACAAGCTCTTCACACAATGGCAGGCAGCGAGGACCTCCGGTGAGTCGCGCGTATTCGAATATCGTGTTCGACGCTCGGACGGGATGTATCGCTGGGTCCTGACGAGAGCCGTTCCGCTTCTTAACGAAGACGGAGCCGTCGTGGAATGGGTCGGCACGGTCACGGACATTCACGATCAACGATTGGCGGAAATGAAACTTCGCAGCAGCGAGGAGCGCCTGCGCCTGGCGATTGAAACGACAGCCCTTGGGATCTGGGACCAGGACCTTGTGACCGGCCGCCATGAGTGGATGCCGGAAGCCCGGCAGATCCTGGGCCTGGCGATGAACGTCGATATCACCCGTGAGACCATCCTCGGCTGTGTTCATCCCGATGATCGAGGGAATGTGGAAAAGGCATTCTATACCGATGAACTCAGCTCCGATCTGACCTATAGCGCAACGTTCCGTGTCATTCATGCCGATACGCGTGACGAGCGCTGGGTCACGGCGATCGGCCGCACGATGGTCGATGACAATGGTCGGCCCATTCGCAAGATCGGCACCATTCAGGACATCACGAAACGCAAGCTCGCGGAGAATGCCCTGCGCTCCAGCGAGGAGCGGCTGCGCACGAGAGAGGCACACCTCAGATCCATTCTCGAGACCGTTCCGGACGCCATGATTGTCGCAGACGAGAACGGTATCATCCGCTCCTTCAGCGCTACGGCGGTGCATATGTTCGGGTACCATCCGGACGAAGTGATCGGAACCAACGTCAAGTTTCTGATGCCCATACCCTACCGGGAGCAGCACGATGGCTATATCCGCCGGTATCGGAAAACCGGAGAGCGTCACATTATCGGAAGCGGCCGTGTGGCTGTTGCTCAACGCAAGGATGGATCAACCTTCCCCATGGAGGTCCAGGTGGGCGAGATGGAATCCGATGGGGAGCGATTCTTCACGGCTTTTATTCGCGATCTGACCGAGAGACAGCGAACCGAAACACGCATGCAGGAATTGCAATCCGAGCTCGCCTATATGTCCCGCTTCACGGCCCTGGGCGAGATGGGATCGACCCTTGCCCATGAGATCAATCAGCCCTTGACCGCGATCACCGGCTACCTCAAAGGCTGCGGAATGCTCTTGAGCAATGTGGAGGGTGAGAAGGTTGATCTCGTCCGGCATGCCGTCAACGAGGCAGCCGAGGAGGCCTTGCGTGCCGGCGAGGTCATTCGGCAGTTGCGGGAGTTCGTGGCTCGCGGAGGCAGCGAACACCAGATCGAAGGGCTCCAGCGCCTTGTGGAGGAGGCCGGTGCTCTAGCCCTCGTCGGCGCCAAAGAGAAGGAAGTAAAGGTCGAGTTCGACTTTCCGTCGGAAAGTCCGTTGGTCTTCGTGAACCGCGTTCAGATCCAGCAGGTTCTGCTCAATCTCATTCGTAATGCTCTCGAGGCGATGCAGGACGTCAACCGGCGTGAACTGATGATCCGGGCCAGAACCATCCCGTCCGAATCCCTCGTTCAAATCAGCGTGCAGGACACCGGGTCAGGGATATCGCCGGAGGTCTTGAAGAACCTGTTCAAGCCGTTTACCACCACGAAACAGAGTGGCATGGGGGTTGGCCTCTCGATCAGCCGGACGATCGTGGAATCCCACGGCGGCAAGATCTGGGCGGAATCCACCCCGGGAGAGGGAACCATCTTCCATTTCACCCTGAGAGCTGTCGATAAGGAGGACATGGCAAGTGTCGAACACGCCGATCGTGTATGTGGTGGATGACGACGTTGGAGTACGTAAGGCTCTTTCGTTTCTCCTCGTATCGGCTGGGCTGAACGTTCGCCTCTACGAGTCCGCAAAAGCATTTCTCGATGAAGTCAGCGACCCTGGCAGATGCTGTATCGTTACGGATGTGCGCATGCCTGGTATCGATGGCCTTGAGTTCATTCGCCGCCTCCATGGCCGTGGGCTCAATGTTCCCGTCGTCGTCATGACGGGGCACGCCGACATTCCTCTCGCCGTCGAAGCGATGAAGGTAGGCGCCATCGACTTTCTCGAAAAGCCGTTCAGGGAAGATCGGTTTCTGGAGGTGGTGCGCTTCGCACTGGTGTGCGACGAGAAAAGCGTCCGCAAAAACCAGGAGCTGCTTCGGACTCAGGCGCGGCTGCAGTCTCTCTCTCAAAGGGAACGTCAGGTGCTCGACGGCCTGGTTGCCGGCAAAGCCAACAAGATGATCGCCCATGAGTTGAACATCAGCATCCGCACGGTGGAGATCCATCGTTCTAATGTGATGTCGAAGATGGAGGCGAAAAGCCTCTCCGAACTGATACGAATGGCCTTGTTCCTAGAGGTTGCAACCGGCAACTAAGCATTCCATTCGATATAATGCCAAGGGTTGAGGCTTAGTGCCTCACGGTTTGATCCCCAGCTCGAAGCGCAGTCTGTCATCATCGACAGCGGGACGGCATCCGGAGCCTGGACAAGTAAAGCCCGATCGCTCTTGCTCAATAACGGTTCTCGATAAGGCTCTGAAATCTGCATGCCTGAAGTTAAGTGCATTCTCCCGTCTCCCCGTGATCAGGCTGCGGAAGCTTCGCAAGGTCAAGCCAACGGCACTCATGTTGTTGCAAACCATAATCGCTGGTCTCGCGCGGTCTTTGACTTCAGAGATGTATCCGGCGATGAGTGGTGCGAGCTTAACTTTCAGATGGCGTGGGACCCGTCCGAGGAGGCCCGAACCGCTCACGACTTCGCATCGGTCGGCATCGGGTTCCTGACGGACGACGGGTCGAGCATCGACTTCGCCCATGTCCCAGGCCTGTCGAGAACCCAGATCGATCCCCATAGCTACTACGTTCCTGGCCCGGCCTATTGCGGTCAAGGCGACCATTCACAGACGAGCCGAGTGCGCTTTGCCTTTTTCACTCCGGCTCCTGCGAAACACTTGATTGTCACCATTCGCAGTTGGCGCAATTCGCATCCGTTTGCGATCAGCGACCTCAAAATCTGCCAGACCGCGCGACCGGCAGCGGCTGCACAGGAGGTCGATGCCAGCTCTCAGGCCAAACACCTGACGGTGCCGGCGTCACGTCGCGCCTGGTGGGAACTGAGCACGACACCGCGCTGGCAAAGCTATGGCATCGTTCGCGGCCGCTCTCTTTTCGTTCGCGGGCAACTTGTCAATCGAGGCCCGGAGAGTGACGGAGCCTTGGCTCGCATTGTCTTTCGTGATGCACAAGGCAAGGAGCTGCCTGCTCCCTATGAGGGCATCTCGTCTTCTCCAGCACTTGGCCCCTTCGTCGACCTCCCCGTTCATCGCCAGGCAAGGCGTTTCACACTGGAACTGGCGCCCCCCTCACAGGCGGCGACGGTCGAACTCGGCTTTCAGGCCTGGAGGGATGAGGCGCTGATCAGCCTGGTCGTCCCCCTTGAAGTCTCCATTGGGGACGATCTCATGCTTGAGAACGTTCTTGGAGACGATAATCCGAGCGGGCTTGGCTTCCTTGAGGAGGTGGGCAAACGGCTCGGTTGGTCGCCAAGCTCCGATAACGCCAAGATGCGCGTGAATCCGGCCGACCAATTTATCGTGGCCGAAAATCTCGGCCCTCTTGTGACCTTTCATGATCGCTTGAGAACCATTCAGCGTGGCGACGCGCCTATATTTGCTGACAATCATTTGCTTCTCAGCGGACATGAGGCATGGCCTGTTCCTGAGACACCGGACTGGACGGAAGATCCTTATAGGTCTCCGGCTTGGCGCCTGGAATTCCAGTCACTGTCGTGGCTTCTTGATATTGCTGCGAGCCTGAAGCTCGGTGGTCCAGCACGAGCAGCAGATCTCGCAGTCTCCTGGGTTAAGTCCAATCCCTGGGGGCAGCCCAAGGATGTGCTGAGCACCTACCCCCTGGCGATGGCCGTGCGCGCCGAGGTATTGCTACACCTGCTGGCATCGCACGCGGCGTCAAAAGGGAAAAAGGATGTCAGGCGTCAGCAAGAGCTTTTCGCGGAGATCGTCCGATATGGCTTTGCCCTATCGGAGATCGTAAGCCAGAATATCTTTCCGCCGTCCATCATTCAGCTTCGCACTGCCTGTGCGTTGCTCGCCATTTCAAGTGCAAATCCTCTTTTCCCGCTGGCGCCACACTGGAAGTCAGTCGCCATTGCCCAGCTTCGCAGCGGCTTCGACCAACTGATCGGTCCTGACGGCATATCGATAGAGCAATCTCTCCACTATCGGCTCGAGATCATCTCCATCGGCCTCCTGCTGTCCCATGACCTGAAGAGTGCGCCGGAGACCAAGGATCTTCGCGAGCGCCTTGAAGCCCGGTTGAAGGACGGCCTCAAGGTCATCGTGGGGATCACAGATCCTGCAGGCATGCTTCCTCCTATTGGAGACACGCCCCCCGGCTACCATCATGCATCCTGGCTACGCCGCTTGATCTCCGGCTACGGGCGATCTCTCCTCTCAGACCCGCAGCTGGCTGAGGAATTGTCGTATCCGACAGGCTCGAGGATCTTCGCCCATGCAGAGAGCGGCGCTGTCTCTTTCCGGGCCTATGAACGCAAGCCGAACTGGAGTTATGTATACACGTCGTTCGGCGAGCAGCGTCATGAGAATGGCCACTTCGATTGCTCGTCCTTTGTCTATACGGCCAGAGGGATTCGATGGATCACCGACCCGGGAGGAGCAAGCCTTCACGATGTTGGCTCGTCCCGCTACTACCTGACGTCTTCGAGAGCCCATAACGTCGCCCTTCCCGATGGGCGTGGTCAATCATCCGGCCTGGGGTGGATCGAGAGCAGAGCAACGCTCGGCGGCGCAAGCGTTGTTCGCATCGGCACCAATGTACATGGCCCGACATACGAGCATGCGCGAACCATTATATGCCTGGAAGATCTGGATGCGATTGCCGTCTTCGATCATTTCCGGAGCTCTGAAGGTTCCATCTCGTTTGATGGGCTTCTTCACTTTGAAGAGAATATCGCTGTCGCCCTGGCGAACTCGAACCTTGCCATGGGCTTTCGCGGCAAGAACCGGCTTCGCCTCGTCCCTCATGCCGTAACAGGCCAGTTCGGCGGCATGGCGATTCATAATGGACGCAATGATCGTCCGGGTGCGCTTCAAGGCTTCGTCTCTCACCCGCTGGGAGGCCTTCAACCCGCCAATGCGCTAACCTACAAGTTCTTTGGCTCGGAGGAGGTCTGTGGCGGGATGATCCTCGCCATCAGCGAGCAAGGGCTTAAGCGCGTCATGGAACTGCTGGTGAAGCAGGAGCTCAAAAGGCTGCTGGCATAGCGTCGACGGATGGCGGCCGGCAAGTCTCTCTGGAGCAACCTGCCGAATCCCAGGAGCTTCAAAAATAGAATCTGCCCAGACTAATGCAACCCGGGCAGATTCTCACGGACTGGAACTCACATCAGTCAAAGAGGGCGTCGATGGCATCCTGAGAGGTCACGCCCTTGTCGGACACGAGTGCAGGCCCGTTCAGGAGAGCGGCATCCCCATGCCGGTTGGAGTCGGCTATTGTCTCGACATCCTTGAAACTCTCGAGACCGCCCCAGATGTCGATCATGTGGTGAACGCGTTCTTCGACGAATCTCATCGCGTTGACGACTTTGCTGATACGCTGTCCCGTGATGTCCTGAAAGTTGCAGGCTTCGAAGATGCTGATTACATGATCCAGGATTTCGCGAGCTATCTCTTGATCTCCTCCGGACAGGCGCGAGGACAGATTGCTGGACAATTCGTCGATCTTCTCGGCTGCGGCCAGAATCGAATTGGTTGCCGTTTCGGTGCCAAGGACGATAGCGCCGAGCTCATCGGTTACCCTTGTAATCTCCTGTCCCTGGGCACCAGCATATCGAATGGTCGCGATCTCTCTCTTGGTCCGCTCGATCGCCTCGTAGATGGAGTCGAGCTCCACCTTGAGACGGAGAGCTTCCTGCATGTCGCGCCGGTGCTCTTCGAGAAGAGAGGTCGAGATCTCGCGCGCTGGGACGATCGATTCCTTGATCGTCCCTAGCAGGTTCATGATCTCGGAATGCCGCTCCTCGGCGCCATCCTCATTCGGGAGCGCGCCCATGCTGGCTTCGATACGATAACTTTTACGTGGCTTCATGGCCCTGCTCGTCGTCATTTACCCGCCGAAGACAGCGCTGATCTTGTTCCGCAGCGTCTCGGCATTGAAGGGCTTGACAATATAGTTGTTCACGCCGGCCTTTTTGGCAGCAACGACGTTCTCAGTCTTCGCCTCGGCGGTGACCATAATGAATGGCAAGGAGCTCAGCTCGGCATCCGAACGGACCTGTTGCAGCAGCTCGTATCCCGTCATGGGGGCCATGTTCCAGTCCGAGATTACGAGACCGTATTTCTTGGCCCTCAGCTTCTCAAGCGCCGCCTGCCCATCTGAGGCATCGTCTACATTGTTAAAGCCGATTTGCTTGAGGAGATTGCGAAGAATCCTGACCATCGTCTGATAGTCATCGACGACAAGGACAGGAGTGGAAAGATCGATACTCACGGTATAACTTCCTTAGCGGCTATAGAAGGGAGACAGTTTCGTCGAACTCTTATGCGGCCTCCCGCTCGGCACCGAACGCCAGAACGGCGTCGACATCGAGAACGATCAAGAGCTTGTCGTGCAGCTGGTGCACTCCCTGCGACAACCCAACCCAGCCTCGGTCCATGTGGACCGGATTGGGTTGCATCTCATCCGGATCGAGCTTGAGCACCTCCCCTACTTCGTCCACGAGCAGGCCATAGGCCTCGCCCTGGTTCTCGAGCCCGACTGCCATTCGGCGCTCTACGCCGGCGGAATCCTCCAAACCCAGGCGGCGCCGAAGCGAAACGGCGGTAACGACGCGGCCACGCAGATTCAGGAGACCTGCGATCTCTCCCGGCGCCAGTGGAACGGTCGTCATCTCACTGACGACAAAAACGTCATGAACCCGGCTTATGGGAAGCCCAAGCAGTTGTCCCGCAACCGTGACCGTCACGAACTCCATTTGCTTGGAGCCTCCCTTCGTCACACCGGAAGTGATCGGATCAATTTGATTCATTGTCATGCAGCCTCTTCAAGCGGCGCGCAGATCTCTGCCAGTGCAGAAAGCAGGCCCCGCCGGTCGATCTTGGAAACGATTTCGGAGATCTTCAATTTTTTTGCCAAAGCGATCTGCTGCAGGTCAGGCTTGACGGTCAATCCGATCACAGGGGTTGAGCTGTGGTGCGGGTCAGCCCGGAGGGACGCGACAAGAGCGAATCCTGAATGCCCCGACAGCTCCAGATCCGTCACGATGATGTCGACCTGCAATCCGTTGGACAGGAGGCGAACCGCCTCCTGGGCCGTCGAAGCCGTCTGAACGCGATAGCCCGAGGCTTTCAGGACCGGGACGAGCATGTCCCGGAAGAAGGTTGAACTATCGACCAGGAGAAGGGACTTGTCCGGCCCGCCACGCCGATCCTTACGCGCCCAGGTCTCGAGAACCATCGGCAGGTAATGCGCAATGTTGACGATCTCGGTCGTACGACCCCGGACAACCGCAGACCCGACGAGATCGGAGCGCTCCGCAAGCAGCTCGACATCGAGCTTGTCTTCGACGATGTCCACGATTTCGGCAACTGCCAGCCCCATCGAGACATCGCCATCGGAAAACACGAGCAGCGACTGCATACCTTGCCGCTTGATCGGCAGCTCCTCGTCGCAGGATACCAATGGCATCAGGCGCCCCCGATACTGGACGACGGGCCGGCCGCTCGACCATTCGATGGAGGATGCCTCGATTTCCTCAAGACGTGTCACGAGGGAAAGCGGAACCGCCTTGAGGCTCTCCCCTCCGCCACGGAAGACCAGAAGGCTCGTCATTTCCTCTGCCGCCGCGATCGTCTGCTCAAGATTCGCATCGCTCTGGAACTCGTCGCTGTCAGCGCCGGAGCCGACCATCCGCGCGAGCCCGTTGGGATCAATGATGAGCACGACGGCGCCGTCGCCGAGGATCGTGTTCCCCGAGAAGAGCTGAATGTGCCTCAGCTTGGACGACATGGGCTTCACGACGATCTCTTCCGTATGGAAGACGCCGTCGACGAGGATGCCGAAGCGCTGGTGAGCCACCTGCGTCACGACCACGAAGCCATTGTTGACGTCTTCGTTTCCGGAAAGGCCCATGACCTTCGACAGTGGAACGATCGGCAGCAGGCGGTCGCGCAGGCGCAGGATCGGCGTTCCATTGATACGTTCGATGGAATGCTCGGACGAGGGCGATACTCTTACGAGTTCGGAGACAGCCACCTGGGGGATGGCAAAGCGCTGATCCTTGGAAGCCACGATAAGCGCCGCAACGATCGCCAGCGTCAGCGGGATCTTGATCGTGAATGTCGTGCCACGTCCCTGCTCGGAACGGATATCGACGGTCCCGCCGATCAGTTCGATATTGGTCTTGACGACGTCCATGCCGACGCCGCGGCCCGACACCGAAGTCACCTTCGCGGCTGTCGAGAAGCCCGGATGGAAGATGAACTTGGCCACCTGGGCATCGCTCATGCGCTCGACCTCGGCGTCACTGGCAATGCCTCTCTCGACGGCTTTCTTCCGAATGGCGGCGAAATTCAGCCCCTTGCCATCATCGGCGATCTCAATGGTGATCGAGCCCCCTTCATGATAGGCGTTGAGCCGGATTGTCCCCTTCTCGGGCTTTCCGGCAGCCTTTCGATCCAACGGATTCTCGATTCCATGGTCGGCCGAGTTGCGGACCATGTGCGTGAGGGGATCCTTGATGACCTCCAGCACCTGACGATCGAGCTCGGTATCCGCGCCCTGCATCATAAGCTCGATCTTCTTCGAAAGTTCGTTCGAAAGATCGCGCACGACACGCGGAAGCTTCTGCCACGCATTGCCGATGGGCTGCATGCGGGTCTTCATGACACCGTCCTGCAGCTCGGCCGTCACCTGCGACAGGCGCTGCAAAGGCACCTTGTAACCGTGATCCTCAGAACTCCTCCGGGCAATCTCAAGCAGCTGGTTTCGCGTCAGAACGAGTTCCGACACCATGGTCATCAGATGTTCGAGCGTATCGACATTGACGCGGATGGTCTGGACCTTCCCGGCAATCCCTTCACCGCTCTCGCTCGAATCCGAGGTATCGGCATTCTTCTTGGAAGCCTGCGCGCGTGCGGGAGGCGCTGCTTCTGCCTTCGGGGCACCTGCTGCAGGCTTCTCGATCAGGAGCGGAGCTGGCCCGGGCGCCTCACGGAAGGCACGCTCGAGCTCATCGAGCGAAACCTCGCCGGGCTTCAAGGCCCGTTCGAGCACCTGATACGTCAGAGTGCCGGAGGTCGAAGCCTTCTCCGGTCCTGGCGCCTCTTGGAAGGCCCGCTCGAGCTCGTCCAGCGAGACCTCTCCCGGCTTCAACTCTCGCTCAAGGACCTGATAAACCGGCTGCCCGCCCGATGGCGACGATGCCGGCTGGGGAGCCTCTTCAGGAGGGAGAGCTTCCTGGGACGCCATCTTGTCCAGCATCTCGATGAGATCGCTGTCGGAGCCCTCCGGTTCCGCGCCTTGCCGCTCAAGTTCGCCCAGGATTTCCTTGATCCGGTCGAGAGTTGCAAGGATCAGCGACACGGCAGGAGTCGTCACGGCCATGCCGTCGCGAAACTTGCCCATGAGGGTTTCTGCGGCATGCGCAAGTGCCTCGAGACGCGGCAGCCCAAGAAAACCGCAGGTTCCCTTGATCGTGTGAACCAGGCGGAAAATATTACTGAGAATAGCTTCGTTGTTAGGATCTTGCTCGAAGCGGACCATCTCCACGTCGACCGTTTCGAGATGCTCGTTGGTCTCGGTTAGGAATTCAAGAAGAAGGTCGTCCATTGCCGTGTCTCAACTCTTAACTACGTGAACTGATGGGCATAGATCATCGAGCCCTTCAAGATGGGTGAGTCCTGCGGCCTTCACGCCGGCAATAAAGCGCTGAACTTCATGTCCATGCTTGGGGAATCGAAGGGCGGCGTCCTTGTCCGCACTCAGGTTCCGTGAAACATCCGATTGCTTCGCGAATGTCTCCGGATTGAGATCGGCACTCTTCCTGTTGTCATGCCCCGCCCCGATACGCCCTGTTCACTCCGCCAGATTTGCCGCGGGTTCTCTTGTCTGAGGAATGCCTGGGACGGTTCGACAACTTTCATGTGTCGAGAACAACGGTCCAGGGCGCTCCTCACCCTTCAGCTCAATCATAACGCAGGGGAAGAATAAGTCTCCGTTTCCTGCAATAAAGTTAACGCACGCGGGAGACGCTGAATTTATTTCAGGATTTCAGGCTGAACGCCGATGCGGCCCCTTGCCGGCAGACTGGAATGCCAGCGCTGCGCTAGAGCGCTCAGGGAACGATCCGTCCCAGCTCCCTCGGACTTTGCGGACGTCGCGCCCATCGCTGCAGTGAAAGCAAGATGCCACCGGGAAGGTTTATCCTTCGCCGATGGCATCCGACATTGTTCTGATTGCAGTCTTGTGCCTGCCCTGGCCCGGCAGCCTTGATCGCGATCACCGGGCCGGCAGATCTTGGGTCTCGCTCGTCGCACGGTCCTGGAGGCTTGTGTCCGATGACCGGCTGTCGAGAGAGTTGGCGGCAGGTCCAAAAATGCAGGTCGACTTTCGACTCCGCTGCTCATGAGCCGCTCCACCTGAGTGGAATCTCTTCTTTGACCTGCCGCATCTTCTCACGGCGAACCGAACCCGGTTCGCCGGCAAGCGCTAAGACGCTGCGCCCACGTATGAGTAGCCGATGTAACGCTTCGCATCGATCGGATCGTATCCGAGGCGCTGCCGAAGCTTCTTGCGCAGCTTGCTGATATGCCCCTCGACGACGCTGTCTTCGACATCGTCACTGTAGATCCCATAAACCGCGTCGAAGATCTGCTTCTTGGTCAGGCGGTGACCTCTCTTGCGGACCAGGTATTCAAGAATGTGCCGCTCCCGACGCGGCAGCGCCAGAGGCATTCCATCGACCTCAGGATCACGTCCGTCGAAGAAAACCTTGAGCCTGTCGGTATCGTTCTGGGTCTTCTTCCCTGCGCTCGCGTTGACTCGCCGCCAGACCGCCTCCGACCGGGCGAGAATCTCACGAACATGGACAGGCTTGCGGACGACATCATCGAACTTCGCGGTGAAGAGCTCCAAGGTCTCTTCAAGAGAGCGTACATCGCTCAATGCGATGATGGGCGCCTTGGAATAGCGGCGAATGCTTTCCGCGGAATGAACCCGCTCGTCGAAGCTTCCAAGAACGAAACCTTGAATAGCTTCGAGATCGGCATCGGAAGCCGATTCCAGCCATTCATTGAATTCACTTGCATATAAGCCAAGGGAGGATATGCCTTCACGCTTAAAACTCGCAACATATCCAGACGTAACCATCTGCCGGTCATCGACGACGATATACATGTATTCTGCCCCGCCTTAGTAATTAAGTGCGTATTACCTGTTTATTACTGCCGCGCGCTTCTTATTTACTCAACTAACTCGCGTTCTTCGGCGATATCCAGAAGGTAGTGGCTATCGATTTCACGGACAATACGTAAATAATGGGAGCCGTCTTCCAGTTATGGTTAATGCTCTTTAACGAAGCTTAAAGGGCTCTTAATCGCGGTTTCCGGGCCCGTCAGCGTCGGGTTCCCGACAGATCGAGGAGCCAACAATTTGACAAGACAGGCGTTTTTTTCATCATAGCTGTTATAAGGATGCAATGATGCTGCCTCGACCGCAGTAAATGAAGCACAATTACTACGTGGTTTCCGCAGTTTTGCCGTACGTGGAAGCACTTAGTCTTTGCCGAATCCCACGCCTGGGAGTGAATCAGCCCAGGGCGCAAATCGCCGTCCCAGAAGCGAGCTTGCCGGCGCCTGCCGCTCGTCCAAGTGAGGAGCGAGGCTCGCAGTTGCACCCATCGAGGCATGCGGAGCATTATCCGCCCTTCGCCTTTTGCCAGATGAAGATTGCGCGAAGCATGCTCGTGCACCGTCAGAGGACCTTTCGGGAAATCGTTGATGAATTGTCATGCCCTCGTAGTCGAGGGCGAGTACTTCATTGCCGATGACATGGCCAAGGCTCTGGAAACGCTCGGTGTGAAGATTGTCGGACCTGCATCCGACAAGGAGAAGACGATGGCTCTTCTCTCGTCAGACCGGCAGATCGATGCAGCCATTCTTGATATCAATTTGCGCGGGGCGACCGCTTTTCCGATTGCCGATACGCTCATTCATCAAGGCGTCCCCTTCGTGTTCGCAACGGGTTACGCCCCCTCGATCCCTTCGACTTATGCCGGAATTCCCTGGTGGGAAAAGCCCTTCAACTCTGAGGACTTGGCCAAGGCGCTGCCCCAGCTTGTCAAGGATGCCCGATCATTCGCCACGTTCTGGGATGCACCCCGGGCGACTGCCCGTTCGACCTGCCTATCAATCTCAAGCTTGAATCGGCCTGTGCTGTTGCTTCATGCTAAAGCATCGGGTCCACTTTTTCGCACGATGCACTAAGGACACGATCAAGAGGGGGTTTGTCCGTATGAGCATTACCGTTTCGAGCCCGGACCTTCAGGCCCGGATCTCAGAGAATGGAGCCGAACTGGTGCGGCTCCAGGACAAGCAAGGGCGAGACCTTTTGTGGGACGGCAATCCCGACTATTGGACCGGGCGGTCGCCCCTTCTCTTTCCCGTTGTCGGGCGTGTCAGGAATGATCGGATCCGGGTCGGCGGCGTTGAGTATGAGTTGCCGAAGCATGGCTTCGCACGCACGTCCCGCTTCGAGATCGAAGAGGCCAGCCCATCCCAATGCCGTTTCAGCCTTCGCTCGGACGAAGGCACGCTCAAACGGTATCCCTTCCCGTTTCGTCTCGACGTGACCTACAGGATCGAGGAAACAACGCTTGCGATTGCGGCTTCGGTGACCAATACGGGCCCGTCTCCGATGCCGGTCTCTTTCGGCTTCCACCCGGCTTTTCGCTGGCCGCTGCCTTTCGGGGCGCCGCGGGAAGCGCACGTGATCCGCTTCGAACGGGAAGAAACAATCCCTGTTCGCCGACCCGTCGACGGCCTCGTCAGCCGGGCTGCCGAGGCAAGCCCCGTTCATGGGCGCACGCTTTCGCTGCATGACAGCCTTTTCGAGGCTGACGCCCTCGTCTTCGATCGCCTCGAAAGCAGATCAGTCCGGTATGGAGCGTCGGGCAGCGGTTCGATACGCGTCGATTTTCCGGATATGCCGCACCTGGGGATCTGGACCAAACCTGGCGCCGGCTTCATCTGCATCGAGCCCTGGCAGGGTCATGCGGACCCAGAAGGCTTCGATGGTGAATTTGTCGACAAGCCCGGCATTGTCCTCATCCAGCCAGGCGAGAGGCGGGAGTTCTCCATGAGGATCACGGTCGAAAACGCTGACATGTGACGTGCAGGCACCACCTTGACCGTGCCGAGCGCGTCTTTGCAGCGCTCGTACTGGCGTCACTGGTTCGTCACGAGTTCGCGGATTTTCTGGACCACGACCTCGCTGGAATAGGGTTTCGGCACAAACCGCCCTTCCTCCGGCATCTGCTCAGGACACGGCCTGTGGTATGCGGAGGAGATCAAGAGCGAAATATGCGGCCAGCGGTGCTGAACGCTTTCGGCAAGGTCGAGCCCGTTCATGGACCCGGGCATGTCGATATCGGTGAAGAGCACCTTCACGTTATCCGAACAGGTTTCCAGCACGGCGAGGGCCACATCGGCATTGGCCGCTTCCAGCACATGGAATCCCGCATCCTGCAAATCATCGGCAGCCGCCATCCGCACGAGGAGTTCATCCTCGACGAGCAGAACAACCGGCTGGTCATCTGAATAAGTGTTCATCATGAGCCATGGAACGAAACTAACTTATGTTAGTTCCTACTGCTCAGGTACCTTTTTGAGGAGGGAACAGAGCCATAATGCCCCACAAGTTCAAAGTCGGGGACCATGTGCGGTTGGTCAAGCTTGCAAGCACGAATACCGTTGAGGCCTTTCTCAATATGGTAACGACCATCGATGTCGCGCAGCCTCAGGACACATGGGAGATCACCCGCCTTCTTCCGGCGGACAACAACGGCTTCCAGTACCATATCAAGGGTCATCGGAAGGGCCCTGAGCGCCTCGTTCGCGAAGAGCAACTTCAGCCCGCCTGACCCGCCCTCCCAGAAAGCAGGCTCGCAGGCCTGCCTGATGCATCCAGGCAGACCCGATGGGCTTCGCTCAAGCATCGGGCCTAGCGCATCGCGCAAAAAAGTGGACTCGGCTTTTCGGGTCCAACGATGCGCCGCTTAAGGAAAAGAGCCTCGGAAGCAGAGCTGGCGACGACAGATTGCCCGGATGCCTCGTGACTGCCCGCTCAGCTTGCCTCACGAAGGGCATCGCCATCTTGATCGGCGGCAGGCTGGCTCCGGCGGCGGAAATCGTGCAATTCCTGCCGAACCGTCTCGAGAACCGGGTTGAAGGTCGGCCCATGCTCCTTGGCAATTTCGACAAGGACGTCGATCGCCCGGAGCAGTCGCTCCTCGTTGACCGGCTCCCACTTGCGTCCTGACCACTCGTCCATCGCTGACCCTCCTCGTGGATCGTGAGACACTGATCCAGAGAATCTTGCATCTGGGTTAAAGCCCGCCACGCAGGGAAGATATGCACAGCCTAAAGCATCGGACCCAAAGGTGGATTTGCACGTTTGGGACCCGATCCGATGCCTTCTCTCTTGACTGAGAGCATCGTTGTGCGCGGACCCGGAGGGCCGCGTCAGCGAAAACCGGGCCCACTTTTCGCTAGCGCGGCCCGCTGGGTCCGCACGATGCACTAGCGGCTCCCCGTCGGATGGTTTCCAGGGCCCAGCCCGCATGGTGGGCTGTCTGGAGCCGCCTGGCCAATAAGTGCATGGAACCGCTGAGTTATTGGGGTGGTTTACGGTTGAGCCAGGCCATCTGGCCGCGACCGAACCATGAGGGTGTGAAAGACTATGGCAGATAATCCGGCTGTCCAGCCACCTGGAGCACGGCAAACCTTCTCATCCTCAACCGTCACGACCATGTGGGCCGTGGTTCTCGGATGGACACTCGTAAGGCTCGTTGCTGGCGGGGAGCGCTCCCGCCCGGCCCACGGCGGCAACCCGGCGATGCACTCGACCCAGCCGAGGAGGCGGACGCGGAATGGCGATTCAGACTTCGCGGGAAAGCAGCATGCTCCGCCGCATGCGGCCGCCGAGAAGGGGCGCGGCCGAGACGCCGACACGCCGACGGAAATCCCCGCACGTGGGTGGAAGGACATCCTGTGGCGCACCTATGAGGAGTTCAACAAGGACCGCATCATGTCGGTCGCGGCCGGTGTCACCTATTATGCATTGCTGGCTCTCTTCCCCGCGATCGCAGCCCTTGTCTCCATCTATGGCCTCTTTGCCGATCCAGGCACGATCCAAGACCATCTGAACACCCTCGCTGGCATCCTGCCCGGGGGAGCCCTCGATATCATCCGCGAGCAGGTCATCCGCATCGCTTCGCAGGGAAGCGGGACCCTCGGGTTTGGCTTCATCTTCGGATTGGGATTGTCTCTCTGGAGTGCCAATGCGGGCATGAAGGCCATCTTCGACGCCCTCAACATCGTATATGGGGAGGAGGAGAAGAGAAGCTTCATCAAGCTGAACATGTTATCTCTCTTCTTCACCCTGAGCGCCATTGCCTTCATTCTCGTTGCTCTGGCCGGGATCATCGTTCTGCCCATCGTCCTCAATTTCATAGGCCTGGGCTCAGGAACGGAGTGGCTGGTGTCTCTTGCACGATGGCCGATCCTTCTGATCGGTGTCGTGTTCGGCCTGTCGCTGATCTATCGTTTTGGGCCAAGCCGCGACAAAGCGGAATGGCGCTGGGTTACGCCCGGCGGGATTGTGGCGGCGATCCTGTGGCTTGCCGTCTCCATGCTCTTCTCATGGTATGTCGCGAACTTCGGGAGCTACAACGAGACCTACGGCTCCCTCGGCGCCGTCATCGGCTTCATGACATGGATCTGGCTGTCGACGATCGTCGTTCTGCTTGGCGCCGAGATCAACGCTGAAATGGAGCATCAAACCGCCGAAGACACAACGGAAGGATCCGAGCAGCCTATGGGTGTCCGTGGGGCCCAGATGGCCGACACGGTCGGTGTCGCCAAGAGCTGAATCCGTGAAGCGGCATCGTTGAGGGCTTGAAGAGGAGCGCTGCCAAGTCTGGATCCCGGGTCAGGCGCGCCGGGCCATGGGCGCTCTCAAACGGAGGGTGAAGCAGCGCGCAGCAGCCGGGCCCGTGAAGGGAATCCGAGCGCCGAGCACGCAGGAACGGGAGAAAGGATTTCAAGGCTTGGCTGTGGGCGCCGCGATGCCGCCCATCCATGGTGCCGGTTCCGGGTCACTGTGTGACCTGGGCGCTCAACTCGGCAACGTATTTCACGCGCGCCGCGCTGTCGGGCTCGATGCCCTTCTCCATGCACCATTGCGCGAACGTATCGGGGCCGATCATGATGCGTATGATCCGAAGTCCGGCCTGCCGGCCTACGGCCTCGTTGTTCTCGGCTGCTGCCAGCCAGGCATCGTAGGTGGGGGCGAGATTGTGCCGGTCGATCATCATGTCGCGGATGCGGGGATAATCCTCTCGGCTGTACCAGGGCAATCCGATCTGACGGGGCGCGTCCGCCATTCATGCATCTCCGGCCAATCGGCACCGGGCCCTCTCGATCCCGAGGCTCGGTGCCGGTGTGTTCTTTCAGCCCAGCAGGTAAAACACCGCCGGCGCAGCCGTGAGCAGACCGGCGGTCGTGAGAAGCACGAGCCGGTGATCGGGGTTCGCGATGCGATGGATCTTCCGCGCCGTGGAGCCGGCCTCCATGCTCCAACCGTTCATGCAGGAGCAGAGAAGACGGTGGGAGGCCCCCTCGGACAATTCGAAGAACTCCATGGCGTCCCCGAGCGTATCGCCCTTCAGCCCGGCAGCGCGCAGGACCGGGTCCTCGAAGGCTACCGTGATGGGGGATTCGTCGGACCTCAGCTCCGGCCGTTTGTCCTTGGGAACGAACTCGATCTCACCCAGGGATCTCAGGCGTCGTTTCGGCTGGCGCTCCAGCACTTCGGCCCAACGCTCGAGGCGTTCGCGGCGGGACAGGAAACCTTGATTGAACTCATGCACTTCAGCGACGCTACGCAGCTTCTCTACAGGCTTGTGTTCCATAGGTATTCTCCTGCAAGGGAGCCGACCCTCGAAACCAGGGCCGAGCCCAGGAAAACCTATGATCCGCCAAGTCCCTGGCTTTTTTGCGTCAAAGTAACTTCTAAAAGATCGTTTCGTGCGGGTGAGCCACGTGCTCCTGGAAGATCGCCCCGGTGGCGGGCTCCACCTCTTTCAGCACGACCGCATAGCCCCAGAGATTGGCCACCATCTGAAGGACGCGCTGGGCATCGTCCTTGTGCAGCAGGGTCCGGTTGAGAACGTGATGATGCAGGATAAGGCGCCGGTCTCCGGCGAGGTCCACATCGATCACCTGGATGTCGGGATCGCTCCAGCCGACATCGTACTGGCGCGACAGGGATCGCCGCAGGCGCCGGTAGCCCCGCTCGTCGTGGATCGCCTCGATCATCAGCTCCGGCCGGTCCGGATCGTCGACGAGATGGAACATGCGCCACTGCCGGATCAGGTGAGGGCTCAGAAACTGCGAGATGAAGCTCTCGTCGCGGTAGTTCGCCCACACGTCGCGCAGCACCGCCATGGACTCGCCCCTGCCGGCGATGTCGGGGAACCATTCGCGGTCCTCCGCGGTCGGCTGCGTGCAGATGCGCTCGATGTCCTGCATCATGCCGAAGCCGAGGGCATAGGGGTTGATGCCCCCGTAATGCGGATCGTCGAATTCGGGCTGCCGCGTCACGTTGGTATGCGACTGCAGGAATTCGAGGAAGGCGCCATCGCTGATCTGCCCCGTCTCATGAAGGCGGGTCATGATGCGATAATGGCAATAGGTGGCGCAGCCCTCGTTCATCACCTTGGTCTGACGCTGCGGATAGAAGTACTGCGCGATATGGCGCACGATGCGCAGGACCTCGCGCTGCCAGGGCTGCAGGCGGGGCGCCGACTTCTCGAGGAAGTACAGGATGTTCTCCTGGGGCAGCTCGAGCAGCGCGCGACGGCGCTCCTCGCTCAGCTGCGGCTTGGCTGCAGCGCCCTTGGTCGGCACCGTGCGCCAAAGGTCGTTGAAGGTCTGCTCCTGATGGCGGTGACGCTCCTCCTCCCGTCGCTCCTCCGAGCGCAGGTCCGGCCGCTTCTTGCGCGGATACCGGTGAACGCCGTGGGACATCAGCGCATGGGCGGCATCGAGGACGCGCTCCACCGTCGCATGACCATAACGCTCCTCGCAGCGCGTGATGTATCCCTTGGCGAATTCAAGGTAATCCAGGATCCCGTCCGCGTCGGTCCACTCCTTGAACAGGTAGTTGTTCTTGAAGAAATGGTTATGGCCGAAGGCGGCATGCGCGATGACGAGGGTCTGCATCGTCGCCGAATTCTCCTCCATGATGTAGGAGATGCACGGGTTCGAGTTGATGACGATTTCGTAGGCAAGGCCCATGAGGCCCTGCCGATAGCTCGACTCATGCAGGGCGAAGCGCTTGCCGAAGGACCAGTGCTTGTAGAACAGGGGCATGCCGATCGAGGCATAGGCGTCGAGCATCTGCTCGGCCGTGATCACTTCGATCTGGTTCGGATAGACGTCGAGACCCAGCTCCCCGACGCCGATGGCTTCGACCGCATCGTGGATGCGCTGGATCGTGCCGAAATCCCAGTCGGCCCCGTTGAAGAGCAGGGCATCTTGCGCGATCGCGTTCATGGCACCCTGGCTCCGGCTTCCGCATCGCGCCGACGGAAGAGTTCGCGGAAGACGGGATAGATCTCACGGCGGTGGTTCACCTTGCGCATCGCGAGGTTGGCCCCTTCTTCCTGCAGGGTCTCATAGGTCTGCCAGAGAGACGTCTTGTGATTGATGAATCCGGTCTGCATCCGGTCGCTGTCGCTGCCGACCTCGAGATAGGCATAGTACTGGCAGACAGGCAGGATCACATCGCGCAGCAGGGTGGCGCTGGTGGTGCCGTCGTTCGGCGAGTTGTCGCCGTCCGAGGCCTGGGCCGCGTAGATGTTCCACGCATCCGGCGAATAGCGCTCCTCCACGATCCGCTGCATCTCCCTCAGGGCCGAGGAAACCACCGTTCCGCCGGTCTCGGGGCTGTTGAAGAAGGTCTCCTCGTCCACCTCCTTGGCCTCATGGGTGTGGCGGATGAAGACGATCTCCACATGCTTGTAGCGCCGTGTCAGGAAGATGTAGAGCAGCATGTAGAAGCGCTTGGCCAGATCCTTCATGTGCTCGGTCATGGAGCCGGATACGTCCATGAGGCAGAACATCACCGCCTGTGCCACGGGCCGCGCGACCGGCTCGAAGCGGCGGTAGCGCAGATCGATGGGGTCGATATAGGGAAAGCGCCTGCTGCGCTGCTGCAGTTGTTCGAGCTCCTGCTGCAACGCGGTCAGCCGCTCGGACGGCCCCTGCTCCTCGAGGCGGTCGATCTCTTCCTGAAGACGCCGCAGATCCTCGGCTTTGGGGCGCCGCATGGCGATGCGGCGGGACAGGGCATTGCGCATGGAACGCAGCAGGGCGAGGTTCACGGGAGAACCGGAGACCGTATAGCCGGCCCGCCTCAAGCCCTGCGTTTCCACGGTCGCGACGCGCCGCTTGGCGAGATCGGGCAGCTCCAGATCGTCGAGGAAAAGATCGAGAAACTCGTCGCGGGTCAGGACGAAGCGGAAATCGTCCTCGCCTTCCCCATTGTCGCCACCGGCCGCGCCAGCGCCACCACCGGGCGGCCGGTCGATGGTGTCGCCTTCCACGAAACGCTTGTTGCCGGGAAGGATGTGATCATGCACTCCGCCCTCACCGGACCGCCGGAAACTGGGCTCGCGAACACCTTCGGCCGGGATCGAGACCTCCCCTCCCCGCTCGAGATCGGTGATGTCCCGATCGCCTGCGGTCTGGCGCACGGCCCGCTGAATCTGCGCCTTGGCACGGCGAAGAAAACGTTGGCGGTTGGCCAGACTCTTGCCCCCTGGGTTGAGGCGCCGGTCGATGATGTACATAGGAACGCCTGATCTGCCTCCGTCTTCTGTCAGCCCGCCTGCTTCACGCGCATGTACCATTCCACCAGGCGCCGGACCTGACGCTCGGTATAGCCCCGCTCCATCATCCGCAGCACGAACTCGCCGTGCTTCTTCTCGGTCTCGCTGTCCTTCTTGGAGCCGAAGCTGATCACGGGCAGCAATTCCTCGACCTGCGAGAACATGCGGCGCTCGATCACGTCGCGGATCTTCTCATAGCTCGTCCAGGACGGGTTACGGCCATGGTTGCCGGCCCGGGCGCGAAGCGAGAACTTCACGACCTCGTTGCGGAAATCCTTCGGATTGGCGATGCCGGCGGGCTTCTCGATCTTGGTCAGCTCCTGGTTCAGGAGTTCCCGGTTCAGGAGCTGGCCGGTATCGGGATCCTTGAAGTCCTGATCCTCGATCCAGGCATCCGCATAGGCCACGTAACGGTCGAAGAGGTTCTGGCCGTAATCGTGGTAGGATTCGAGATAGGCCTTCTGGATTTCGTGGCCGATGAAATCCGCGTAGCGCGGGGCCAGCTCGGCCTTGATGAACTCCAGGTAACGGCGCTCCACGTCCTGGGGCAACTGCTCGCGCCTCAGGGATTGCTCGAGCACGTACATGAGGTGAACCGGATCGGCCGCGACCTCGATGGTATCGTGATTGAAGGTGGCGGACAGGACCTTGAAGGCGAAGCGGGTCGAGATGCCGTCCATGCCTTCGTCGACTCCCGCCGCATCCCGGTACTCCTGCAGGCTGCGCGCGCGGGGATCCACCTCGCGCAGGCTCTCGCCGTCATAGACGCGCATCTTGGAGTAGAAATTCGAATTCTCGTGCGCCCGCAGCCGTGACAGGACGGAGAACCGCGCCAGCATCTCCAGCGTGGCCGGAGCGCAGGGCGCGCCTGCCAGTTCCGACCCACGGATCAGCTTCTCGTAGATCTTCTGCTCCTCCGTGACGCGCAGGCAGTAAGGCACCTTGATCACGTAGATGCGATCGATGAACGCCTCGTTGTTCTTGTTGGTGCGGAAGGTCTGCCACTCCGCCTCGTTGGAATGGGCCAGGATGATGCCGCTGAACGGGATGGAGCCGATATTCTCGGTACCGACATAGTTTCCTTCCTGCGTGGCGGTCAGCAGGGGGTGAAGCATCTTGATCGGCGCCTTGAACATCTCGACGAATTCGAGAATGCCCTGGTTGGCGCGGTTGAGGCCGCCGGAATAGCTGTAGGCGTCGGGATCGGCTTGGGACAGGGTCTCGAGCTTGCGGATATCGACCTTGCCGACGAGCGACGAGATATCCTGGTTGTTCTCGTCGCCGGGCTCCGTCTTGGCGATTGCGATTTGCCGCAGGCGGGACGGGTTGATCTTGATCACCCGGAACTTGGAGATGTCGCCCTTGAACTCGTCGAGACGCTTGACGGCCCAGGGGCTGAGCAAGTTGGTCAGGCGCCGCGGCGGGATGCCGTAGCGCTCCTCGAGCATCGGCCCCATCTGCTCCGGATCGAACAGGCCGAGCGGGCTCTCGAAGACCGGGCTGACCTCGTTGCCCGCCTTCAGGACATAGATGGGATTGACCTCCATCAGGGATTTCAGGCGCTCGGCAAGGGAGGACTTGCCGCCGCCGACAGGGCCGAGCAGATACAGGATCTGCTTGCGCTCCTCCAGGCCCTGGGCGGCGTGACGGAAGAAGCTCACGATCATCTCGATCGTCTCTTCCATGCCGTAGAATTCGGAGAAAGCCGGGTAAACCCGGATCGTGCGGTTCATGAAGATGCGGCCGAGCCGCGCATCCTTTGACGTATCGACAAGCTGGGGCTCGCCGATCGCCGCCAGGATGCGCTCAGGAGCGCTCGCATACATCATGGGGTCGTCGCGGCACCCTTCCAGGTAGTCCGCCAGGGACATCTCCGCCTCGCGGCGGGTTTCATAGGTCTTCAAGAAACTCGAGAACAGGTCGTCGGAATGAAGCATGGCGCCACCGAAATCCAATCCCTCTCAGAGACAACTATTGTGCACCGCTAAGGTTGCCCAGACCATGCGATACTATGATGCGGTCGAAATGATGCGGCTTACTCCTTTTGTCATAGCGGAGAATAAGCATGTCGCGACGGGTTCGGCTCTGTTCGGGCTGCCCCGCGCACTTGAAAATATGCCCGCCCTCGACAGATAGCCTCGCGGATTGCGGGCAGGACAGCAAGTTAAAGTTTCCCGATGCCCCCTGAAATCCACTGTGCCGCATTGCCGCCTTCAGGCTCGGCCCGGCTTTCCATGAGACGCAGCAAGGCCTTAAGAAAGAGTGGCAATGCCGGCCCGAGAATACCAGGAGCAACCGGGTCAACTGAGCGTGACCATGCGCGAAATGCACCGTCACTTGATACCGGCAGCCGGCTGAATCTCCCTTGAACAAAGCGCATGCCGATCCGTTGACGCCGAGCCGATCGAGCCTATCGTCTTGGGTGCCCCAACGTCCGGCAGGATCCATCGCACTGCGGTATGACCTGCGCCTCTAGACCCTTCACAACCGGAGAACATTCCCGTGACCAAAGCTTTCGGCTACGCCGCCCAGGATGCGGCCACCCCGCTCGCCCCCTTCAGCTTCGAACGTCGGGAACCCCGCGAGAACGACGTTCAGATCGAGATCCTCTATTGCGGCGTCTGCCATTCCGATCTTCACACCGCCCGCGCGGAATGGGGTGGCACTCTCTATCCCTGTGTGCCAGGCCACGAGATCGTCGGCCGCGTCACGCAGGTCGGGCCAGGCGTCCTGAAGTTCAAGGAAGGCGACCTTGTCGGCGTCGGCTGCATGGTCGATTCCTGCCGCACCTGCCACAGCTGTCGCGAGGGCCTGGAGCAGTATTGCGAGGTCGGCTTCACGGGCACCTATAACGGGCCGGAGCAGGGCACGGGCGCCAATACCTATGGCGGCTATTCGAACAGCATCGTGGTTGACGAGAGCTTCGTCCTGAGAGTGCCCGAGGGCATGGATCTGGCCGCGGCAGCGCCCCTTCTCTGCGCGGGAATAACCACCTTCTCGCCCCTGCGCCGCTGGCGCGTGCAACCAGGCCAGAAGGTCGGCGTGGTCGGTCTCGGAGGCTTGGGCCACATGGCTGTCAAGCTCGCGCGCGCCATGGGCGCGCACGTGGTGCTATTCACCACTTCCCCCGGCAAGCGGGAGGACGCCCTCGCCCTCGGGGCGCACGAGGTGGTCGTGTCCAGGGATCCGGACGCCATGAAGGAGCACGTCAACAGCTTCAACCTCATCCTCGACACCGTCGCGGCCCCGCACGACCTGGACAGCTATCTCGTGCTCCTCGCCCGCGACGGCGCCATGGTGCTCGTCGGCGCTCCGGCCGAGCCGCACCCGGCCACGACGGTGTTCAACCTGATCATGAAGCGGCGCCAGCTTGCCGGCTCCCTGATCGGCGGCATCGCCGAGACGCAGGAGATGCTCGATTTCTGTGCCCAGCACGGGATTACGGCCGAGATCGAGATCATCCCGATTCAGAAGATCAACGAGGCCTACGAGCGGATGCTCAAGAGCGACGTGAAATACCGCTTCGTCATCGACATGGCATCGCTGAAGCAGGAAGCCGCGGCCTAAATCCCTGCCCCGATGCCGGCTGGAAGCGGCCGGGGCTTCGGGGCTGGGCGGGATCGCCCAGGCCGGAAGCTGACCGCGAACCCGGGCAGGTCGCTCGCCATCGTGGACGCGGGCGCCAGCCTGTCCGGGCGCTCATTCGGGGCCGGACAGGCTGGCTAGAGCATCGGACGTGAAAAGTGGGTCCGATGCTCTAGCAGGAACAAGGGAAAGTTCCTGCCCGTTAACGGCCAAGTCAACCTGCTCGCGGTGCCGGGCCGCATTGCCCGGCGGGATCGGTTCTTGCATGCTCTCCGAGACATGGCGGCTCTTGAAAGTGGCGGCTGCCGGCTGGTGGAACGACCGCGCCATGAGCCTTGGTGCCTCCATCGCCTTCTTCACCGTCTTCTCTCTTGCCCCCATTCTGCTCGCCGCCATCGCGATCGCCGGGCTAGCCTTCGGGCGGGAGGCGGCACAGGGGGCCATCGTGGCCGAACTCGGCGGCATGATCGGAACCAACGAGGCTTCGGCCCTCGAAACCATGATCGCCAGCGCGGGCAATGTGGGATCCGGCATCATCGGCACGACGGTCGGGATCGTCACCTTTCTTCTCCTGGTGACCGGCGCGGTCGTCGAACTCCAGGACGACCTCAACATCATCTGGAAGGCGAAGCCGCCCGCGAGCTATGGAATCCTGGACTTCCTCCGCACCCGGTTCGTGAGCCTTGCCCTGGTGCTGGGGATCGGCTTCCTGCTGCTCGTCTCGCTCGTCATCGATACGGGCCTGACGGCCGTCGGGCATTACCTCGAGGCCAATTTCTCGGGCGCGTCGATCATCCTGCGCTTTCTCAACAGCCTCGTGGCCTTCGCCATCGCGACCCTCCTGTTCGCGATGATGTTCAAGCTCCTGCCGGCCGTGGAGCTGCGCTGGAGCGATGTCTGGACCGGCTCGCTGGTCACCGCGCTCCTGTTCACCCTCGGCAAGTTCCTGATCGGGTACTATCTCGGCAAGAGCAACGTCGCGTCGAGCTACGGCGCCGCGGCCTCCATCATCACGATCCTGCTCTGGATCTATTATTCGTCCCTGATCCTGCTGTTCGGCGCCGAATTCACGAAAGCCTATGCCGAGAGCCGCGGCAGCCTGGGATCGGGGCGTGCCAGGGAGGCCCGACGAGAAACGGGCCGGGAGATCCCGGCCCGTTCCCCATGAATCATGGCCTGAGGCCTATTCCGCCGCCTGTCCCATGGCCGGGGCGGTCGGGACGTTGCGCATGCCGCCCAGGACCTCCTCGGCCGAGGCCTTGTAGTTCTTTACGGAACTCGTCCACTGGCCCCACACGGTCGGGTCGATCTTGTCGCCGTTCCTGCCGAGATTCTGCAGGCGGCGCTTGTCCTCCTCGGTCAGGACCTGCTTCGGCAGCGGCGGAAGGTTGCGGACGTCGTCGGCCGAGATGCCGAGCATCTTCCCGACCCGGGTGCCGTAGTCGTCGTGCACCATCAGGAAGTGCCATACCATGCGCTCCTGCACGTCGCGCTCGCACTGCCCCAGCAAGGTGCCCATGTTGAGGACGAGGTCGTCGCGCTCCCAATCCATCATGGTGCAGTAGCGGCCGCGGGCATGGATGTAATCGTTGCGCCGCTCGATGACGCTGCGGGTCAGCCGCCCGCGGATCTCCGGCGGGTTGTTCGGCTCCTCGCGGGGCGACTCGTGCAGGCCGTTATGGATCGACGGCTCGAAATTCACGTGCGGGTTCTGCCCCGGCGCCAGATCGCGGCGGTAGGACATCTGCCCGCCGTTCAGGTTGGTCGATACCCTGGCATTCTTGGCCTGGTTCACCGGCAGCTGCAGGTAGTTCGTGCCAACCCGGTAGCGCTGGGTGTCGGAATAGGAGAAGGTCCGGCCCACCAGCATCTTGTCGTCCGAGAAGTCGAGCCCGTCCACCAGCACGCCGGTGCCCATGGCGATCTGCTCGTTCTCGTTGAAATGATCTTCCACATTGCGATTCAGGGTCATGACGCCCACGTGCCGCAACGGAAAGTCCTTCTCCGGCCAGATCTTAGTGTCGTCCAGCGGATCCCAGTCGAGTTCCGGATGGTCGTGGTCTTCCATGATCTGCACATACATGTCCCACTGGGGGTGTTCCCCGCGCTCGATGGCCTCGTAGAGGTCCTTGGAGGCCGAGCCGAGATCCTGCCCCTGCACCTTGGCCGCCTCCTCGGCGGTCAGGCTGGCGAGGCCGCAGCGAGGGTGGAAGTGGTATTTCACCAGCACGGTGTCGCCCTGGGCGTTCACCATCTTGTAGGTGTTGACGCCGAACCCCTCCATGTGCCGGTAGCTCGCCGGGATCCCGCGCGGGCTGAACAGATGGGTCAGCATGTGCATGGATTCGGGCGACTGGCTCATGAAGTCGAAGATGCGGTTCGGCTCCTGGCGGAAGGTGACGGGATCCGGCTTCAGGGAGTGAATCACATCTGGAAACTTGATGGCATCGCGAATGAAGAAAACTGCCAGATTGTTGCCAACCAGATCCCAATTACCGTCTTCGGTGTAGAACTTCACCGCGAAGCCGCGCGGATCGCGGGCGACCTCGGAGGAATCGCGGCCGCCGATCACGGTCGAAAAGCGGATGGCCAGCGGGGTCTTCTTGCCGGCGGTCTGGAACAGCTTGGCGCGGGTATACTTCGAGGCTGGATCATCGCCGATCTTGCCGGTCACCTCGAGCTCGCCATAGCACACGAAGCCGCGGGCATGGACGACCCGCTCCGGAATGCGCTCCCGGTCGAAATGGGTGATCTTCTCAAGGAACTGGTAATTCTCCAGCGTGGCCGGACCGCGGCTGCCGACGGTCCGCTGGGCCTGGTTGTTGGCGATCGGATGTCCCTGCCTGTTCGTCAGGACCCGTTCGGACGTATCCGCAGGCGCTTTAGGGTTCTTGGCCATGGCGATCTCCCTTGAATGACCGGTTGATTGCGACACGCCCCCCCGCGAGATCGTAAGAACTTACGCCAATCAGCGCCAATCGATAATTCTGAGATCCATGATCAGTTTATCTGATTGAGAACCGTTCGCAGTTGAAGGGCCTGTTTGCGAAGGCAACATCCGCCGTCCGCAAAGGTTGCGCGTCCCGTGTCGATCCGGCGCAACGCGGCTCAGGTCAGGGAGGGTTTAAAGGCAGGCCCTCTCAACGGAAGATGCGATCGCCCTGCTCGTCGATGATCTGCTTGCCCTTGGTGATCGCGAAAGAGGCGGCCTCGTCCTTGCTAGGGTGGGTCTCGGCCCGAACGAACCGGTGCTCCTTCATGCCCGTCTCGAAGTCCTTCTCGATCACTCCGGCCGTCTGAAACCCGCCCCTGGCGGAATACGGCGCCGGCCGGATGCGGAATCCCTTGTATTCCACGGCCTCGGCGGGTTCCCCAGGCTCGTCCGCACGGCTCCCGCCTGCGAGCCGCCCCCAGATGTCTTTCAAGAACGATGCCATCGCTTCCCCTGAAGAAGGGTTGATTCGAGAGGCTGCAGCATAGCCGGGACACTCCCGGGGAGCGAATCCTCCAGCGGTCCCATCACGATCGGATGATCGGGACAGGTCCCGCCTTCAAACGCCTTGACGCCCGGCACCCTCCGGCCAACTCTGGCTGCCTGATCTGATATTCATGAGATGCAGAGGTCCGTCATGAAGCTTCCTCTGTTCGGATTATGCCTTGCCGGGGCGCTCCTGACCGGCGGCCTTGCCTTCGCCCATCACGGCTGGGGCAGCTACGATGCGGGCCGGATCATGACGATCTCCGGCAATGTCGAGCGGGCCGATTGGCAGAACCCCCATGTCATGCTGGTCGTGCCGCACCAGGGCAAGAACTGGGAGGCCGTGCTTGCGCCGCCGTTCCGCATGAGCGCGCGCGGGCTGAGCCCCGACATGCTCGAGCCGGGTACCCAGGTGAGGCTCGAAGGCTATCCCTCCACCCGCGTGGCGACGGAAATGAGAGCCGAGCGGATCATCGTGAGCGGCAAGACCTACGAACTGCGCTGAGGCTCATGTATCTCGACCTCCTCACGGCGCTGGAGAGTTCCTGGCTCGGCCATACGGGGCGCCATTCCGCGTGGCTCTATACGATCGCGAATCTCCTGCACGTGCTGGGGGCAGCCTTCGTCGTCGGCGGCATCGCGGTCTTCGACCTGAAGGTTCTGGCAGAGCATGGCAAGCATGCCTGGCAGGTCGGACGCTATGCCATTCCCCTCGCGGCCGCCGGTCTGGCGATTCAGGTCCCGACCGGAACGCTCCTCCTCGCCGTGGAGGCACGGGCGCTCGGCGTCAATCCCGCCTTTTACGTGAAGCTCACCTTCATTGCCCTGGGGCTCGTCAATGTCGCCCTCTTCCATATCCGGTTCGGAACGGCCTTGCGGGCCGGCACCTTACCGCCGGAAGCCCGTGCCTACGCGCTTGTCTCGCTCATCGCCTGGATCGTCGCCCTCTTGGCAGGGCGAATGATCGCCTATCTGTAGATTGGCACATGGTATTCATTCATCCGACCTGTCGTCCTTCCGAGCGAGGTCCTTCATGCGCTTGCGGCTGGCGCTTTGCGGAATTGTCCTCGGCTGCGGCGCTGCGTGGGCCACCCCGGGCACATCGTCGGAAACCGTCCAGCAGGCCCTGTGCCGCCTGATCGAGGGGGCCGCACGCAGTCAGAAAATTCCGCATGACCTGCTCACGCGGCTGATCTGGCAGGAGAGCTCCTTTCGCCCCCATGTGGTCAGCCCGGCAGGCGCGCAGGGCATCGCTCAATTCATGCCGGGCACGGCCCAGGAGCGAGGCCTCGCAGACCCTTTCGACCCCGAGCAGGCCATTCCCAAGGCTGCTGAGTTCATTGCCCATCTTGCTGAGCAGTTCGGCAATCTGGGGCTTGCCGCAGCCGCCTATAACGGCGGGCCCGCACGGGTGACCTCCTGGCTCGCAGGCCGGGGAGCGCTCCCCGCCGAGACCAGGAACTACGTGGTCGCCGTGACGGGCAGATCCGCCGAGGAATGGGCAACGGATTCCAGAGAGCGGAAAAATGTCGATGGCTGGAGCGCATCCGAGCAGAGCTGCCAGCAGATCGTCGCCGCGCTGCGCATTCCTGGGCGCGGCGATACCAACGAAGCCCCCTTTGCGCCCTGGGGCGTTCAATTGGCTGGCAATTTCTCGAAGGAAAGGGCTCTCGCCACATTCAGGCGCACGAGCCAGAGCTACGCTTCGCTCCTGAAGGATGTCCGTCCGATGATCATCGGAACGCGGCTGCGCTATCGAGGCACGCGCACCTTCTACCGCGTCCGCGCGCCAGCCGAGACACGACAGGCCGCAGAGCAATTATGCCGCAACATTCGCAGCGCGGGCGGCAGCTGCATCGTGCTGCCGAGCTAGAGCATTTTTCGGCGAAGTGGATCCGGTTCGCCGTCAAAAAATGCGGCTCCAAACAGAAAGCCTGCACCATTCGCATGGTGCAGGCTTTCTCTTTTGATCCTCTATGGAACCAGCAATCAGCGTCGTTGGGGCCGCAGCGAGCGGGCCAACTCACGGATGACGTTGTCTTCGATGTTGAGATTCAGATCGTTGTCGTCACCAGCATCCTCATCGCCCAGATCCGCATCGGCCGAAGCCGCGGGCCTGGACAGAACGCCCCGCTGAGATTGCGCGGCTCTTTCATTGGCCTGCGCAGGAGCCGCCGGAGCGTTGCGCTGCCCCGTCGCACCTTCTGCCGAGCTCCGCGCCGGCGCGTGCGGAGTATAGCCGCGCGGAGCGGAATACCGGTTCTCGAGCGTATCGAGCAGGCTGTTGAGAGCCGCGTTGGACATCGGAACGTCGGGGGCCTGAGGTGCGCCCTCCAAGGCGATGGATCGATTCTGGTAAGCTACTTCCGTCGTCACATCCGGACCGAACCAGGACAGGGGACGAAAATCCCTGGCCTCTTCCTCGCTCTCGAACGGGACGGAGATCAGGTCCAGAGGTCCCGGCGTCACGAAGCGGACGATCTGGATGTCGCGCGTGCCGACGGTGAGGTGAGTGAGCAGATAATCGAGCTTGCCGGGTGTCACGTCGAGAAGCGCCTCGGCATGGGCCCGGGGAACCTCCGTGCGTTCCTCGATCGGCCCGCTGGGTCCGGTATGGAGCAGAACGAGGCTACCCTTATCGCCTTCCACGACCACGAAGGAGCTGCGATCAGCCTGGTTCGGGAAGTGGCCTTCCGTGACACGATTGCCTCCACGCTCCTTGCGGATCAGACGCGCAAGCGAGGAAGCAATGAGATAACGCCGGGAAGTAACCATATTAAGTTCTCTACTATTGACGGAGCGCCACTCACCGGCCCTCAGAACTGGCAGCATGCATTCTCGGCAGAACGAGATTGCAGTTCATTTTTTCCACGCGGACAAGCCTGGAAGTGAATGCAACAACGTTTGCCACTGCAGAAGTTCGAGCCTGTAAGTGCAAGTTCTCTTGGAAGCCTATGATGGCGTTCCCATGGCAAAGTTCAATGGACAGGGCTAAAAGCTGCCTGAGTTTTGTCGATAAAGTTAACGTCGCTCCGCGTCAATTTCCGGCGGTGCGCTTTCATCAAATCCGCATTCCGATTTGCATGGCCAAGCTCGTCGATCCCGCAAGTTAGACCATTACATAATTTAATGCTCCCGGCATCTCGCGAATAGGGACGCCGGGAGCATGCATTGCGCGAGAGTAATCGAATTACTCGCTCGACTTCGTCTTCGGCACGTAAGGACCGTTGCCATCGAAGGTATAGGCCGTCTTCACCGTCGTGTAGAATTCCTGCGCGTAACGGCCCTGCTCGCGCGGGCCGTACGACGAGCCTTTCCGGCCGCCGAAGGGCACGTGATAATCAACGCCTGCCGTCGGCAGGTTCACCATCACCATGCCGGCCTCCGCGTTTCGCTTGAAATGCGACGCGTATTTCAGGCTCGTGGTGCAGATGCCGGACGACAGCCCGAACGGCGTGTCGTTGGCAAGCTCCAGCGCCTCGTCGTAATCCTTCGCGCGGGTCACGGTCGCCACCGGCCCGAAGATCTCCTCGCGGGCCACGCGCATCTGGTTGCTCACCTCCGTGAACAGCGCAGGCGCGAGGTAGAAGCCGGGCGTGTCGCGTTTCAGGAGTTCGCCGCCAGCCACCAGCTTGGCGCCTTCCTCCTGGCCGATGCGGATATACTTCAGATCCTGGTCGAGCTGGCTCTGGTCGACGACCGGGCCGATCTGCGTGCCGGCCTTCAGGGCATCGTCGATGACGAGCCCCTGCATGCGCTCCTGCATGGCGGCCACGAAACGGTCGTGGATGCCGTCGGTCACGATGAGACGCGAGGAGGCCGTGCAGCGCTGGCCGGTGGAGAAGAAGGCGCTGTTGACCGCGCATTCCACCGCCACCTTCAGATCGGCGTCGTCGAGAACCACCATCGGGTTCTTGCCGCCCATCTCGAGCTGGACCTTCTTCATCGGATCGGCCGTGATGCAGGTCTGGGCCACCTTGCGGCCGGTCGGCACCGAGCCGGTGAAGGAGATGGCCGAGACCTTGGGGCTGTTCAGCATGGCCTCGCCCACCACCGAGCCGCGGCCCATCACCAGGTTGAACACGCCCGCCGGAGCACCCGCCCGGATGATGATCTCAGACAGCGCATGGGCCGAGCCCGGCACGAGATCGGCGGGCTTGAACACCACCGTATTGCCGTAGGCGAGCGCCGGGGCGATCTTCCAGGCCGGAATCGCGATGGGGAAGTTCCAGGGCGTGATCAGGCCGACGACGCCCACCGGCTCGCGGGTGATCTCGACGTCGATGAAGGGACGTACGGACGGGACCTTCTCGCCAGCCATCCGCAGGCATTCGCCGGAGAAGAAGAGGAAGATCTGAGCCGCGCGGGTCACCTCGCCGATGCCCTCCGGCAGGGTCTTGCCTTCCTCGCGCGAGAGCAGGCGGCCAAGCTCCTCCTTGCGGGCCAGGATCTCGTCGCCCACGGCCTTGAGGATGTCGTGACGCTGCTGGATCGATGAGCGAGACCACGCCGGGAAGGCATCGTAAGCGGCGGCAATGGCACGCTCGGCCTCGGCGGCCGAAGCGCGGGCATACTCGCCGACCACGTCATTGGTGTTGGACGGGTTGATGTTGGCCGAGGCCTCCGACGCTTGGACCCACTCGCCCGCGATATAGTTCTTGGTCATCTTAACCTGCCTGTCTGGTGTTGATGAGGCCCCGTCGGGCCAGGTTGGTCATGAGAGCGCTGATGCCGAAGGTCCACGGCTCGCATTCGGAGCTCGGCTTCATCCGGTTCACCAGCGCACCAAGCTTGGGAGCCGCAATGGTGACGATGTCGCCGCGCTTGTGCGTGAAGCCCATGCCGGCATCGTCCCGGTCCTGCGTCGGCGCGAACATCGTTCCGAGGAAGAGGGCGAATCCGTCAGGATACTGGTGATGAGGGCCGATCGTCTGCGCGACGATATCCTCGGGGTCTCGGCTGATCTTCGTGATGGAGGACGACCCTTCGAGCCTGAACCCGTCCTCGCCCTCGACCGTCAGCGTCACATTGGTCTGGCGCACGTCGTCGAGGGTGAAGGTCTCGTCGAAGAACCGGATGAACGGACCGACTGAGCAGGACGCGTTGTTGTCCTTGGCCTTCGAAAGCAGCAGAGCGGAGCGCCCTTCGAAGTCGCGCAGGTTCACATCGTTGCCGAGGGTGGCGCCGACGATCTTTCCTTCGGCGGTGACGATCACCACCACTTCAGGCTCAGGGTTGTTCCAGGTGGATTTGGGATGCAGGCCCGCATCCATGAAGGCTCCGACGGCAGACAGGGTCGGGGCCTTTGTGAACACCTCCGCATCGGGGCCGATCCCCACCTCGAGATACTGGCTCCACGCGCCCTGTGCCACGAGCACCTCCTTCAGGGCCATGGCTTCAGGCGATCCGGGCTTGAGCCGGCTCAGATCGTCGCCCACGAGCCTCAGGACCTCGGCCCGGATGGCCGCTGCGGCGCTGGCATCGCCCCGCGCCCGCTCCTCGATGACGCGCTCCAGCATGGAGACCGCGAAGGTGACGCCAGCCGCCTTGATGACCTGAAGATCGATGGGGGCCAGGAGCCAGGGCTTCGACGAATCCCGGCTGTCCGGTGCGGTGTTGCCCGCGATGTCTTCCAGAGAGCCGATCCGCTCGCCCTGCGCGGCCCTCACGGCGCGCGCGGGATCGTCCAGGGCGGCAAGGGCGCTCACCGTGGAGCAGGTCGAGGATATATCGA
The DNA here is from genome assembly GCA_023386155.1 of Pseudomonadota bacterium. Lineage (GTDB taxonomy): Bacteria > Pseudomonadota > Alphaproteobacteria > Rhizobiales > Beijerinckiaceae > Microvirga. Next base: position 68,706 of record JAEWKH010000016.1, read on the forward strand.
AGAGGCCATCCTCCCGCACTGCGACCACGGAAGGCCCGATGCCCGGGCGCCAGACGCGTCCGACGAGGGTTCCCTGGAACCCATCGGTTGGCAGAATTCTGGCTAGATTCGTTGAAGACAGACGGTCCATCGGCTGGCGCTCGCTTTCCTTGAGGGCGGTTTGCCCGCCCTTACCCTTGCGCCCTTGATATAGCGAGCGTGGCGCAGGGGGCCATAGGGAAAATGAGCGCGACGCCTATCGGCCGGGGAAAGGACGCCACACACCGGCTTGCAACCCCGGACGCATCACAGTTACAAGCCGGTCGCCCAATCAGGCCGGCATTCCTCCTCGAGGCCCCTTGAGGCCCACGGGAGCAGCGAGAGTTAACCCGGCCCTGAAAATGTGCTTTGTGCACCGCCGAGTCAAAGGAGTTCCTTTTCATGAACGACGGCAAGCCCTCGAATGCAGCAAGCCTCAACTCGCCATCCTATCGGCTTGCCGCGATGGATCAGGATTTTCTTCTGGGCGATTCCATGCGGGGCGTCCGTTTTCTGCTGGAATATGCCAAGGCCGAGGAGCACCTGCGCACCTGGGGCGTGCGCTCCACCATCGTGGTCTACGGCAGCGCCCGCGTTCGAGAGGATGGACCGGGGAAGCATCCGTTCTGGTACGAGCAGGCCCGCGCCTTCGGCGCCATCGCGTCTCGGCGCGGCGGAGCGCTGGCCAGCACCAGCGGGATCCGGGACAACGTGATCGCCACCGGAGGGGGCCCCGGCATCATGGAGGCTGCCAACAGGGGCGCCTTCGATGTCGGCGCGCCCTCCATCGGCTTCAACATCACCCTCCCCCACGAGCAGGAGCCCAATGCCTATTCGACCCCGGACCTGACCTTTCGCTTCCACTACTTCGCCATGCGCAAGATGCATCTGGCGATGCGAGCCAACGCCCTCGTGGTGTTCCCTGGCGGGTTCGGGACGCTGGACGAATTGTTCGAGATGCTGACCCTTCGTCAGACGGCCAAGTCGCCTCCCCTGCCGATCGTCCTCTTCGACAAGGCTTACTGGCAATCGGTCGTGAAGTTCGATGCCCTGGTTGAGCATGGCATGGTGAGCGAGCACGATCGATCGCTCGTCAACTTCGCCGACACGGCCGAGGATGTATGGAATGCCCTTATCGAGAACGGTCTCATCGTGCAGACCTTGGAAAGAGATCCCGAGCAGGACTTTTGACCGGTCTGGCTCCTGTTGAATTGATTTGACAAAACCGGAGGCTTGAATTGTGATCCACGGCATGGGGATTGCGATCTCCCCACGAGGCGACATGCCCAAGCATCGCATCCGCTCTGAACCTTTACGGATGCACCATGTCGTCATTCAACACCATTTCCCCTGAAAAGCTCGCGCGCCTGATCGGCACGCCCAAATGCCCTCTCCTCATCGATGTGCGCAACGATGAGGACTTCGCCAGTGATCCGCGTCTCGTTCCAGGCTCCAGACGCCACCCGTTCGACACCGTGGCCGAATGGGCACCTGACCTGACAGACCATCCCATTGTCGTGATCTGCCAGAAAGGCTTGAAGCTCAGCCATGGCGTGGCGGCCTGGCTGCGCCATGCCGGATTCCCAGCTGATTCCCTGGAAGGCGGAACGCTGGCCTGGGCACAGGCCGGTCTGCCCATGGTACCGGCGGACCGGATTCCGCCTCCCGATCGCCAGGGGCGGACAATCTGGGTCACACGCTCGCGGCCCAAGATCGACCGGATTGCCTGTCCCTGGCTGATCCGCCGCTTCATCGACCCCGAAGCGGTTTTCCTGTTCGTCCCGACGTCCGAGGTTCAGGGCGTGGCGGAGCGCTTCTCAGCCACGCCGTTCGACATCGAGGGCGACGATGTCTTCTGGAGCCATCGCGGCGAATTATGTACCTTCGACGTCATGGTCGAGGAGTTCGGCCTTTCGACAGGTCCCTTGCAGCATCTCGCCACTATCGTCAGGGGCGCCGATACGGCGCGGATGGACCTGGCGCCGGAAGTGCCCGGCCTGCTCGCCGCCTCGCTGGGATTGTCGCGGATGTACGCGGACGATCTCGCGCAGCTCGAGGCAGGGCTGCTGATCTACGATGCCTTCTATCGCTGGTGTCGCGATGCCACGGATGAAACCCACAACTGGCCCTCGAAGAAGCCGGGAGCCTGATATGGACGACACCTTGCAAAGCCCGGATCGGCGCATCACCAAGGCCTCGCCCTACCATGGCGTCTCGTTGGGAGAGGCGTTTCGCGTCTGGCTGCGCGTTGCTGCCCTGAGCTTCGGCGGCCCGGCCGGACAGATCGCCGTCATGCACCGCATCCTGGTCGAGGAGAAGCGCTGGATCTCGGAGAGCCGCTTCCTCCATGCCCTCAACTATTGCATGCTGCTGCCGGGGCCCGAAGCACAGCAGCTTGCCACCTATGTGGGCTGGCTCATGCACCGCACCCTCGGCGGCATCATGGCGGGCGGCCTGTTCATCCTGCCCGGCATCGTCGCCATCATGGGCCTGAGCTGGATCTATGCCCTTTACGGCAATGTCGGCATCGTTGCAGCGCTGTTCTTCGGCCTGAAAGCCGCCGTGCTCGCCATCGTGCTCGAGGCGGTGGTGCGGATCGGCAAGCGGGCACTGAGAAACCGCATCCTGATCGGGATCGCCGCCGCAGCCTTCGCGGCGATCTTCTTTCTCGATACGCCGTTTCCATTGGTCATTCTCGCCACCGGGCTGATCGGCTTCTTCGGCGGGCGAGCAGGTCTCGCGCATTTCGGAGCCGGGGGACACGGTGGCGATGGGCAGGACAACGACAATCTCCTGGGCGAGCGTCTTCCTGCTCATGCTTTCCCAAACACGAAGCGCAGCGTACGCGTCGCAGCAATTTGGCTGACGCTCTGGCTCGCGCCGGTTCTGGCTCTCCTGCTGATCCTCGGCCGGGGGGATGTCTTCAGCCAGATCGCGGTCTTCTTTTCCAAGATGGCGATGGTCACCTTCGGCGGCGCCTATGCCGTCCTGGCCTATGTGGCTCAGCAGGCGGTAGAGACCTATGGCTGGTTGCGGCCCGGCGAGATGCTCGATGGACTCGGCATGGCCGAGACGACGCCGGGCCCATTGATCATGGTGCTGCAATTCGTAGGCTTCATGGCGGCTTTCCGGGAAGCCGGCGCCTTCCATCCGCTCCTGGCCGGTACATTGGGCGGTCTCCTCGCCACATGGGTGACTTTCGCGCCCTGTTTTCTGTGGATTTTCCTGGGCGCACCATACATCGAGATCCTGCGCGGCAATCGGGCTTTGAGCGGCGCGCTCACCGCCATCACGGCGGCCGTGGTCGGCGTGATCCTGAACCTCGCCATCTGGTTCGGCATTCACACGATCTTCGGAGAGGCTCGCCCCGTCGATTGGGGGCCATTCAGCTTCGATATGCCGGTCTGGAGAAGCGTCGACCCTTGGGCCCTGCTGCTCTCGGGAGCGGCCATCGTCGCCATGTTCCGCTACAAGGCCGGAATGCTGCCTACGCTTGCCGCGACATCCCTGGTCGGAATCGCTCTCTATTGGGTGGGCATAACGGCTTGAATGGATGCGGTGAGGCGGTTTTCCGCCTCACCATGGCGCCATGTCGTCAGGTCGTGGACGAGATCTGCCCGCCGTCGACGCGCAGGATTCCGCCCGTCATGAAGGAGGCCTTCTCGCTCGCGAGGAAGACGGCGGCTGCCGCGAATTCCTCGATCTCGCCATAGCGGCCAGCCGGGATTCCGGCGCGCGCCGCAGCCGCCACATCGTCAACGGACCGGCCGGTGCGCTCCGCGTTGGCGGCGTCGAGCTGCTTCAGGCGATCGGTGGCGATGCGGCCCGGCGCGACGGCATTCACGGTAACGCCCGAGGACGCCACCTCGCTTGCCAGCGTCTTGCCCCAGCCCATGAGCGCAGGCCGGATGGCATTCGAGATCGCGAGGTTGGGGATCGGTTGAATCACGCCTGATGAAATCACGGAGATGATGCGGCCGAACTTGCGCTCGATCATGCCCGGAAGAAACTGATCGGCGATCCGCACGAGATTGACGAACATGGCGTCGAACGACTGGCGCCACTGGTCCGACGACACCCCCTGGGCCTTGCCGGGCGGCGGGCCGCCACTGTTGAGCACGAGAATATCGACGCCGCCGAGCGCGTCCGTCACGTCCTTGATCAGCGCATCGACCTGATCGACCTTGCCGGTATCGCAGATGAAGGGCAGGACGTCCTTGCCGATCTTGTCGGCGGCCGCCTTCGAGCCCTCCATCGTACGGCTGGCGATGGCGACACGAGCGCCCTCCTCCGCCAGGCCCTGCGCAATGCCGAAGCCGAGCCCCTTGCTCGCGCCGAGAACGAGCGCGCGCTTTCCTTTCAAACCTGTTTCCATTCGAAAAAACTCCCCTTGTTGCGTTACGAGCGCTCGATGCGCTCCATCAGCCATTCGATCTCGGCAATAGTTTCCGGACTCAGCTTCGGCCCGGGCTTGCGCAGCGTATCGGATGCGATGATGCCGCGCCGCTTCAGAACGTATTTGCGCACGGCCAAGCCAAGACCGGGCTGCGTCTCGTAGCGCACGAGCGGCAGGTGGCGGTCGAAGAGATCGTGCGCCTCCTTCCGCTTGCCCTGGTTGATGAGATTGACCACGCCGACCAGCATTTCTGGATAGGCATAGCCCGTCATCGCGCCGTCGGCGCCGCGTTCCATCTCGAAGGGAAGGAACATGCCACCATTGCCGCAGAGAATGGACACGCGGCGCACCTGACCGGCATCGCTTGCACGGCGCAGCGTCGTGATCTTGTCGAGGCCCGGCCAGTCCTCGTGCTTGAGCATCACGCAGGACGGGCTTTGCTCGATGATCCGCATGATCACCTTCGGGGTCATGACCACATTGGTCGTGAGCGGGTAATCCTGGATCACCCAGGGCACGTCCGCGCCGATGGCTTCGACTGCGTCGCCGTAATAGGAGACGATCTGGTCGTCGGTCTTGAGCGTCGAGGGCGGCGCGATCATGACGCCCGCGGCGCCGGCATCCATCACCTTCGAGGACAGCCCCGACATGGCGGCAAAGCCCGCGGCCGACACGCCCACGATCACGGGAACGCGGCCCGCCACCGTGGCGATGACCTGACGGGCAAAAGCCAGGGCCTCATCGGCGGCCAGCTTAGGCGCCTCGCCCATGATGCCGAGGATGGTCAATCCGGTAGCGCCGGCTGTCAGGTAGGCCTCGACCATCCGGTCGGTCGAGGCGACGTCCACCCGCCCGTCGCTCTCGAAAGGCGTGGGGCAGATGACATAGACGCCGGCGGCAGAACTCGTGAGCAAGGCTTCCTCCTGGGCAGAGCGGGGCAAGAGAGATCATGGCCCCTCCATACACCCGCTTTCCGCCCGGCGCACTACCTTAGCTGCTGCCGGCGCCCATATCCTCAGCGATGTCCGGAGCCGCCCTTCTTGCCGCCGTGATCCTGCTTGTTGACGGTGGCCCAGGCGCGTCGCTCGGCTTCCTTCTCCGAGACGCCACGATTCTCGTAGCCCTCCTCGATATGCTCGGCCTTGCGCTTCTGCTTGTCCGTATAGGCTGACTTGTCACCGCGGGGCATGATGCTCTCCTCTTCGGTCCGATGATGCAGGGAAGCGCCCACAGATGGGCTCATCCTCTCAAGCATCAACCGAACCGGCGCATCTCGGTTCCGCAATCATGTTGCAGACATTTAGCCGCTGTTCCGCAGCCCCGCCGCGATGCCGTTGATGGAGAGGTGAATGCCTTGCACGACCTGCTCGTCAGCATCTCCCGAACGGTGACGCTTCAAAAGCTCGATCTGCAGGTGATTCAACGGATCGAGATAAGGAAAGCGGTTGCGGATCGACCGCGCCAGGAGCGGATTGCCGTCGAGCAGGGATTGCTGCTGCATGATGGCGAGCAATTGCCTGATCGAATCCTCCCATTCATGGCGCAGGCGCGGGAAGATGGCCTCGCGCAGACTCTTGTCCTCGACGAGGTTCGCATAGCGCGACGCGATGGCGATATTGCTCTTCGCCAGAACCATGTCCATGTTCGAAAGCAGCGCCTGGAAGAAGGGCCACTCGCGGTACATTTCCTGCAGCAGCGCCAAGCCGGTGTCCGGCCGCTTTTCAAGCCATTCATTGACGGCCGAGCCGAAGCCGTACCAGCCCGGCAGCATGAGGCGGCACTGCGCCCAGCCGAACACCCAGGGAATGGCGCGCAGATCCTCGATGCGCCGCGAATTGGTGCGCGATGCGGGCCGGCTGCCGATGTTCAGGTTGGCGATCTCGCCGATGACCGTCGATTCCCAGAAGTAGCGCTCGAACCCATCGGTCTCATAGACGAGTGCCCGATAGGCCTTGAAGGCGCTGCTCGAGAGTTCCTCCATGGTCTTCAGGTATTCCTCGCGCGGAGCGGACTGGCCCGAATGGAGCAGGGACGCTTCAAGCGTTGCGGCGGCCAGGATTTCGAGATTGCGGCGGCCGAGATCCGGATTCGAATATTTCCCGGCGATCACCTCGCCCTGCTCCGTGATGCGGATCGCGCCCTGCACGGCCCCGCCGGGCTGTGCGAGTATCGCCTGATAGCTCGGCCCGCCACCACGGCCCACGGATCCGCCGCGGCCATGGAACAGGCGAAGGGCGACGCCATGGCGCTTGAAGACTTCGACCAGCCCGATCTCCGCCTTGTAGAGTTCCCAGCCCGACGTGAGGAATCCGCCATCCTTGTTGCTGTCGGAATAGCCGAGCATCACCTCCTGCGCCTGACCGCGGCTGCGCAACAGGCGCATGTAATCGGGAAGAGCAAAGAGCGCCTCCATGACCCCGCTGCAATAGCGCAGGTCCGCGATGGTCTCGAAGAGCGGGATGATGTTCACATCCATCTCGCCTTCGCGCGGGCGCAGCAGGCCTGCCTCCTTCAAAAGAAGGGCGACTTCCAGAATGTCGGAAGGATCGCTCGCCTTGGAGATGACGTAGTTCGGCACGGCCGCGCGGCCGTAACGGCGGTGCGCTTCGGCAGCCTCGTGAACGATGGCGAGCTCGGACGAGGTTTCCGGCGAGTATTCGAGATAGGGCGAAGTCAGCAGGCGCGGCGTGCGGAGCTCCTCCAGAAGCAGGGCGACGCGCCTGTCCTCCGGAAGCCCCTCGTAACCAGTGCCCGGGCTCGCTTTCTCGAAGAGTTCGGCAATCACGCGCTGATGAACGTCCGAGTTCTGCCGCATGTCGAGGCTTGCGAGGTGGAAACCGAACACGTCGACGGCGCGGCGCAGCTTGCGCAGGCGGCCTCGCGTGAGGGAGCCCGATCCATTCGAGCGCAGGGAGCGGTGCAGGATCGACAGATCGCCCTCGAACTCCTCGACACTGTCATAGGCCGGCAGATCGCCCACGGCATGGCGGGCCACGTCGCCGTGGCCCAACCGGGCGGCGGTCGCCGCAAGACGGGCATAGATGCCCGTAATGGCCCGACGATAGGGCTCGTCCTGGCGATGCGGCGAAAGATCAGGAGACGCCTTGGCGAGTTCATGAACCTCGTCGGAGACATTCACGTAGCGTCCGTCGAGCGACAGTTCGGCGCCCAGGGAATGGAGTTCTTCCAGATAGAAGCCGAGCGCATGCTTGCTCTGCAGCAGGAGAGCCTGACGCAGGGCATCCGCCGTTACGAAAGGATTGCCGTCGCGATCGCCGCCGATCCAGCTGCCCATTCGCAGGAAGGAGGGAACTTCCACCGTTCCCCAGGCAGGATCCATGGCGGCGAGCTGATCCTCCAGGGCAGCGTAGACGTGCGGCAGTTCCTTGAAGAAGGTGTTGTCGTAATAGGACAGGCCGTTATTGACCTCGTCGATCACCTTGAGCCTGTTGCGGCGCAGGATGCTCGTTTGCCAGAGCGTGAGAACGGCGCGGCGAAGAGCCTCCTGGCAGGCCGCCTCCTCGTCCGGTGTGAGATGCTGCCGGTCGCGCTGCGCCAGAACCTGGGAGATTTCCATCTCGCGGTCGATGGTGCTCTTGCGGCGCACCTCCGTCGGGTGAGCCGTCAGGACCGGGCAGACAAGGGCGGAGGAGAAGAAGGCCTGCAGCGCCGTGTGGCTGATGCCCGCCTCCTGAATGAGCTTGAGCGCCCGCCCAAGGGTTCCCTCGCGCGGGGCCGCGGCCTCCATGGCGTGGTTCCCCGCCATCGCATGGGCGCGGGAGCGCCGGACATGGTGCTGGTCCTCGGCGAGGTTCGCCAGATGAGAGAAGTAGCTGTAGGCGCGGATGATCTGGTTGGTGCGTCCGCGCGAAAGGCTGTTCAGGATCGTCTCGAGTTCGCGGCGGGCGATTTCATCCTCATCGCGATGGAATCGGATCGAGGTCTGGCGGATGCGCTCCACGATCTCGAAGGTCGCCTCACCCTCCTGCTCGCGGATCGTGTCGCCGAGGATGCGCCCCAGAAGCCGGATGTCGTCGCGAAGAGGGAAATCCTTCTCAGGCGTGACGTCGGGATTGATCAGGGACATGGGAGGGCTCCCGCTTCAAGCGCATTTGCTGCGCTGCGAAATAAAACCCTTTGTCACGGTACAGCAAGTGTAATTTTATTTTAAATTTGGCCTAATTCGTGACGGCCCATCGTTCCGGCGCTTCCGTCTGTCCGATAAGGGCCAGCCCATAGGCGATGGACTCGAACTGGTCGGCTGACGTCAGCCGTGCCTCGCCGAAGCGATCGACGAACAGGCGGCGAATGGCGGGAACGAAGGACGTGCCGCCGGTCAGGAACACGCGCTCGACCTCCCCGGGCTCGACACCGGCCCTGGCAAGCGCCTCGTCGACCGTTCCGGCGATCCGGTCGACGTCCTCCGCAATCCAGGACTCGAAATCCGCGCGGGAGATCCGCGCCTGGATGTCGACGCCCTCGCCCTGGAAGCGGAAATCCGTCTCATCCCGGCTGGACAGCGCCACCTTCGCCGACGACACGGCCCGGTAGAGGGCAAATCCCAGGTCGTACTCGATGATGTCGATGAATTTTTCCAGCGGCTCGGGCTCGAGGGCGACGCGGGCCAGCTCGCGCAATTCCTTCAGGTCGCCGCTGCCCTTCATCATGGCGAGCTGGTTCCAGCGCGCGAAATTGGCGTAGTAATGGTTCGGGATCGACAGGATCTTGTCCATGGAGCGATAGAGCCCGCCCTTGCCGAGGCGCGGCGAGACGATCCTGTCGACGATCCGGTAATCGAAAGCATCCCCGGCAAGGCCGATACCGGCATGCCCCAGCGGCTCTGCACGAAGGGTTCCGCCGGCTTTCGAGAAGCGCATCACCGAGAAGTCGCTGGTGCCGCCGCCGAAATCCGCCACGAGCACGGTCGAATCGTGGTCCAGCTGGCGCGCATAGAAGAAGGCCGCCCCCACCGGCTCGTAGACGTAACGGGCCTGCTCCGCCCCGAGCCGGCCGAAGGCGGCCCGGTAGCGCTGCATGGCAAGGTCGTCGTCCGGGTTGTAGCCGGCGAACTGGACCGGCCTGCCGATGACGACGTTTCGGGCCCGCCAGTCCAAGCGGGACCCGCCATGCCGCATAAGCGTGCGCAGGAACGCGCTGAGCAGGTCCTCGAAGGCGTACCGCTCCCGGAAGATCCGGGTTTCCTTGAAGGTGGCGCTGGCCGCGAAGGTCTTGAAGGACTGGATGAAGCGGTGGGCGTGGAGCCCCTCCAGGAAATGGTCGATCGCCCAGGGCCCGCCCTCGACCTCCGTGCGCAGGCCGTTGCCGTGCCGTTCGTCCCAGAAGCAGAGCGCGGTGACATAGACCTTGAGGCGCTCCCCGCCATGCTCGAAGGTCAGCGCCTCCACGTGCCCGTCGGGATCCGCAATGGCCACCACCGTGTTGCTGGTGCCGAAATCGATGCCGATGGAAAAATCTTGGGGGACGGGCACGGGGACCTCGGAGGACGGGCGGAAGGGCCGGACGGTCTATACGCCAAGGCTTCCCGAGCCAAGCGGAAATATCGAATGGCAGCCTTCCCTATCGGCACTGCGACCCTGGCGCTGTGGACGGCCCGTTGACCCGGTGGCGCCCCGCACCGTAGAAGCCGCGCCTTGAGCTTTCTTGGAGATTTTCATGCAACCCATCGGTCAGCGCCTCGCGAGCGAACTGAATGTTCAGGAATGGCAGGTCAAGGCAGCCGTCGAGCTTCTCGACGGCGGGGCGACCGTTCCCTTCATCGCGCGCTACCGCAAGGAAGTCACCGGCACCCTGGACGATGCCCAGCTGCGCACCCTGGAGGAGCGCCTGCGCTACCTGCGGGAAATGGAGGATCGCCGGAAGACGATTCTCGACAGCATCCGCGAACAAGGCAAGCTCACCGACGAGCTGGCGCTCCAGATCAACACCGCCGACACCAAGGCACGGCTCGAGGACCTCTACCTGCCCTACAAGCCCAAGCGGCGGACCAAGGCCCAGATCGCCAAGGAAGCCGGCCTGGAACCCCTGGCCGACCTGCTCCTGAACGAACCGATCCGGGAGCCCAAGGAGGCGGCCGCTGCCTTCGTGAATGCCGAGAAGGATGTCGCCACCCCCGAGGCGGCGCTGGAAGGCGCCCGCTCCATTCTCGTCGAGCGTTTCGCGGAAAACGCCGAACTCCTGGGAGCGCTGCGCGAGATCTACTGGGAGCGCGGGAGCCTCACCTCCAAGGTCCGCGACGGCAAGCAAACGGACGGTGCCAAATTCGCCGATTACTTCGATTTCGGCGAGCCGCTGACGAAGCTTCCCTCCCATCGCATCCTCGCGCTCTTCCGCGGCGAGAAGGAGGAAATTCTCGACCTGCGCATGGAGGAGGACAAGGACAGCGCCGAGCCTGGCTATGTCAGCCGCTACGAGGGCCGCACGGCCCTCGCCTACGGCATCGTCGATCAGGGCCGCCCGGGCGACAAGTGGCTTCTGGACACGGTGCGCTGGGCCTGGCGCACGAAGCTACGGTTCTCCATCGAGCTCGACATGAAGATGAAGCTCTGGCAGCTCGCCGAGGACGAGGCCGTGAAGGTATTCGCTGGCAACCTGCGCGACCTGTTGCTGGCAGCTCCTGCCGGTGCCCGCCCGACGCTCGGCCTGGATCCCGGCTACCGCACCGGCGTGAAGGTGGCCGTGGTGGATGCGACTGGCAAGGTCGTGGCAACCGATACCATCTACCCGCACGAGCCGAAGCGCCAATGGGACGAATCCATCGCGACGCTGGCGCGGCTCTGCCGCGTGCACAAGGTCGAGCTCGTCGCCATCGGCAACGGCACGGCCTCGCGCGAGACCGACAAGCTCGCCGCCGAACTGGTCTCCAAGCACCCGGACCTGAAGCTCACCAAGATCATGGTCTCGGAAGCGGGCGCCTCGGTCTATTCCGCCTCCGCCTTTGCCAGCCAGGAGCTGCCGGATCTCGATGTTTCCCTGCGCGGCGCCGTCTCCATCGCCCGCCGCCTGCAGGATCCGCTGGCGGAACTGGTGAAGATCGACCCAAAATCCATCGGCGTCGGCCAGTACCAGCACGATCTCGCCGAACACAAGCTGTCCCGCTCCCTCGACGCCGTGGTGGAGGATTGCGTGAACGCGGTCGGCGTCGACCTCAACACCGCCTCCGCGCCGCTCCTGTCGCGCGTGTCGGGCCTCGGCGAGTGGGTGGCGAAGAACATCGTCGAGCACCGCGATGCCAACGGCCCGTTCAGGACCCGCAAGGCGCTCGCCAAGGTCTCGGGCCTGGGTCCGAAGACCTTCGAACAGGCGGCGGGCTTCCTGCGCATTCCGAACGGCGACGACCCGCTGGATGCCTCGGGCGTCCATCCGGAAGCCTATCCGGTCGTGCGCCGCATTCTCGAAGCCACGAAGAGCGACATCAAGGTCGTGATCGGCAACGGTGCTGTTCTGAAGAAGCTTAACCCGCAGAATTTCACGGACGAGAAATTCGGCGTTCCCACCGTGAAGGACATCCTGAGCGAGCTGGAAAAGCCCGGCCGCGACCCGCGCCCCGAATTCAAGACCGCCACCTTCATGGAAGGCGTGGAGAAGATCGGCGACCTGAAGCCTGGCATGGTTCTGGAAGGAGTTGTCACCAACGTGGCCGCCTTCGGGGCCTTCGTCGACGTGGGCGTGCATCAGGACGGGCTGGTGCATATCTCGGCGCTCGCCGACACCTTCGTGAAGGATCCGCGCAGCGTGGTGAAGCCGGGCGACATCGTGAAGGTGAAGGTGCTCGAGGTCGATGTTCCGAGGAAGCGCATCTCGCTCTCCATGCGCATGAGCGACCCGGCCGAGAAGCGGCCTCAGGGCCGCCAGGACGACAACCGGGCCGCTTTCCAGAAGCACCGCTCCCAGAGCGAGCGGAAGCCGGCCCCGCAGGCTTCCTCAGGCGGCGCCTTGGCCGATGCCCTGCGCCGGGCTGCGATGGCCAACGACAAGGACAAAGGTAGCCGGAAGTGACATCGACAGGGGCGGCTTGTGGCCGCCCCTGAAGTGCTAAGCGCATCGTTCGGACCAAGAGGGCCGCGCCTAACGATGCGCTCTTCAAAAAGTGGAGCATCGGATGGGCCCCAGAAGTGGCTTCCACTTTTGGGTCCGATGCTCTAGAAGCAAAGCGTCTCACGGGGAGCCTCAAACGAGGCTGAGAGGTGGCGAGGCCGCCGACCCGTTGAACCTGATCCGGGTCATGCCGGCGGAGGGAATGAGCATGCGACATCGCCGGAAAAGCCATGCCCCGTGCAATCCGCGCCGCCGGTCCGGCCTGCCTCATGCATGGGAGCGCTCCTGATGTTACGCCGATTGCTTCTCACCCTCGCGTCGCTCGGACTTGCCGCCGGCCTTGCCCAGGCCCAGACCAAGCCGACGCTCACCGTCTACACCTACAGCTCGTTCGCCGGAAAATACGGACCCGGCAAGACCGTCAAGGAGCGCTTCGAGGCGACCTGCGGATGCGAGCTGAACTGGGTCACGGCCGAGGATGCCGGCAGCCTGCTCGGGCGGCTGCGGCTCGAGGGCGAGAACACCAGGGCCGATGCCATCGTCGGCCTCGACATGAACCTCGTGGCCGAAGCCCGGTCGCTCAACCTCTTCGCCCCTCATGGCGTGGATGAAAGGGATCTGGCACTTCCTATCACATGGGATGACAGCACCTTCATCCCCTTCGACTGGGGCTACTACGCCTTCGTCTACGATGCCAGCAAGCTCGCCGATCCGCCGAAGAGCCTGAAGGAGCTCGTCGAGAATCCCAACGGCCCGAAGGTGATCCTGCAGGATCCCCGCACCAGCGCGCCGGGCCTCGGCTTCCTCCTCTGGATGCAGAAGGTCTATGGCGACCGGGCCGGCGAGGCCTGGGGCAAGCTCAAGCCCCGCATCGTCACCTTCACCAAGGGATGGTCCGAAGCCTATGGCCTGTTCCTGAAGGGCGAGGCCGACATGGTGATGTCCTACACCACGTCGCCGGCCTATCACGTCATCGCGGAGAAGAAGGACAACTACAAGGCCGCCGCCTTCTCGGAGGGACACTACCTCCACGTGGAGCTGGCCGGCGTGATCCGCACGACGAAGCAGCCGGAACTCGCCAGGAAGTTCATGACCTTCATCCTCAGCGAGCCGTTCCAATCGGCCATGCCCGAGGGCAACTGGATGATGCCGGCGAAGACTCCGGCGGCAGGCCTGCCCGAGGCCTTCAAGGATCTCGTGCAGCCGAGCCAGGCGCTTCTCTTCACCCCCGAGGACGTGCAGCGGAACCGCCGCGCCTTCACCGATGCCTGGCTCAACGCCACGGCCCGCTGATCGCCCGTCATGACGCTGAAGCTGCCCCATCCCGGAAGCCTGGTGGCCTTCGCCATCATAGGCCTGGTTGCCGGCGGCTTCATCGCGCTTGCCACCTTCGATGGAGGGACGCCCGCCCTTCTCTCCATCGGCCCCTATCTCTGGCGCGTCCTCACCTTCTCGGTGATCCAGGCGACGCTCTCGACGGTTCTGTCCCTCGCCCTCGGGATCGGCCTGGCGCTCGCGCTCGCCCGCCGCCGGTTTCCGGGGCGCGATCTCGTTCTGGCCACTTTAAGCACCACGATGGTGATGCCGACCATCGTGGCCGTCTTCGCGGTTCTCGCCGTCTACGGCCGGAGCGGGTGGCTGACCGGGGCGCTGGCCTTCCTCGGATGGACGGAGGGTTTCAGCATCTTCGGTTACCCGGGCATCCTGATCGCGCATGTGTTCTTGAACGGGCCGTTCGTGGCGCGCATCACCCTGGATGGACTGCACCAGGTTCCCGCCGAGCACTGGCGCCTCGCCAGCGCTTTCGGCTTCACGCCTGTCCAGATCTTCCGCCATCTCGACTGGCCGGTCCTGCGCGCGGAACTGCCCGGGGTCGCCGGCCTCATCTTCCTGATGTGCTTCAAGAGCTTCGCCATCGTGCTGGCGCTCGGCGGCGGCCCAGGCTATTCCACCCTCGAGGTAGCGATCTTCGAGGCGCTCAAGATCGATCTCGATTTCGGCCGCGTCGCCTGGCTCGCCCTGATCCAGCTCGCGATCTGCCTGTCGATGACGGCCCTGCTCCACTGGGCCTTCACGCGGCCGCCGGTCGGCCACACGATCCGTAACTTCGCTCACCGGCCGGATGCGAAGAACAGGAGCCTGAAGGTGCTCGACACCGTGATTCTGACCGTCAGCGCCCTCTTCATCGGGCCGCTCGCCCTCAGCGTGCTGACAGGCTTTCGCAGCATGCTCGATGTCGTCGATGCCGATCTTCTTCGCGCCTTCGTCACGAGCCTGACGATTGCCACCGCGGCCGCCGTCCTGGCCTGCCTCCTGGCCCTTGCCCTGGCCTCCGCGGCACGGCGGCGGCGCATCGCGCTGCGGTCCCCGCGGATCGCCGCCTTCTACGATTTCCTGCCCGATACGCTGCTCGCCGTGCCGCCCTTCGCGCTCACCGCGGGCCTGTTCCTGCTGATCCAGCGCTTCGGCGATCCGTCCGCCGCGGGCCTCATCCTGCTGCCGCTCATCAACGGGCTCGCCGCCGTGCCCTTCGCCTATCGCTACGTGGCGCCTCGTCTCCTCACCACGGAGGAGCGCTATGGCCGCGTCGCGGCATCGTTGGGCATCACCGGCTGGTCGAAGCTGACGATCATGGACTGGCCCGTCCTCAAGCGGCCGCTCGCCGCGGGCTTTGCCCTGGCGATGGCCCTGTCCTTCGGCGATTTCGGCATCATCGCGCTCTTCGGCGGCACGGAACTGGTGACCCTGCCCTATCTTCTCTATGAGCGCCTCGGGGCCTACCGGCTCGAAGAGGCGTCGAGCATCGGCCTCGTCATCGTCCTCTTCGCCGTTCTGCTCGCTCACGCTTCAGGTCGTTTGTCCCATGCTGGTGATTGAGAACTGCCGCCTGACCTGGCCCGACTTCGAGGCCGATTACTCGCTGTCGGTGCAAACGGGGCATCTCTGCGCCGTCATCGGCCCGTCGGGCGGCGGCAAGACCACCCTGCTCCACATGATCGCCGGTTTCGAGGTCCCTGAGAGCGGCACCCTGACCTTCAACGGACAGAACCTCCTGCCCCTCGAGCCCGCGAAGCGCCCCGTGGCGATCGTGTTCCAGGATCACAACCTGTTTCCGCACCTGAGCGTGGCGCAGAACGTGGCGCTGGGCCTGCGCCCTTCCCTGCGGCTGAGCAAGGACGAGAAAACTCTCGTGGACGACGTGCTGGATTCGGTCGGCCTCGGGGGCTTCGACGACCGCAAGCCCGGCGAAATGTCGGGCGGGCAGCGTCAGCGCGTGGCATTGGCGCGCGCGCTCATCTCCGGCCGCCCCCTGATCCTGCTCGACGAGCCGTTCAGCGGCCTCGATCCATCCTTGCGCCGCGACATGATCCTGCTCGTCGACGAGTTGCGGCGCAAACGGCCCGTCACCATCCTCATGACGATCCACACCCCGGAAGATGTGGCGGACGTGGCCGACCAGATGGCCTTCGTGGCCGATGGGCGGGTCGTCGCCTCGGGGCAGCCTGCGGACATTCTCAGCAGTGCGCTCGCGCCGAGGATCGCGGCGGCGGTATCGGATTCGTGAGCGGTATGATCCTTCTATGTCATCACCGGCCCTGTGCCAGTGACGACGCTTTCAATACCTTCTCACCCTGAAAGACTGGCGCGTGAAGCGCAACCTACTCTCCTCCCCACCCATCTCAGGCCTGCCTGAGATGGGCATCCTCTTGCGCAAGTCGGGAACACTCGACCCGGATCTCGGGTGTTCCCGAGATCCGTTCTTGTTGCGCAAGTCGGGAACACCCGACCCGGATCTCGGGTGTTCCCGAGATCCGTTCTTGTTGCGCAAGTCGGGAACACCCGACTTGCGGTGGGGAGGAGGTGGAGGTGGGGGTGTGGGCGATAGTCTATAAAAGTCAGGCGCGACAGTGCCGTAGCCTCACCTCTCCCATGGGGAGAGGTCGAGCGTAGCGAGGGTGAGGGGGTACGACCTTTCCGGATGGACCTGTAACCCCTCACCCGCCGCGCTCACGCGCGTCGACCTCTCCCCACGGGAGAGGTGGTCAAGCGCCACAGCTTCATCGACTATCGCCCACACCCCCACCCCGGCTGCCCTCGCAGCCCCCCTCCCCACAAGGGGGAGGGAAAAGTGCCTGCGCCTCACAATGAACGA
>JAEWKH010000112.1 GCA_023386155.1 Pseudomonadota bacterium
CCCCGTAGACGGATGGCGGCGGGCCGATCTGGACCGGCGGGGTCAAGGGCGGCGGGGCATTCGGCGGCGGTGCCGCCTCGGGCTCTCCCTCCGGCTGGTTCTGGTGCTCCGATTGCAGCCGCTCCGCGTCCCGGCGGGCGCGCTCGGCCTCCGCGCGGGCCCGGGCCTGGCGGAGCGCTTCCTCCTCGGCCGCCTTGGCGCGCTGCCGCTCCGCCTCCCGCTGGGCGTCGATCTGGCGCTGCCGCTCGGCCGCGGCGCGCTCGAAGGCCTCGATCTTCTCCAGCTCGCGCTTGAGCACGATGGCGGCGAGCCCGTTGCGGAACGGGCCCGCATCGACCTGGCGGACGGGAGCCGACAGCGAGCCCTGCCAGTTGAGGCCGACCGAGGGCGGAGCGCCGACCCATTCTGGCGGCGACGCCTTGGCGGTGAGCGCGCCGCGCGCATCGAACTGCAGGGTCTTCAAATCGTATGTGACCGCACCCTGCCATTGGGCCGCTCCGCTCTCGGCCACGAAGGGCGAAAGGCGCAACAGGCCGCCGACGAGCGCGGCCGAGGTCTTGACGGGGGAAGCGTTGAAGGGAGCCCGCCCCAGCTCGATCCCGAGGATCGCTTCCGCCTTGCCCTCGGCCAGAGGATCGTTCTCGGCGAGCGCGCGCTTGAGGACCCTGTCGAAGACGGTCGGATCGGCAGCGGGCAAGCGAAGATTCGTGACCTGCCAGTCGCCCGCGCCGCCGAGATTGGCCACGAGTTCGGACGGGCTCGCGCCCGCGGTGCCGAACCGGAGCGGGCCGGACAGGACCGCCTCGAAGGGCGAGGATCCGGCAAGCGCCCAGAGGGGCACCCCCTGGAGTGCGCCCTCGCCGACGATGGTCGCCGTCCCGCCCTGCCGGGTGATGGTGGCCGAGCCCGTGATCCGCCCGGACCCGATGGTGGCGTCGAGGTTGCGGATGGAGATGCCGTCCGACTGCGCTCCGAGGACGAAGGAGGCGCGGCTCGCCTGGAGGCCGCGGCCCAGTTCGAGCGTCCCGACCCGGAAGGTCACCTGACCGCCGGTGACGAGGCGCCCGCTCTGGCCGAAGCGGGCCGTGGACCAGATGGCCGTGGCGGCCTGATCCCCCGGAACGTTGAGCGACAGGGCCGCCACGAGCCACGGCAGGGACAGCCGGCCGAGTGACACCTCCCCGCCGATCTCCGAGCGGGAAGCCATGACGAGGCGCGCCTGCACGTTGTCGTTCGAGACCTTGCCGCCGATGTCGAGCAGAGTCGCCCCCCGCTCCCGGCCGAGCGTCACGCGCCCGTTCACGGGCACCGGCGGAGCCACACCGGCGCCGTCGCCCAGGAGCTGCAGAAACGGGGTGATGTCCGCCGTAGAGACTTCGACCTCGCCGCTATCCACCACGTCGTCGGTCTCGCTCAGGGCGAAGGGCCGTGCCGTCGTCATCTTGACGCCGGCAAGGTCGCCCGCGACGGTGACGTTGAACAACCCGGACCCGACCCGGACCCCGCGCAGATCGATCCTGGAAGGCCGGTTCAGCCCGGCCATGTTCGCCCGGTTGACCCAGCGTCCCGTATTGTCGGCGGACAGGGCGATGGTGAGGCTCTCGGTCCGCCCGTCGAGCGACTCGACCTGACCTTCGAACGGCCCTCCGGCCACCCGCCCCTTCGCGGTCGTGCGCAGCCGCAGCTCGGTCGAGCCGGGAGCCGGCGCGACACGCTCCGAGGTGACGTCGAGGTCGAGCGCGCCCTCGCGCACGAAAGTCGGCACGAGCTTGGAGATCCCGCCGATCCAGACGCTCCCCAGCAGGTCGACCAGGGGATTGGCGCGCTGGGCCGTGACCTTGCCCGTGATCTGTCCCGAGCCGTCCGGCGCGATGCGCCCCCGCACCCGGGCATTGGCGCCGGCTAGATCGACGATGTCGAGAGTCTCGACGAGGAGCGCCGGTCCGTCGGACAGGATCCGGGCCGAGATCCGCCCGGTCGGAGCGCTCTTTCCGGCGCTGACCCCGCGTGCGTCGAGGATGAAACCGACATCGATGTTTTCGGTGGCCTGGAAGACGCTCGATACCTGCGGCAGGTCGTCGAGGTTCAGGCCCTGGATGGCCATCTGGGCTTCCAGCTTGCCGCGCTCGTTGGCCTCCGGCGCCGTGAAGCGGGCGTTCCCGGTCAGGACCGATTCACCCGTCTTCAGCCTCAGGCGGTTGAAGGAGAGGACGGGGTTCGAAAAGGCGATTTCCGACGAGGCCTCGATCGGGCGCCCATCGAGCACCCTGAGCAGGGGCGAGTTGAGGCCGATGCGGGCGAGGTAGCGCGCCAGGCGGTCGGAGGCGTTGGAGGCCAGCGCCACCTTGCCGTTGATGCCGCCCCTGGTGGTCAGGCCGAGCTGTCCCTCGAGCGCGACCCGCGTCTCGCCCGGAGCATTGAACTCGATCCGGTCGAGGGTCGCCCGGCCCGTGTCGAGGGACAGGCGCAGAACCGCATTCGACAGGTCCTCCTGGCCCAGGCCGATGCTGTCGATCTTGAGGTCGAGATCGATCGGAACCCGGATCAGCGGGAGGGACCATTGCGCGAGCCTGCTTTTGAAGTCCTGCCCGTTGCCGGACAGGATGAAGCTGTCCGCATCGAGCCGTCGGCCTTCGAGCTTCAGGGAGATGCGGGGATCGTTGAGCCCGATCCGGCCCTCGCCGGCCATGCGCAGGCTCGCCCCGCCCTCCCCGGCCTCCAGGCTGACCGGAGTGAGTTCGACGGCGCCCGGCACCGTCCTGAACTCGGTCTCGACCGCGATGGGAATCGGAATGCCCGCAGCCGCGATCTGGGCCGGAGGACCGAACAGGACCTTGGCCTTGCCGGAGACCTGCGGGGTCGCGGCTTCGCCGGCTCCCTCGCTCAGGCCGAGCCGGGCATCGAGATCGAAACGGGGATAGATGTCGCCTCCGCCCGAGAGCTTCACCTGAACGGTCTTGTCCTCGGCCAGTTCTCCCGTGACAAGGCGAAAGGGCACCCCGGCCGTCGTGCCTTCGACCCGCCAGGGCCCGATCAGCTTCTGGCCCTCGATGGAGACATTCTCGGCGAAGGCCTGGTTCGTGCGCCCCGTACTCGCGCTCTGGGTGGTGACGAGAAGCTGGCCTACGGTGAGGTTCTCGATGGCCCATTCGCGGCCTCGGCCGCTGCCCGACACCAGATCCGGCGGCAGGCGCCATTCGCCGTCGCCGGAAACCGGGATGTGCATGTCGGCCCGGCCCAGCCGCGTTTCCGTGAAGCGCACCTCCCCCCGGAGCAGGGGTGTCAGGGCGACCTCGGCGCGGATGCCATCGGCGATCAGGACCGGGGAATCCGGCGTCTTGCCGCCGAGCCTGAGCCGGTCGAGGATGACCCTGGGGGCAGGCAGAAGGCGGATGCTGATCCCGCCCTCCGTCCGGGCTTCCGTGCCGGATGCGCGCGAGATCATCCGGTCGATGGCGTCTCGATGGGCCTCCCAATTCACGAAGGGAGGCGCCGCGACGGCAACCGCCAGGACCAGGATCACGATGGATGCGATGATCGTCAGGATATCGCGCAAGAGGCCGCCTTCTCTCCGTTACAGTGACACGTCCTTATCTCATGACGCCCAGGACCGGGAGCGCTGTTCCACGTGTTCCACTGTCAAAGCGAACCGATCTTGCCCGGGTTCATGATGTTGTGAGGGTCGATCGCCTGTTTCAAGACGCGCATGAGGCCCAGCGCGGCCGGCCCATGCTCCAATTCCAGATACCGCATCTTCTTCTGGCCCACCCCGTGCTCGCCCGTGCAGGTGCCCTCCATGGCGACCGCCCGCCGCACCAGCCGGTCCACGAAGGCCTCGCAGGCCTCGATTTCCGCCGGATCGTCCGTGTTCACGAGGGGCTGGACGTGGAAATTGCCGTCGCCCACATGGCCCACGATGGGAGCCACGAGACCGCTTTCCAGGATGTCCTGCTTGGTCGCATCGACGCATTCGGCGAGGCGCGAGATGGGAACGCAGACATCGGTCGCCACCGATTGCGCGCCGGGCCGCAGGCCCTTGGCCGCCCAATAGGCATCGTGCCTTGCCTGCCAGAGGCGCGAGCGCTCCTCCGGCTTCGTAGCCCACTCGAACGGCCCGCCGCCGAATTCGGTCGCGATCTCGCCGAAGCGCTCGGCCTGCTCCTGCACCCCGGCCTCGGAGCCGTGGAATTCCAGGAGCAGCAGCGGGCTCTCCGGCAGGGTCAGCTTGGAGTGAAGGTTGACCGCCTTCACCTGGACCTCGTCAAGCAGCTCGATCCGCGCCACCGGGATGCCGGTCTGGATCGTCATGATCACAGCGTCGCAGGCCGCCTTCACGGAGGGGAACGGGCAGATGCCCGCCGAGATCGCCTCCGGGATGCCGTGGAGCTTCAGGGTGATCTCCGTGACGACGCCGAGCGTCCCCTCCGAGCCGATGAGGAGGCGGGTCAGGTCGTAGCCCGCCGAGCTTTTCTTGGCCCGGCTCGCCGTCTTCACGATCTCCCCGTTGGGCAGCACCGCGGTGAGCGCCAGCACCACGTCCTTCATGGTCCCGTAGCGGACCGCGTTGGTGCCGGAGGCGCGCGTCGCCACCATGCCGCCGATGGAGGCATCCGCCCCCGGATCGATGGGGAAGAACAGGCCCTTGTCCCGCAGGTACTCGTTCAGCTCCTTGCGGGTGACGCCCGCCTCGACCACGCAGTCGAGGTCCTCGTCATGGACCGCGATGATGCGCTTCATCAGGCTCAGATCGATGGAAACTCCGCCATAGGGAGCATTGATATGTCCTTCCAGCGAGGTGCCAGTGCCATAGGGAATGACCGGAACCCCACGCGCGGCGCAGAGCGTGACGATCTCCGACACTTCCTCCGTCGTCCGGGGATAGACCACGATGTCCGGCGGCTGGTTCTTCACCCATGTCAGCGTATGCCCATGCTGCTCGCGCACTGCGGCCGAGGTCGCGACCCGATCGCCGAAGCGCCGGGAGAGTTCGGACGACAGGGTGGCGATGGTGGCGTCCGTGGCTTTCGGGCGGAGGGTCGCTTGGGGGGCATTCATGGAGGCTTCAGATCCGATTGTGATGCTCGTTTCACCCATAGCTACCAGAACCGTTGCAAAGGCAACACTCCGGATGAGAAAGATGCCATACCCCTCATGCACAGGCCGCATGAATGTGCTAACATTCCTGTGCTATCGTGAAAGGGATACTCGTCTGAGCGGAATGGAGCGCCGAGTCTGACCATGGAAAAGCGGACGCCCGTCTTTTTCTTCGCGCCTTTCGTGTCCTCCACGATGCGGGTCGAGCCCGCTTGGATCGACTACAACGGCCACATGAACATGGCCTATTACCACTTGCTCTTCGACCGGGCCGTGGAGGAGGGCTTCAGCCTGGTGGGGCTGGGCCACGATTACCTGGAAAAGCGCAAGGCGTCCTTCTTCGTGGCCGAGATCCATACGGTCTACAAGCGTGAGCTGAAGATGCACGACCGGGCACGCGTCACGCTCCAGCTCATCGACTTCGACGAGAAGCGCATCCACTACTACCTGGAGATCCGCCACGCCACGGAGGGCTGGGTTGCGGCCACGATGGAAGGGTTGTCCCTTCACGTGGACATGGAAACCAGGAAGGTCTGCCACTTCCCTGACGACATTGCCGCCAATCTCGCCGTGATGAAGACCACCCATGCACGCCTGACGAGGCCTCAGGGGCTTGGGCGCGTCATCGGAATCCCGCATAAAGCCGAGATTCAGGACGCGCTATCGGCCTCGGGAACCCGGCACTAGCGCATCCTACGGAAAAGTGGATCCGGTTTTGCGCACTCAACGATGCGCCAGCTGAGAGAAGAAGCATCGGATCCGATGCTCTAGCAACCTTTTCCACGCCCGCAGCCCACGCGCGGCACCGGCGGGAGATATCGGGGGGCGAAAAGACGGTCCCGGTCGACATTCTGCCGGATCTGGTTGCTTTTGCTCTGAATATCCTGCTCGACGCCCAGGATCCGCTGATCCTGCTGGATCCGGCGGTTGATCTCGTCCGTGCTCCGCTCGGCCGGGCTGGTGCGCGGCAGGCGCGTCTGCGCCTCGACCGGTACGGCCAGGACAAAGCTCGACGCGATGGCAAGGGCCACCATGAAACGCATGGGACATTCCTCTTCAGGCCTGCCATACCCATATGGGGGTGGAGGCCTCCTTCGACAATGAAATGGAAGCCTGGAAGTTCGAGCCTGCGGCAGGATCGACAGGACTTCGGGCTCGACGCCGTTCGCCTTTTGATCCATGGTCCCGCCGATGAATCAGTCCGACCCCAGACCCGATCCCCAGGACAGCCTTGCCCATGAGCCGGCGTCCGGCTCCTTGAGCGCCCGCGCCCGTGCGGCGGTTGCGCCGCAATCGCCTTACCTGAACGGCCTGAACCCGGAACAGCGCGCCGCTGTCGAGGCCACGGAGGGGCCGGTCCTCGTGCTGGCTGGCGCCGGCACCGGCAAGACCCGCGTGCTGACCACCCGGATCGCACACCTGATCGCCACCGGCAAGGCATATCCGTCCCAGATCCTCGCCGTGACCTTCACCAACAAGGCGGCGCGGGAGATGCGCGAGCGCATCACCTCCGTCATCGGCCCCGTGGCCGAGGGGATGCAGTGGCTCGGCACCTTCCACTCCATCGGCACCAAGATCCTGCGGCGCCATGCGGAACTCGTCGGCCTGCGGTCCGACTTCACCATCCTGGGCACCGACGACCAGCTGCGCCTGATGAAGCAGGTGATCGAGGCCGAGGGCATCGACGAGAAGCGCTGGCCCGCGCGCCAGCTCGCCGGCCATATCGACGGCTGGAAGAACCGGGGCCTCGGCCCGGATCAGGTGCCCGCCGGCGAGGCCGGGGCTTTCGCCAACGGCAAGGGAGGGCGCCTCTACCGCGCCTATCAGGAACGGCTGAAGGTCCTGAACGCCGTCGATTTCGGCGACCTCCTGCTCGAATGCCTGCGCCTGTGGCGCGAGCATTCGGACATCCTGGAGCAGTACCAGAACCGCTTCCGCTACATGCTGGTGGACGAGTACCAGGACACCAACGTGGCCCAGTATCTCTGGCTGAGGCTCCTCGCCCAGGCGCGCAAGAACCTTTGCTGCGTCGGCGACGACGACCAGTCGATCTATGGCTGGCGCGGCGCCGAGGTCGACAACATCCTGCGCTTTGAGCACGACTTTCCCGGCGCCACCGTGATCCGCCTGGAGCGCAACTACCGCTCCACAGGCCACATCCTCTCCGCGGCGTCGGGCCTCATCGCCAAGAACCAGGGCCGTCTCGGCAAGACCCTGCGCACGGAAGACGAGCCGGGCGAGAAGGTGACGATCACCGGCGCCTGGGATTCCGAGGACGAGGCGCGCCTCATCGGCGAGGAAATCGAGGCGCTGCACGCCAAGAAGCATCCGCTCTCGGAAATCGCCATCCTGGTGCGCATCTCCGCCCAGATGCGCGAGATCGAAGACCGGCTCGTGACGCTCGGCGTCCCCTATCGGGTCATCGGCGGCCCGCGCTTCTACGAGCGCGCGGAAATCCGCGACGCACTGGCTTACTTGCGCGTCGTCAACCAGCCTGCGGACGACCTTGCCTTCGAGCGCATCGTGAATACCCCGAAGCGCGGCCTGGGCGATGCGACGATCCAGGTGCTGCACAACCATGCCCGCGCTGCCCGCGTGCCGCTGATGGAGGCGGCGCGCTTCATCGTCGAGACCGACGAGCTGAAGCCCAAGCCCCGCGCCACGTTGCGCGACCTTCTGATCTCCTTCGGCCGCTGGTCGAAGCTCTCGGAGACCATGACGCAGTCCGAAGTCGCCCAGACGGTTCTGGAGGAATCCGGCTATACCGACATGTGGCAGAAGGACAAATCGGCCGATGCGGCGGGACGCCTGGAAAACCTCAAGGAGCTCGTGCGCTCCATGGAGGAGTTCCCGGACCTGCAGAGCTTCCTCGAGCATGTCTCCCTGGTGATGGAAGCCAACGAGAGCGACACCACCGAGCGCGTGAGCCTGATGACGCTCCACGCGGCCAAGGGCCTGGAGTTCGACACGGTGTTCCTGCCCGGCTGGGAGGAAGGCCTGTTCCCGAACCAGCGCGCGCTCGACGAGAGCGGCCGCGCCGGCCTCGAGGAAGAGCGCCGCCTCGCCCATGTGGGCCTCACCCGCGCCCGGCGTCGCGCCAAGATCTATTTCGCCTCCAACCGGCGCATCCACGGCCTGTGGAACTCGACCGTCCCGAGCCGCTTCGTCGACGACCTGCCGGAGACGAACGTGGAGATCGTCGAGGCTCCCGCGAATTTCTCCTATGGCGGCTATGGCGGCGGCTCGCGCTTCGACCGCATGCAGCCCTTCAGCGGCTCCTCCTACCAGACCCCCGGCTGGCAGCGTGCCCAGGCCCATCGCGCCTCGACGGGAGATGGCGGTTATTCCGCCCGTCGCTCCGGCGACAGGCGCGGGCCGATGCTGATCGAGGGCGAACTGGTGGCCAAGTCCACCGGCGGCTCTGGCTTTTCGGTCGGCGGACGCGTCCTGCACACCAAGTTCGGCCCGGGCACCATCGAGGCGGTGGACGGCAACAAGCTCACCGTCGAGTTCGACAAGGCCGGGCGCAAGATGGTGCTGGACAGCTTCGTCGAGGCGCTGGGGTGAATGCCCTGCGCCGCGACACGGATCTGGCCGTATCTCTCTGAAGCAAGATGGCCGGGACGAGCCCGGCCATGACAGCGGGTTTGGCTCCCGCAGCGGTCACTCCGCCGCGATCGGCGGCACCGGCGTCGGCGGCGTGCCGTAGGTGCGTGGGTCGACGGGGTTGAGCTGGCCTTCGTCTTCCGTGTAGGCCGGCGGACGATCCACATAGGTGAAGGTTCCCTTGCCGTCCGGGGCGGGCCCCTGCGCCCAGCGACCCTGCTGGCTTTCCATGCCCTCGGAGTGGTTCAGGAACTGATAGGCGACCTCGCTCTTCTCCAGATCCTGCGGGAAGTTCGACGGGACCGGCGTTTCCTCGAGCCCCTCCTCTTCCAGTTCGCGGATCGCGGCCAGCCATTGGTTCTGGTGCATGGTGTCGCGCGCGATGAGGAACGACAGCATGTCCCGGACACCGGCATCGTTCGTCATGTTGTACAGGCGGGCCACCTGAAGGCGCCCCTGGCTCTCGGCCGTCACGTTGAAGCGGAAATCGGCGAGCAGGTTGCCGCTCGCGATGGTGTAGGCCGAGGTCCAGGGATTGCCCGCGCTGTCGTTCGGGCGGGCCCCGAGACCTGCTACGATATAGTGCTGAGGATTCATGCCGGCCACGATGGCATCCTCCACCCGAGCCCCGCCCATCACGGCCCCGACCACCGAGTTCCTGGCCATGTCCTCCTGCTGCTCCACCGGCGAGGTTTCGAGCAGGCGCGCGATCATGGTGGCGAGCATCTCGACATGGCCGATCTCCTCGGTGCCGATGTCCATGATCATGTCCTTGTACTTCTGCGGACCGCGGCAGTTCCAGCCCTGGAACAGGTAGGTCATCATCACGCTGATCTCGCCCCATTGGCCGCCCAGGGGCTCCTGAAGCATCTTGGCGAAGAGCGGATCGGGTTTGTCCGGCTTGGCATGATAAGCCAGTTGCCGCTGACGGAAGAACATCGGCTACTCCTGTGCGATGAATTGCGTGGCAACTCTCGCCCCCATGAGAGTCTGCCTTCCAACCGGAGGGACTGATGGATGTTCCCCGAAGGGACTGTCTTTCCTGTATTTTAGACGAATTCTGATTTGCGGGATTTTCCTCTAGCCACCCGCCTGGGACTGTGGAACGATCCGCCCCCAGACGAGCCATCGAAGAGGTGCCCATGTTCCCGCTGTCGCACATGCTCAAATCCTTCGTTCGCGCAGGCACCCTGAAGGTGATCGATGCGGAGGGCGGCGTGCACGTCTTCGGTGGCGAGAAGCCCGGCCCGAGCGTCACCATGAGACTCACGGACCGCTCGCTCTATCACAAGCTCTTCCTCAATCCGGAGCTGCATGCGGGCGAGGCCTATATGGACGGGCGCATGAGCTTCGAGGACGGCTCGTCCCTGAGGGATTTCCTGAACCTCTTCTCGATGAACCGCTCGACCCTGGCCCATTATCCGCTGCAGAACGTGCTGAAGCGCATCTCGCGCACCGTGAAGCGGTTCCAGCAGGCGAACCCGGTCGGCAAAGCTCAAGCGAACGTGGCGCATCACTACGATCTCGGAAACGATTTCTACAAGCTCTTCCTCGACAAGGGCATGCAGTATTCCTGCGCCTACTTCGTCAACGATGACGATACTCTGGAAGAGGCGCAGCAGAACAAGCTCCGTCTCATCGCCTCGAAGCTTCAGCTGAGGCCTGGCATGAGGGTCCTCGACATCGGCAGCGGCTGGGGCGACCTCGCGCTCTATCTCGCGGCGATGGAGGACGTGGACGTCACGGGCGTCACGCTGTCGAAGGAGCAGCACGAACTCTCCAACGAGAAGGCGCGGCGCGCCGGCCTCTCGAACCGCGTGCGCTTCGAGCTGCTCGACTATCGCAAGGTGGACAAGAAGTTCGACCGCATCGTGTCAGTAGGCATGTTCGAGCATGTGGGCGTGCACCACTACGGCGAGTTCTTCAAGAAGATCAATGCGCTTCTCGACGATGACGGCCTCATGGTGCTCCACTCCATCGGCAAGATGAGCCCGCCCGGAACCGCGAGCCCATGGCTCAGGAAGTACATCTTCCCCGGGGCCTACTCCCCCGCCTTGTCGGAGGTGTTCCCCGTTGTCGAGCAGAACCAGCTGTGGGTGACGGATCTCGAGTTCCTGCGCCTTCACTATGCCAAGACGCTCAACCATTGGCACCGGCGCTTCGAGGCCAATCGGGAGAAGATCGCCGCGATGTACGACGAGCGCTTCTGCCGGATGTTCGAGTTCTACCTCATCAGTGCCGAGACCATGTTCACCACGGGCAGCCAGCTCGTGTTCCACATGCAATTGGCGCGCAAGCGCGATGCGGCACCCATCGTGCGCGACTACGTCACGGATGTGCAGCGCGAATACAGGCTCAAGGAGGCCGAGCGCCTCAAGGTTCTCGAAGGAACAAGGGAGCTGACGCCGGCCTGACGACCGGCGCCGGATCTCTCCATCGCCGCCCGTCTCAGGTCAGGGTCTCGTAGTCCTTGTTCGTCAGTCCCTCATGGGAGTGACGGGTCGGCAATTTTCCCTGCGGCTGCTTCTTGAAATGCGACGATGCCATGGAGCCGACAGCTCCCTTCGCGATCGTCACGCCGCCATCGACAGCATAGAGCGCGCCAGTGACGTAGCTCGCTTCATCCGACGCGAGGAAGCAGAACACATTCGCCACCTCTTCCGGCGTGCCGCGCCGACCCATCGGCGTTGCATCGATCATCATGGATTCCATCTGGCGGTCCATAGGCCCGCTCGATTTATGGGTCCAGGCTGTATCGATGGGCCCGGGGCAGACGCAATTGGCCCGTACGCCATGCGCTGCCTGCTCCACGGCGACACCCCGCATGAAGGAATGGATGAAGGCTTTCGTACCCCCATACATCGTGTTCTTGGCGATCCCGATCATGCCGGCTTCCGAGCCGGTGGAAATGATGTTGCCGTAGGTCTTCTGGAGGTGCGGCAGTGCGAACCTTGTCATCAGGAACACGGAACGGACATTCGACCTCAGTGTCTCGTCGAACTTGTCGATCGGATAGTCCTGGGTTTCTGCCGCCGCCAGAAACACGCCGGCATTGTTGACAAGGACATCGAGACGGCCATAGGCGCTCACGCAGGCCTCGACCGCCGCCTGGGCATGGCGCTCCTCGGCGATGTCGCCGAGATATGTCTCCGCGAAGCCGCCGGCCCCATTGATCGTCCGGGCGACATCGTCCACGGGATCGTCCGGAAGTCCGACCAGAAGGAGGCGCGCCCCCTCCTGGGCGAACTTGAGCGCAATGGCCTCACCGATGCCGGTGCCGGCACCGGTCACGATGGCAACCTTGTCGAAAAGACGTCCGGTCATGGGAATCTCCTGGAAAGGGAACAGGCGCGGCCGCCTGCCGCGGCCGACTTCAGGTGATGGCACAACGGAACGCCACCCTGCCGGTTCCAGGAAGGGCCCAATCTCGCGGACAGGTGACCTGCGGTGAAAGGGGTGCTAAGGCCACTTTCATGCTTGAAGGTCTGCATCCCAATCGCCCCACCCACGTCTTCCGCATCACCACGGACGAGCGCTCCGCGCGCGCCATGACCGACATGATCGGAGAGATCTTCGACCCGGCCGAAACGGCGGTCGCCTCCTTCGAGACGGAGGATGGCGGGCCATGGATGCTGGAGGCCTATTTCGCCCATCAGCCCGACGAGGCGGCGATCCGGAACCTGCTGCGCCCCATCGTCGGGGAGGAGGCGGACAAGGGCGTCTTCCTGCCCCTCGAGCAGAAGGACTGGGTGAAGACGTCGCTGGAGGGGCTCAAGCCCGTCCGTGCGGGCCGCATCTTCGTCCACGGCTCGCACGACCGGCCGGAACGGCGCCCCAGCGACATCGCGATCGAGATCGAGGCGGGACTCGCCTTCGGCACAGGCCATCACGGCACCACCAAGGGCTGCCTGCTGGCCTTCGTGGATGAGTTGAAGATGCGCACGCCGCGCCATGTGCTCGATGTCGGCACCGGCACGGGCATCCTGGCCTTCGCGGCGGCGAAAATTCTGAAGCGGCCCGTGGTGGCCGGCGATATCGACCCGGAGGCGGTGCGCGTGGCGCGCGAGAATGCGCGGCTGAACGGGATCGGCGCCTTCATGAAGCTCTATGTCGGCCCAGGCATTCGCCATGCGGAGGCTGACCGCACGGGCCATTTCGACCTGGTCTTCGCCAATATCCTCGCCAAGCCTCTGCGGATGCTGGCGCCGTCCCTGGCCCGCGTGGCGAGCTGGGATGGGACGATCATCCTGTCGGGCCTGCTGATCCGGGACGTTCCCGGCGTCCTGTCGGCCTATGCCCACCAGGGCTGGCACCTGCAGCGCCGCTACGAGCTCGACGGCTGGGCGGCGCTGGTGCTGACGCGGGGCGGCGCTCGTCCACTCCCTCGCCCGTAGTCCGCGTTACTCGGCCAGGACGCCCGGATAGCGCTTCGCGAGTTCGCGGCGCAGCTTGAGGCTTTCAGTCCAGACTTCGCGGATGGCCTTCATGGCGGTGATGATGATCATGGTATCGTCTCGCTTTCAAAGGTTATGGTCAGATCTTGGCCGGCAACAGGTCGGCCTGGTCGAGGAACTGGGCGGAATGATCCTGCCGGCGGCTCAGGTCCTGGATGAACGCCTCGTGGCGGCGCAGTTCCGTCGCGGCGCGCCTGGCGCGGCTTTCGACGAGAGCATCGACGATGCGAGTCGCAATAAGTGAAAGTCTGGACGGCTTCTCAGGGGTGGTAACGAGAGCGGTCGAAAAAACGGCTGCGGTCATGGGCTCATCTCCAACAGATTGGTGCTGAGACCCTTCAGCGTTCCTCTGTTATCGTTGTCAGGAAGATAAGCCCGTTCCGACTTTAGTTGAAGTCACAGGATCACATACTCGCCATGCGCCTATCGCAGGACGGCGCCATAAAAG
>JAEWKH010000133.1 GCA_023386155.1 Pseudomonadota bacterium
CACCTGGACCCCGCCGGACGTGGATCTCTCCGCCTCCGAGGATGCGGAAACCGCCGATCTCGTGCGCCGGCTCGGCACCCTGACCCCGCAGCAGGTCCGTGTCCTGACCATGCTGTCCGAGGGCCTGCTCAACAAGCAGATCGCCTATGAGCTCGGGGTCTCGGAGGCGACCGTGAAGGCCCACGTCTCCGCCATCCTCGACAAGCTCGGGGTCGACAGCCGCACGCAGGCGGTCATCGCCGCCTCGAAGATCGGCGTGACCCAGCGCCCCTCCCCGGCCGGAGCCGATTAGAGCAGAAGCTCAGAAACTCACCCTGAGGAGCGAAGCGTCTCGAAGGGCGAGGCGTCTCCAGAGAGCCCTGGATCCTCCTTCGAGACTCCTGCTGCGCAGGCTCCTCAGGATGAGGAAAGAGCTTCCCTTACAACTGAAACTCAGAGCCCCTCGACGAACCCGTCGATCCGCGACAGCGCCTGCTCGCTCATGGCGCTGTCGAACCGGATGAACACGTGGCAGCCGCCGGGCCAGATGGCGAGCTCGGCCCTGTTGCCGGCGGCCACCCAGCGCGACGCCATGAAGAGGGTGTCGTCGAGAAGCATGTCCTTTGTGCCCACCGAGAACAGGGCCGGCGGCAGGCCTTTCAGGTCGGCATAAAGGGGCGAGATGTCGGGATCGCGCCGGTCCGGGACATGGCCGCAGAAA
Source organism: Pseudomonadota bacterium (assembly GCA_023386155.1). Lineage (GTDB taxonomy): Bacteria > Pseudomonadota > Alphaproteobacteria > Rhizobiales > Beijerinckiaceae > Microvirga. Next base: position 701 of record JAEWKH010000133.1, read on the forward strand.
TTATCGGCGAAGACCTTCACGTCGTTCGTATTGAGGATCAGCCGCTCGCTGCCCCAGTGCCGGACGCTCGGCGTCAGGGACAGATCGTAGCAGCCGGCGAACAGATTGGCGCCCCGGAAGGGCATCAGGCCATGCCTGTCCCGCAGGCGCAGGATCGTCACCGCCGAGAGATGGGCACCCGCCGACTCGCCGCCGATGAACAGGCGCGAGGTGCCGAACCGGCCCTCCATCTCCCGGACGACCCAGAGGGCCGCCGCCTCGCAATCGTCGGGCGCGGCCGGATAGGGATTCTCGGGGGCGAGCCGGTACTCGACCGAGACCACCGCAAGGCCGCATCTCTCGGCCAGACGGTCGAGCCACGGATCCTGCTCGTCAGCCGTGCCCCAGGTCCAGCCGCCGCCATGGATGTGGAAATAGACGCCGCGCGGGTTGTCCGGGGCGATGATCCGCAGGGGAATGGGACCGGCCGGCCCGTCGACGGCGATGGTCCGGGCACGGCTGCTCGACGGCATCAGGGGGAAAGGCCCCAGCCCCTGGCGCCGCCGCTCCCGCACCAAGGCCGGAGGAACCGACATCGGATCGGGCAGAGCCGCGAGCTTCGCCACGATCTCGGCATTCTGGGCGCGGATCTCGTCGCTGATGGCGGAGGGATCGAAAAGGGCTGGATCGATCATGCGAAACTCGGTTTGGGTTGCGTTCGTCGCCGGCCCTTGCGATGAAGCACACGCAGCGGCTCCAAGTCCATTACGCTTTCTTCCAGCTACGCTTTCTGACGAGATGAGGACATGTCCAACCTGAACCGTTTTCTCGGCGGCTCCCCCGGCTCCGTGCTGGCGAAGCTGATCTTCCTGTCCCTGCTCGTCGGCGCGTTCCTGGCCTTTTACGACATCACGCCCTTCGAGCTGATCGAGCGCCTGATCAACTGGATCGCCTCCGTCCTGGACCTCAGCCTGGAAACGGTCCTCGACGTGGGTCGCTGGATCCTCTACGGCGCGGTCATCGTCGTGCCGCTCTGGCTCATCTCCCGCCTGTTCAGCAATCGACGCTGAGACCTTAGAGGATCGTCATGGACGGCTCGCCGACCGCAAAGCGGCTGGACATCTCCCACCGCCGCATCCTGGCCCTCGCGTTGCCGATGACCCTGTCGCATGTGACGACGCCGCTCCTCGGCCTCGTCGATGCCACGGTGATCGGGCGGCTCGGCGAGGCGCATCTTCTCGGGGCGGTGGCACTCGGCGCCGTGATCTTCGATTTCGTGTTCTGGAGCTTCGGCTCCCTGCGCATGGCGACCGCCGGCCTGACCGCCCAGGCGACCGGGGCCGGCAACCGGCACGAGATCGACCTGACGCTGGCCCGCGCCTTCCTGGTAGCCGGGGTGACGGGCCTCCTCCTGATCCTTCTGCAATGGCCGATCGCCACCCTGGCCTTTTCCATGGCAGGGGCGAGCCAGTCCGTGACGGACGCCCTCGCAACCTACTTCTTCATCCGCATCTGGGCGGCCCCATTCACCCTCGCGAACTATGTGATCCTGGGCTCGACCCTGGGACGCGGCCGCACGGATCTCGGCCTGCTGCTGCAGGTGGCGATCAACGTGGCCAATATCGTGCTCACCATGGCGCTCGTCCTCGGATTGGGCCTCGGCATCGCCGGAGCGGCCATCGGCACGGCCCTGGCCGAGGTGCTGGGCGCGGGCTTCGGCATCCTGGTCCTGCGCCGCCTTGGCTCCAACCCGCTCGCCGTCACATGGCACGAGGTCGTGAACCGGGCAGCCATGCTCCAGACGCTCGCCATGAACCGGGACATCATGATCCGCAACGTGGCGCTGATCCTCGCCTTCTCGATCTTCAGCGCGCTCGGGGCCCGCGCGGGCGACGTCACACTCGCGGCGAATGCGGTGCTCTACAACATGTTCCTGATCGGCGGCTATTTCCTCGACGGCTTCGCCACGGCGGCCGAGACCCTGTGCGGCCAGAGCATCGGGGCCAAGGATGAGTGCAGCTTCCGGCGCGCCATCCGCCTGTGCCTGGGATGGAGCCTCGGCTTCGGCCTCGCCGTCTCAGGCATCTTCCTCGTCGGCGGCGGTTTCTTCATCGACTTCGTGTCGACGAACCCGGAGGTGCGCTCCTATGCGCGGGACTACCTGGTCTTCGCCGCCCTGACCCCGCTCTTCGGCGCCGCCGCCTTCGCGTTCGACGGCATCTACACGGGAGCCACCTGGACCCGGTCCATGCGCAACCTGATGGTGATCGCCTTCGCCGTGTATGCAGCCGTCCTTCTCACGGCCGGGAGCCTCGGCAACACGGCGCTCTGGATCGCCCTCCTGACCTTCCTGAGCGCGCGGGGCCTCGGCCAGTTCCTCCTCTATCCGCGGCTGGCGAAGAAGACCTTCGCCAGCATGGTGTGAGCATCGCGTTCCGAGGCCTCAAATCCGCCCCTGCGCAATCGCCGCCGCATCGCGGCCCATGGCTTGCGACAGCGACGTCTTCTCGTTCTCGAGCATCTGGAGCAGCCCGTCCTTGATGTCGCCGATGAGGCCGGGGCCCTTGTAGACCATAGCCGAGTAGAGCTGCACCAGGCTCGCGCCGGCGCGGATCTTGGCCCAGGCTGCTTCAGCGGAGTCCACGCCGCCGACGCCGATGAGCGGGATCTTGCGCTCCACGCGCAGGAACGTCTCGGCGAGGAGCTTCGTGGACGGCACGAACAAGGGCTTTCCGGACAGGCCGCCCGTTTCCGAAGCGAGCGCCTTTTCCTTCAGGCTGTCGGGACGGGCAATGGTGGTGTTGGACACGGTGAGCCCGTCGATGCCGCGCCTGAGCGCCGTGGCGACGATCGCATCGAGCGCGTCGAGCGAAATATCGGGCGCGATCTTCAAAAGGACGATCGTCTTGCGCCGGCCCTGGTCGGCCCGGTCGCGCGCTTCCATGCTGCGGGCGAGGAGATCGTCGAGAAATGCCTCGCCCTGCAGGTCGCGCAATCCCGGCGTGTTGGGCGAGGAGACGTTGATCGTGAGGAAATCGGCCAGCCCGCACAGACGCTCGATGCACAGGACGTAATCGGCGATGCGATCCGTCGAATCCTTGTTCGCCCCGATATTGACGCCGACAATGCCTGGACGTCCGCGACGGCTCGCGAGCCGCAGGCGTGCCGCATCGAGTCCCTCGCTGTTGAGGCCGAACCGGTTGATCACGGCCTCATCGCGTGTCAGCCGGAAGACCCGCGGCCGCGGATTGCCGGCCTGCGGCTTCGGCACCACGCCGCCGAGCTCCACGAAGCCGAAGCCGAGGCCGAGGAGCTGGTCAGGCACTTCGCATTGCTTGTCGAAGCCCGCCGCAAGCCCCACGGGATTGGGGAAACGCCTGTCGAAAACATCGACGGAAAGGCGAGGATCGTCCGCAGGCGCGGGCGACACGGGCATCAGCGACAACCCGCGGATCGTCAGCTGGTGCGCCGTCTCCGCATCGAGCGCGTGCAGCGCGGGCCTGGCCAGGGAAAAGAGGGCGCCGATCATTGAGAGAGATCCGGAAAGATGTGCTCGCCATCCGCGCCGAGGGGGAGCGGCTTCACCCATCGGACGGCGGAGAGGGACAGAGGAGCATAGAGATGCGGGAAGAGGTCCCCTCCCCGGGAGGGCTCGTAACGGAGCGCATCTCCCAGCGAATCGGCATCGACGGCGATCAGCCGGAGATCGTCCTGACCTGCAAAGTGCCTTCTCGCCGTCTCGCGGACCTGTTTTTCTGTTGAAAAATGGATGTACCCATCCTGGATATCGACCGGCGCTCCTCCGAAGGATCCGGCCGTTTCAGCCTCCTGCCAAAGCAAAGCAGGGCAGATTTTGTATATATTGCGCATGAAGTCTCGATTAGCCGTGCGTCACATCAGGAGCAACCCAAATTAGACATATTATCTCAATAGTCTGTTGGTGGTTGTCTAAGTTTTCGGTCACATTTAATTCCTAATTATAGGTTCGCTTTCACTATATTTCGCTCCTAGCGAAGGTTAGTACAATGTTATCTCACGAGCGCGTGTGGGCGGCTATCGATGCGTTGGCATCACGTCATGGCATGACCGCATCAGGATTGGCACGCAAGGCCGGTCTCGACGCGACCAGCTTCAACAAGTCGAAGCGCGTGAGTCCCGAAGGCCGGGAGCGATGGCCCTCCACGGAGTCCATCTCCAAGATCCTGAAAGCCACCGGCGCGTCCCTGGAAGATTTCCTCCGCCTCGTCGAGCCCTCGGGCTCCCTGCGCCGTTCCATGATCCCGCTGATCGGCATGGAAGAGGTGGCAGCCGGCAAGGCCTTCAACGAGGAAGGCATGCCCAGCGAAGGCCCGGGCTGGGACGAGATCGAGTTCCCCGATTTCGGGCAGGAGAAAGTTTTCGCGCTCGAGGTCACGGGCGATTCCCTGGCTCCACTCTATCGCGACGGCGACATCCTCATCGTCTCGCCGACCGCCAGCACCCGCAAGGGCGACCGCATCGTCGTGCGCACGACCAGTGGGGAGATCCTGGCCAAGGAGCTCAAGCGCCGCTCGGCCAAGACCCTGGAAATGACGTCCCTCGCCAAGGACCAGGAAGATCAGGTGCTTCCGACGGAAGAGGTCTCCTGGACGGCCCGGATCATGTGGGCGCGTCAGTAAGCGCCTTTCACGCCGCCCGGCCGGCCTCTCGCTCTTTCAGGAAAGCTTCGTGCTCGCGCACGAGATCGCCATCGAGCGCCTTTCGGATCAGCGCCCGCGTTTCCTTCACGCCGTAGAGAGCGACGAAAGAGCCGAAGCGCGGCCCGCGGGGCTCGCCCAGCAACACCTGGTAGATCGTGTTGAACCATTCGATGGACACGCCCGGGCGCTCCGGCGTCGCGCCCTTGGCCTTGAGGTCCTGATAGCGTGGCTCGGCGCGGCCCACGTTGTAGATCTCTTCCTGGATCGCCTCCGCGGTTGCGGGACGCTCCCCGGTCTCGAATGAGCCGAGCACTTCTTCCAGACGCCGCAGGGAAGCCGCCTCGACCTCGTCCGCCAGACGATAGGTTTTCTGCGGCTTCACGAAATCCTCGAAGTAGCGCACGGCGCGCTTCACGAGGCTGTCGAGGCGCGGATGGGTTTCCGGCGAGACGCCGGGCGCGTAGCGGCGGATGAAGCCCCACAGCACGCCGGGATCCTCCGAATTCGCCACCGCCACCAGGTTGAGGAGCATGGAGAACGAGATCGTCGTGCCGGGCTGGTTGCCGCCGCCGGACGACACCAGCTCGGGAGCCGGCGGCTCGCCCGCATGAAGATGCCAGACCGGATTCATCAGGCGCGCCTTGGCATCCTGCGCCGGGTACTTCTCCAGGAAGGTTAAGTAATCGTCCACCTGCCGCGGGATCACGTCGAAATAGAGCTTCTTCGCCTCGCGCGGCTTGTTGAACATGAACAGCCGCAGGCTGTCCGGCGTGCCGTAGGTCAGCCACTCGTCGATGGTGAGCCCATTGCCCTTCGACTTGGAGATCTTCTGGCCCTTGTCGTCCAGGAAGAGCTCGTAGTTGAACCCGTCCGGCGGCAGGCCGCCGAGCGCCTTGGCGATCTCGCCCGAGAGCTTCACGCTGTCGATCAGGTCCTTGCCGGCCATTTCGTAATCGACGCCGAGCGCCACCCAGCGCATGGCCCAGTCGGGCTTCCATTGCAGCTTGGCATGCCCGCCCGTCACCGGCGTCTCGAAGCGCTCGCCCGTGTCGGGGTCGCGCCAGACGATGGTGCCGGCGTCGAGCCTGCGCTCGTCGATCGGCACCTGCATGACGATGCCGGTCTTCGGGTGGATGGGCAGGAAGGGCGAATAGGATTGCTGGCGCTCCTCGCGCAGGGAGGGCAGCATGATGGCCATCACGGCATCGTAGCGCTCGAGCACCGTGAGCAGGGTCTTGTCGAAGCGGCCGGCCTTGTAGCACTCGGTCGCCGACATGAACTCGTAATCGAAGCCGAAAGCGTCGAGGAAGTCGCGCAGGCGCGCATTGTTGTGGTGCGCGAAGCTGTCATGGGTGCCGAAGGGGTCCGGGACCTGGGTCAGCGGCTTGCCGAGCGCGGAGGCCACGAGCTCCTTGTTCGGAATGTTGTCCGGCACCTTGCGCAGGCCGTCCATGTCGTCCGAGAAGGCGACGAGGCGCGTGGGGATGCTGTCTCCGGTCAGCACCCGGAAGGCATGGCGCACCATGCTGGTGCGCGCCACCTCGCCGAAGGTGCCGATATGCGGCAGGCCCGAGGGACCATAGCCCGTCTCGAACAGAGCCTCCTTCTTTCCGGTCCGTTTGAGCCGCTCGACGAGCTTGCGCGCCTCCTCGAAAGGCCAGGCGGTGGCGGTCTGTGCAGCTTCAATCAGGGCAGGATCAAGGGTCAGAGAGTGAGACATGGGCCTAGTGCTTGCGGAAATGCTTCCAGAAGCGCGGCACACTAGGGACCAGACCCGCGAGGGTCAATGCGGTAACCCGTCTGCTCGGGGGGAGAGGCGCTTAAAACGGGCTGATCGGGAAGAACCGCAGGTAAAGCTCCGCGTATTTCCCTTCCTTCCAGAGCTGCTGCAGGGCGAAATCGAGGGCCCGGCGCAGGTTGTCGTCCTCGGTCCGGGTGATGAAGCCGATGCCTTCGCCGAAGAAGCGGCTCTCCAGGTAAGGCCCGCCGGAGAACTCGCAGCATCCCCCCGCCTCCTCTCCCCCGATCCAGAGCGCGAGGCCGAGGCCATCGGCGAACAGGTAGTCGATCTCGCCTGCCTTAAGGGCTGCCTGAGCGGCGGCCAGCTCCGGGAAGGCCTTGAGCGTGGCGCCCGGGATGAAGGCCTTGGCGAAGGCCTCGTGGGCCGTGCCGCCGACGACGCCGATGGCCTTGCCCTGAAGGGTCCTGGCCTCGGGGGCGGGCTGGTTGCGGTCCTTGCGGGCGGTGAAGCGCGCCGGGATCTTGAAATATGGACCCGTGACGGCAAAGCGGCTCCGCAGGTCCGCGGTGATCGGGATGGCGGCCGCCACGACATCGCCCTGCCGTTCGCTCAAGGCATCGAGCAGGGTGTCGAAGCGGCGGACCTGAATGGTGCAGGTCAGGCCCAGGCGCTCGCAGGCGGCGCGGGCGAGTTCCACCGACAGCCCGGTCGGGTTGCCGTCGAGCCCGGAGAAATGGAGCGGCGGGAAATCGTCGTCGACGAGGAAGCGGATCGTGCGCGATGCCGGCAGGTCCGGCCGGTCGAGCTGCGCCCTGGGGTCCCAGAAGTTCGGGATATTCACGCCCTGCGCCTGCGCCAGGCTCACGGTCAGCAGGAGAGCCGACAGGGCCAGGGTGAGCCTGAGGGGGTTGATCTTGGCGAGGAACCGCGCAACCAATGTAACGATATCCGGAAGCATCAATCGATATTCTCTTGCACGCGACCCCGCACCCAACAAGAGCGCCTATCGAAAGTGTCCTGTGCTCATGAGGCAGGGTCTAGCGGAGAGAGGCCCACAGTCAACAGCATTGCCGGTCGAGATCGGCTTTCTGGCTCATCACGGGCACTCGCCGGAAGCCCTGCGCCAGGCGGCGATCCTCGCTCGCTTTGCCAGGGTGCCGGCCGATGAATTCCTGCTGAGGCACGGCTTCGTCAAGGAGGAGGAGTTCTACCGGGCCCTCGCCGCCGAGCTCGGGATGCCTTACCTTGCGGCTCCGCACCTTTCGCCCTCGGTCCCGTATCCCGACAGCATCCTCGCCGGCTTGGCTCCCCTGAACCGGGCACCGGGCGGGTTCGTCATGGCCCCTCGCGGCGCTCTCCTCGCCCGCCTTCTCCAGGCGACACCGCGACCCGGCCCCCTCGCGGTCACTTCACCGTCGCGGCTGAGAGACGCGGTCTTCCGGGCGCAGGCGCGTCGGATCGCCCATCGCGCAGCCTCGGAGCTGGCCGAGCGGGCTCCCGGTCTCGCGACCAGCGTCAGCTATGCGCAGATTGCCGTTCTTTTTCTCGTCCTGACCCTCATCTCCTTCGGCCTCCTTCATTCACCCGGCCGCGCTCTCGCGGTCCTGGGCCTGGTCCTCAGCCCCCTGTTCCTGGGGATGATCGTCCTTCGGCTCGCGGCTTCGCTCCTGGGAAACCCCGTCGAGCCCCAAACCCCGCCGCCTCGCAGCGAGGATGCCGATCTGCCGGTCTATACGGTCATCGCGGCGCTCTATCGGGAAAGGCGGGTCGCCGCCAGGCTCATCCATGCCCTGTCCCGGCTCGACTATCCTGCGTCCAAGCTGGACATCAAGCTCGTTCTCGAGGCGGACGACCGGGAAACGCTGGACGCTCTTCAGGCCGCGGACCTGCCCGGCACTATGGAGGTCATCGTCGCCCCCAGGGGCGAGCCGCGCACCAAGCCCCGGGCGCTCAACGTCGCCCTCCCCCTGGCGCGGGGCCGCTTCACGGTCGTCTACGATGCCGAGGACGTGCCGGACCCGGGCCAGCTGCGCCTCGCGGCTGCCCGGTTCTCGGGCCTGGCTCCGCATGTAGCCTGCCTTCAGGCGCGCCTGTCCATCGACAACACGGACGATTCCTGGCTCACGCGGCTGTTCACCATCGAATACGCGGCCTTGTTCGACGTGTTCAATCCGGGCCTGGCGGAGATCGGAAGCCCCATTCCCCTGGGCGGCACCTCGAACCATTTCCGCACCTCGGCCCTGAAGGCGATCCACGGCTGGGATGCCTGGAACGTCACCGAGGATGCCGATCTCGGCATCCGCCTGGCGCGCCTCGGCTACGAGGTCCGGGACCTGCCTTCCTCGACGCTCGAGGAGGCACCGATCACCCTTGGCGCGTGGATGCGGCAGCGGACCCGGTGGATGAAAGGTTTCGTCCAGACCGCAACCGGTCATTCGCGCAAGCCCTGGGTCCTGCTGCGCCAGCTTGGCCTCTGGCGCTTTTACGGCGCTCTCGTCCTGACCTGGGGCACCGTCCTCAGCGCCTTGGTCTATCCGCTCTTCTCGGCGCGGCTGCTGGCGTCTTGGCTGTCGGGGAACGCGGATGACTTCGCCTCGCGCTGGGAGGCCGTCGGATTTGCGTTCAGCCTGATGCTTTTCCTGTTCGGCGCATTGGCGATCTTCGTTCCCGCGTGCATCGCCCTCCACAGGCGCCGCCTCTGGCGGCTTCTGCCCTGGGTTCCGCTGCTGCCGTTCTATTACGGTCTCGTGAGCATCGCGGCCTGGCGGGGATTATGGGAGCTCGCAACGGCGACGTTCCGCTGGAACAAGACGAACCACGGGCTCGCCCGGACATCGCGGAGCGGCCTTGTTCAGAGGCACCAGGCGAGGGTGGACGACACCAGGTCGTTGAAGACGGCGCCGCCATAGCGCCACCAGAGAAGGCCGCCGGATGCGACGAGGCACAGAACCGCCCCGGCGAGAAGGCCCATGCGGGCCCGCCGCTCCTGCAGGTCGGTTTGTCCGGTGTCGAGGTTCATTCGTGATGTTCCGCACGATGGGCCGTGAGAGGCCAATATAGATGGCCCCCGCTTCAAGGGAAAGGGTTCAGGCCCGCAACCAGTTCCGCAGCCGGGAGAGGCGAGGCTCCTCCTCGTGGGTGACGGCCTGAGCCAGTGCGGCGCGGCTTCCGACCAGGATGACGAGGCGGCTGGCGCGCGTCACGCCCGTGTAGAGGAGCTTGCGACGCAGCATGGAAGCCTGCTGCAACGCCACGGGAATGATCACGGCCGGATATTCCGAGCCTTGCGCCTTGTGGATCGTCACCGCATAGGCGAGCGCCAGTTCGTCGAGTTCCTTCAGCGTGTAGACGACGATCCTGTCGTCGAACGCGACCGTGAGCTCGCCCTCGTCGCGGCTCACCCCGCGCACGATGCCGACCTCCCCGTTGTAGACATCGCGCTCGTAGTCGTTCCTGACCTGCATGACCTTGTCGCCGGGGCCGTAGACCCATCCGGCGCGGTGCAGGCTCTCGAGTCCGGGCGGATTGAAGATCTGCTGCAATTCGCCGTTCAGCACATGCGTGCCGAGCCGACCACGGTTCATCGGGCACAGCACCTGAACGTCGCGCACGGGATCGAGGCCGAATTTCCGCGGAATGCGGTCGCGCATGAGGATCGTCATCTTCGCAAGTGCATCTGCCGGCGTGTCGGCCTCCACGAAATAGAGGTCCGAATCCGGCTGGTGCGCCAGCTCGGGGACGAGGCCGCGATTGATCGCGTGCGCGACCGTGATGATGCGGCTTTCCCGCTCCTGCCTGAAGACTTCCCGCAGATGCACGACCGGGACGGCCCCGGAGGCGATGATGTCGGCGAGGATCTGCCCGGGCCCGATGGAGGGAAGCTGGTCCACGTCGCCGACGAGGAGCAGGCAGGCCTCGTCCGGCAAGGCGCGCAGCAGAGCCGCCATGAGCCGGATGTCGAGCATGGATGCCTCGTCGACGACGAGGAGGTTGCACTCGAGGGGCGCCTTGGCGTTGCGCCGGAACCCGCCCTCGGAGGCTTCGAGGAGCCGATGCACGGTCTTGGCGGGAAAGCCCGTGCTCTCGGCGAGCCGTTTCGCAGCCCGGCCGGTCGGCGCGCAAAGGGCGACCCGCAATTCATGCTTCGCGCACAGATGCGTAAGGCTCCGGATGAGCGTTGTCTTGCCGACGCCCGGACCGCCGGTGACGACGAGCACCTTCGCCCGGCAGGACGCGATGAGCGCCTCGCGCTGGCTCGCCGAATAGGAAACGCCAGCGGCTGCCTCCGCCTCGGCGATCACCTGCGTGGGATCGAGCCCGCGCCAGGGATGGAAGCCTTGTGCGATATCCTTCAAACGCTGCCCGATGAAAAGCTCGGCGCCGTAGAGGCTTTTGAGAAAGATGCAGCGATTCCCGTCGAGATGGTCGGCAACGAGCTGGCCCGCGGCGCATTGCGCATCCAGCACAGGCGCCAGTTCGGCCTGCGGTACCTCGAGCAGGAGGCTCGCCTGCCGCAGGAGCTCGGCGGCCGGCAATCCGGAATGGCCTTCCTTCACCGTCTCCGACAGAACATTGGCGAGACCGGCCTGCAACCGGATGTCGGCCGTCGGCTCGATGGCGAGCTGCATGGCGACCTGATCGGCCAGTGCGAATTCGAAGCCGGGAATGTCGAGGGTGAGCCGGTAGGGGTTGGCCGAGATGATGTCGATAGCCCCGACGCCATAGGCGCGGTAGATGCGCATGAGCAGAAAGCCCCCGATGCCATGGGCATTGAGGAAGGCCGCGATCTCCTTCAAGGCGCGATGCTCGGCCCAGGCCTCGCCGATGCCGAGCGCCTTCGCCATGCCGATGCCGTGCACACGCGTCAGCTCGTGCGGCTTCTTCTCGATGACGTCGAGAATGCGCGCTCCGAAGGACGCGATGAGCCGTTGCGCAACGGCGGGGCCGACTCCTTTCAGGAGACCGGAGCCGAGAAAGCGCTGCAAATCTTCCGCCGTCGTCGGAGCCGAGGTCTTCAGCTCACCGGCGCGAAACTGAACCCCGTGATTGCGGTCGTGCAGCCACTCGCCGCTCGCCTCGACCACTTCGCCGATGGCCACCGCTGGCGCGTGGCCGACGACGGCAACGGGCCTGCGGTGCCCGCGCGCCTTGACGCGCAGCACGCAGAAACCGGTCTCGTCGTTGTGGAACGTCACCCGCTCGATCGAGCCGACGAGATGTTCGGAGAGAGATAAGGCGTCCTGGCTGGCAGCCGTGAGGGCGGAGGATTTCGGCATCGATCAGAAAGACCAGGAGCGCCGGGACGCTGCCGCGGACAGGAAAAGGGACGAGATGACTTCAATGTCATCTCGTCCATGATCGCAGCGAAATTTAGGCCGCCTTCTTGGTCGGCCAGCCGAGCTCCACGAGCCGCGCCTTGGCGAAGTCGCGGATCTCGTCGCGGATGCCTTCCGGCAGATCGGCGAGCGTCTTCTGCGTGTCGGCGTGGAGCATCAGATCCGTGACCGCATTGATCGTCTTGGCCTTCTTGATCTTCGCCTTCAGATCGTCCTCGACCTTGCCGTCAGAGGCATTCGCTTCGACCTTGCCCTTCTGCGGCTCGGTCTTCTCGAGCTCCACGTGCTGATCGCCATAGCCCGGACGACCCTGCTTGAACTCGTCGGCCTCCTCCTCGGAATAGACATAGCCATGCAGCTCGATGAGCTTGAGGATCACGCGGTCCTTCGCCCGCTTCTCCGCCATGGCGTAGACATAGGCCGCCTGCTTGCCGGAGACGCGGTAGTTCACGCCGATCAGCGCCTCGCCGATGGACCACTCCACGCGATCTCCCATGCGGCCGGTCACCTGGATGACCGCCTCATCCCGCTCGGCGCGGATGATCTTGGGTTCGTCGAAGGCGACCTTCGCCTGAGCGGCAATACGCTCCAAGGTCTTGTGGTAGATGACCGCCGTGCCCTGGACGCGCCAGACGTTCCCGGCCATCGGCTCGCCGAATTTCGCAAGCACCTCGGAAATCTTCTTGTCCGTCGTATTCATCCTCGATCCTAACTTTCTCAGAGGCCCGCACTCGGTGACGCGCTCTTGTCGCAGCCTTGTCATGGCCCGCACGTTCGTTGTTTGTTCTATACCAGATCTGGGCCTCGCCGTCCACTTCCAGCCCTCCGGGGCATTCATGTATTCGTCATAATTTCAATAACTTAGCTCATGTGCCAATTTGTCTCAAAGCCGCAAAGCGTGGCCTTTAAACCAGGCGCCGGAGCCCCGCCTTCGATAGCCGCCGAAAGTTTGACCTCTATCTTATTGTTCTATATATGTTCTCATTAACGCCAGGCTGAGAGCTGCCTGAAACCTGGGCGGCCCGCCCTTTCTTTGAATGCCAACTGGAGGCCCCGATGTCCGCGCAAGCGCTCCTCGACCTTTCGGACAGGCGCCCCGCCCGGCGCCCGGGAACCCGCCGGGCCCAGAAGCGTCCTTCCACGCCGCTCACCCGCAATGCCCTGATCGCCGATTACCTGGCGCTGTGCGAGCTCGATGCCGAGGTGGAATCCCTGCGCGCGCCCGCCGATCCGGCCGAGTTCGCGGTCGGGGACGAGACCATCGAGCACATCGCCGACTTCGAGATCGTAAGGGATGGCACCGCCTGCCTGGTCGATGTGGCGACCGACGGCGACCTGCTGAATCATCCGCTGCGCACCGCTGCGATCCACGGCATCACCGCCTCGGACGGGCGCCCCTTCCTGATCGAGACGGCCGCCAGCATCCGGGCCGAGCCGCGTTTTACGACCATGCGCCTCATCATGGCCTGCAAGCGCACGCCCGTGACCGCGGGAGACAGGGTGCGGGTCCTGCATCAGCTCGACGAGATGGGCGCGATGCGGCTGGTGGATTGCGCCAGCGCCGTCATGAACACGCAGGACGGCGTGGCGGCCGTCCTGGCGCTCGCCTGCGAGGGCCTGATCGCCGTCGACATCAGCCGCCCGATCCTTCCGGAAACGCAGGTGCGCCGACGCCGCCTGCCCCATGCCGATCCCTTCGGCTTTTAGAGCATCGGACGCAAAAGTGGGAACCGGTTTTGCGTGAAAAGATGCTCGAATCCCACAACCTGAAGCATCGGATGTGAGCTAGAATTCACGTCCGATGCTTTAAGATTGCACCGCGTGGCGCTCCACCGCCTCGCCGAGGAGCGAGCGCACGATGGCGCGCACGGCATCCGGCGTGTCGTCGGCTGAGAACTTCGCCTCGATCTCGTCGCGGATGATCGCGCCGTCGCCGCTGCGCCTCAGCTCGGTCGAGGATTCCGCCTGCAGCAAGGTGACGAACGCGCTTTCCACTTCCCGCGCCACGGCGGAGCCGTCAGCCGCGTCGACGACGCGCCCGGTGAGGTCGAAGACATTGCTCTCGAACGGCAGGGCCTGAGGCTCCAGTTCGCCGCTGGCATCGAGGATCCAGGCGCGGGGCACGTGATCCACGAGATCGACGGACTGGCGCGTGATGGTGCCGGGATTCATCCAGCGGCTGCGGCCTGCGAGCACGGATTTCTGGGTCTTGTGGATGTGCCCGTTGATGAGAACGTCGCAGCCCTCGACCGCGAAGGGCGGCACAGCACCGGGATAGCCGCCGTCGAAGGCGATGTCGTGATGGGTGAACCAGGCGTGGAGATCGACGCCGGCGAACGAGCCGCGCGCATCGACCGGGATCGTCTGGCCGAAGGGCGTCATGCCGACGCCGATCCGGCGCGCGCCGATCTGGAACTCGGTCACGGGAGCCGATGTGGCGACCACATCGACCACGTCGCACAGGCCCAGCAGCGCGAGCGAGTCGCTGTCCGTGAGCGTCGTGTGCTGGATGTCGTGATTGCCCACATTCACGATGGGCCGGTGACGAAAGCCTTTCAGCACGCGGATGAGCTGGTTCTTGAGCGCCAGGTCGGTCTCGACGGGCCGGTCGAACAGATCGCCCAGGATCACGACGGCGAGACCGCGCTCGTTGGCGATGGCGACACAGCGCTCCAGCTTGCCGAGCACGGCCTGCGGCCAGACGGCGTCCTTGCGCCGGCCCGGACGCCGCGAGCCCACATGCGGATCCCCGATGACGAGGACGCCGTTGCACGCGATTGAAGGAAGACGAACTCCGGACAGGATCATGCGGTCAGCCGCTCCGACGGCGTGGAGGAATGCGAGGAATGGGCGTGATGGTCCAACAGGTTCTCGGGCTTCACCGGCGAGCCGCAGGTGGGGCAGAGCCCGCCCGTCTCCTCGATGAGCCGCGCCATTTCGGCATGCACGGATCGGAGCCCCTCATCGGCCTGCGCGACCCGGCTCTGCGCGAGCAGAGCGGCGGCGCGAAGATCGTTCATGCGCTTCAGGACGTTCTGCATCGAGGAGGTGCTCTCGAGAGCCGGAACGGCCTCGGGCAGGCCCTGCAGCGCGGCGAGCCGCGCCTTGCTGCGGGCCAGGTTCCGACCAAGCCCGATGACCCGTTCTCCCAACCTCTCGCGCTCGCGCGAGCGCTCCACCATGCGCGTGAGATCGCTCAGATGCTCGGCCTCGGGGAGCCTCGCCGTGATGTCGGCCCGCGCCTGTGCCTTCTCCAGGCGGCGCCTGAGATCGGCAAGCTGCGCCGCGCGCTGCTGCAAGCCCTGGAGGCGCACTGACGCATCCTTAAGATCCTCTCCCCGGCGGCGAAGTTCGACCAAGTTGTCCTTGAGAGCATCGAGCTCCTTCAGCCCGTCGAGCGTCCCGTCGATGGCGATCAGTTCCCGTTCGCCGCTGCGCACGAGATCGTTGTCCTGCCGGCAGCGCTCGCGATGAATGACGAGCATGTCGCGGATATAGCCCGCCTCCTGGCCGATCGAGAGAACGGCGGAGCGGCGTGACGCCGTCTCCCCGAGGAGGAACACGGGAAACTTCTGATGCGCGACATGGACGTCGAGGTCCTCGACCTTGCGGATCCGGATGAGATCGGCGACCCAGTCGGGAACGCTGCGCCCACCGGTCTCGTAGCGCATGCCCTGTTCCTCGACGACGGAGCCGTCCGCTTCGTGCAGCGACCAGATGTTGACCGGCGAGCGGCGGGGCTGGCGCGTGAAGCGCAATGTCCGGTTTCCGGCGACACCGATCTCGACGCTGGCCGCCTTCGCGCCCGCCCGGACGAGGGAATCGCGGGCCTCCCCATAGAACACGGCGCGCAGGGCACGGATGAAGGTGGACTTGCCGCGGTTGTTCGGGCCGATCAGCGCATTCACGCCGGGGCTCAAGGGCAGCGTCGCGTCCTTGTAGGCCTGCACGTTGACGAGACGGATGAAGCGCAGGCCCGGCTGCGCGTCGTCCCACGCAGCGCTCGTGTCGGAGGATTGCACGTCGACGCCGGAGACGGGCTCTCCGACGATGCGGGCGATGTGGAACTTGCCGGAGAACTGGGACAGGTCGTGGTGCGACACGGCGAGACACTGGACGCCGAGACGCGCCGCGCCGTCCTCCAGCACCCTGTAGAAGGACGAGACCCGATCCGGCGCGATCCAGCAATCCGCCTCGTCCAGGGCGAGGAAGCGCGCCACATCCGCCTTGACCACCGCGATCAGCCGCAGCGCCATGCCGATCACGTTGGTCAGCGCGCCGCCATTGTCCTCCAGCACGTCCTCGAGCGTGCCATCCGGACGGCGCACGCAGATATCGAGCGAGGCCAGGCCGCGCTCGGTGGAGAGGTCCAGGGCCACGGGCTTCTCACCCGGCAAGACCTCCTGAACCAGCGCCGTCAGCAGGGTCTCGAACGCGGACAGGCTGCGGCGGCTGGCAGAACCGTGCACGGCCTCGATGAAGGCCTCCACCTCGTCCTTGACGGCGAGACGTCCCTTGGCGAGCTCGATTGCGCGCATCAGCTCCTCGCGCCGGATCCGCAGGGCGTCGCGTCGCCCTTCGAGACGCGCGAGGAAACCCTCCGCCCGCGTGACGTCCTGATCGATCAACGGTCCGCTCAACGCTCGTCTCCGAGCTGCTTGAGGCGGTTTTCGACTTCGCGCAGGGCAGCGCTGAACTCCTCGGCAAGCTTGGCATTGCGCGCCTGAGCATCCTCGATCAGGCCCTGTATCCGACCCTCGTTGTCAGTGCCGAATTCCGACAGGGCGAGCGCCCTCGCCTCTTCGAGCTCGCGCGTGAGGCGCTCGACCTCGCCCTCCGCCCGGATCCGTTCCGCCTTCAGCCTGTCGAAGGTCTTGCGCATCTCTTCCAGGCGCCGGAGCTGGTCTGTTTCGAGGCGTGTCAGGCTGGTCATGGCTTGGCGAATCCGCTGAGGTTGAATGGTCGAGCTTCAGTTATCGCCAGCGATATTTCGCCGCAACGACTTTGCCTCTTTTTGGACGGGATGAAGAGCGATCCCTTCAATCCTGGCATCAGACCCTCCACATAGTATCGGTTACTCCAAGATTACAGTCCCAAATCGCGGTCTTTGCTTGACACACGGTCGCCCGGGAGTATGTTCTTGGTTTGTTCGCATCCTGTGTATGCGTCGTGGATGTGACGCCATTAGGGCAGCCGGCGCCCCGCCGCAAAGGATCCTGCGATGACCGTCATGACGGATGAACGACCGATCTTCGAGAACGAGGAATGGCTCGTGGTCGAGAGCGGCCTGGAGCACAAGCGAACCGGATATTTCATCGACCGCGAGAGCCTCGGGCAGCGCCGGGAGGACGGTCTTTGGACGTGGCCGCTGCACATGGCCGAGAAGAGCTGGTGCGCGATGCAGCCCTTCTCCGAGGCCTTCTCCTGTGCAGCCTCCGTCTATGGCGTCACGACCGGCGCAGAACTGGCGCGGACCTTCAGGATGGCGCGCTGCGAGATCTCGCCATGGCCGAAGGTCGCAAGGGAGTCCAACCGGGGCCCCAACCCCGTTCCGCTGATCCCGAGAAGCTTGCATTCGCAGGGTTCAAACCCCATCTTCATTGAACCGCGCTCTTCGGAGAAACCTTTGAACGGTCAAGGTTTTCGGGGCCCGGACGATGTCTGGCGCATGCGCTCCCAAACAGGCGCGCGCCTGTTTTTGAAAAAGCCGCGTACCCGTCCCGAACACCCGAGCCTTGCGCGGGAAGCCGAGCTTCCATGGCGGGCGCAGCGTCGGATCCGCAAGACGGGAACAAGGCTCGTTCGGCTGCTGCAGGCCGCTTGGAACATACGATGAGAGGAATGCCGAGCTTCGGACTTGAAGAGACCATGCGTTACGGCGCGAGCGCTTTTCGGGAAGACCTCTCCGGACCGGAGACGGCGCCTCCCGAAACGGCGGATCAGTTCGCGCAGCATGTCATCGAGGTGATCTGCCATGCGAGCGTGACGCCCGGCGTCGGTCGCCGCACCTTCGAGCGTTGCATGCGCGCGCTCGATTTCGGCTCGACGGCCCGGGTCGGCTTCCGCCACCCCGCCAAGGCGGAGGCCATCGACCGGGTCTGGCGCGAACGCGAGCGCTTGTTCGCGGACTACATCGCGAGTCCCGACAAGCTGCGCTTTCTCGCAACGCTGCCCTGGATCGGACCCGTGACGAAACACTCCCTGGCCCGCCGGCTCGGCGTCTACGCGGAGCACGCGCAACGGGCCGTTGCCTAAAGACGAAACAACAAGAGGAACCACCCCATGGCCAAGGTCCGCGCAAGCGATGTCGGCTTCTGCGTTGTCGACGACAACGCCAATGTCATCGCCGACAACCTCGTCCACCGCATCCGCGAAGCGACCGCCGAGATGGAAAGCCATGTCAACAGGCTCTACCGCGGACGCCGGGCCTATGATCTCGAGGACGGCGCCATGCTCGATCTGGACAAGGCCATCGAGCAGCTGACCTACATGGCGCGCACCCTGCGCGAGGTCCGGAACGAGCAGTCGAAGGTCGTCTATCTTCAGGCTGCGGAGTAAAATCTTTCTCGGCGGGGATCCTGTCCCCGCCATTTTCATGCCCGCTCGCTCATGCTTTAACGGCCAGGATAAACAGGACGAGCGGCGCATGTTGATACCACCGGTTCAACCAAGCATGTTCTCGGGCCATCTCTTCGCTCGGTCGCGGCTCCTCGATCTTCATAATTCTGAATCCGGCTTCACTGACTGCATTGATGTAGTCGGAGAGCGTGCGTGGAAACCGTGGCACCGCGAAGGGCTCGCTTGAAGCGTGCGCTTCGCTCTTCTCGCGTCGACTGAACCGCCAATACTCGACAAAGGGTTCCCGCTCGAAATAGCGTCCCACGCGAAGTCCAAGGTGAGCGCCTGCATCGTCAGTCATCCATTTGATGGCTGGCGTGATGAAGCATGGATGCAGAATACTGAAGCACAAAGCACCATCAGGCCTGAGCACGCGCGAAGTGGCCAGCAGCGCAGCCAGCAGATCCGGCCCATCCATGAGCGCCATGGTGGACAAGGCGTAGTCGAACTCCCCGTCGCCGAATGCAGAGAGATCACTGAAGGAGCCGACGTCATAGGAGATCCCAAGAGGCTCCTTTTGCTCCCGCTCCCGAGCGCGCTTGATCATCTCGGTCGAGAGATCGATCCCGGTCATCGATCCTCCCAACTTCGCGAAGTGCCGTGTATTGGACCCTTCCCCGCAGCCTAGGTCTATGACGCGTTTCCCCGCAATAGAAGGCATGAAGCTCAGGAAAGCAGGGAACGTATAAAGCTCCCGATACAGATCGAGACCGCTCTGCACTTCCCGTGTCCAGATTTCGGCGTTCCCGTCCCACGCCGCAGCGACGGCCGCTTCGTCCAAGATCTTATCGGTCAAGGCAGACTCCTGAAATTTGGCCTCAACTTGTACAGATCATCCGACTTTCCTTGCAACCTGAGACGCGGCCATCCCGATATCTTTGAACGCCCGGCAGCATCCCAATTCCCTATTGTGTTTCACGTGGAACAAATATAGAACAATAGGCGATGCCTCGCGTCAGGCAGGAATGTGCAACCGACCTGAAAACGTGTGGCATCCCTCGATGCCTCAGCCGTTCAGGAGAGATGAAGTGGAGAGGCCGCCATGGCAGGCAGCGTGAACAAGGTGATATTGGTGGGCAATCTGGGTCGGGACCCGGAGGTTCGGCGTCTGTCGAACGGGGAGCCTGTGGTGAACCTTCGGATCGCCACGTCGGAGACCTGGAAGGACA
>JAEWKH010000134.1 GCA_023386155.1 Pseudomonadota bacterium
GCAGCCCGTACCCGCGACAGCCTCTGGAGCACAATAGGGGAAGCACTTGATGCATTCACTCCAGACGAATGCCGCAACTACATCAGGAACTCAGGATATGAGCCCGTCTAAAGACAAAATGCTCTAGCGCATCGTGCGAAAAAGTGGCCCCGGTTTTTCGCACTCAACGATGCGCTCTTCATAGAGCGGAGCATCCGATCCGATGCTCTAGCGGCGGCCGCCTCCCCTGAACCCTCCTCCTCCGCCACGCCCACCGAAGCCACCTCCTCCGAAGCCTCCGCGCGGCCCCATGCTCCGTGGAGGCCCGAAGGATGCCGAGCGAGAGAACTGCGCCGGCGGCCGGGAAAATTGCCGAGCCGCCAATTCTCTCTGATTGCCGACATGCCGCGCCTGTACATCGCGCGTGACATTCTGTGGAATCTGCTGGCGCGCCGCCGGACGCTGTGCAGGACGTTGCAGCTTCGCCTCCCCTTGCCTTGTTGTCGGCCGTTGCGGTGAGGCCTGTCTTTGCTGGGAGGCGGGACGGTCCGCTGTCGCACGGCGCTGTTGCGCCGGCTCCCGTTGCTGCGGGGCTTGGCGCTGTTGTGACGTCTGGCGCTGGGACTCCCGGTCGCGAAGGGTGTCGCGGTTGGCTGCACCACGTCGCGCCTGACCTCCGTCGCTCAGGCGCTGACCGAGCGCCGCGCCTGCCGCGCCGGCAGCTCCGGCTCCTGCGAGCCCCTGGAGTGCTTCGCCTCCGCCGCGTTCCCGGAAACGCTCTCGGGCTTCCGGCGAGAGACCCTCACGTCCCTCGCCGCGCTGAAGAAGATCTCCCCGTTCCGGGCGCTGAACATCCTGCCAGCCGCCATCGAAGCGCTGCCAGCCGTCACCGGTATTGCGGTAGACGTTGCCATCGCGACCCGCATAGATGTCGCCGCGCCTGCCCTCGCGGATGAAGCCCTGGCCGTCGGACGTATTCCAGCGCAGCGACGAACCGCCGGCGGCGTTATCCCGCGCTGTCACCTGCGCCCATTCTGATCCACGCTTCACGCCAGCCGATTTCCATGCGCCATAGACATTGCGCCCGCCTGCCGCGAAGGCTCCGCCGTCGGTGCGCGGATTGTACGCGCCGACGAACCCGGCCGAGCCCCGTGGGCCCCAGGCGGCACCAGCACGCCCATACGTGCCGGTAGTCGGATTCCAGGCCCGTGCACCCGCAATCCCGCGATAGGGGCCATAGGCGTAACCATAGCGGCCATACATGCCTCTCACGGGATTGTAATAGGCCCCGAGTCCCCAGGTGGCGGGGCGAGGGTAATAGATCGGGTAGCCGTACCCCGGCCAGTTGTACCAATAGCCCGGATACCGCCATCCTGTGCCATAAACATAGGTACCCCAGGCCAGGAAATTGAACAGGTATCCCATGGTGTAGCCGTACCAGACCGCATCGGGTTCGGTGTCGTAGACGCGCACATACGTGACGTTGTAGACAGGTGAGGATGGCGGGATCTGGTAAATCCTCTCGGGTATCTCACGAGCCAGCTGCCACGGCCCGTTCGGGTTGTCGGCCATGAACCATACGCCGTCCTGCAACAGAAAGTAGCGATCTTCCACCCGGATCACGGTGTCCGTTGTGTTCGTCGCATAGGACAGATCAGTCGACTCGATCGGCGCGAACTGCGGGTCACCGACATAGGCGACTGACGGTGTGATCGAGCCCGCCTCGACCCGAGCCGTCGTCGGAATGCTTGCCTTGAGGCGCGCCTCCGCGCTCTCCGACGTTCCCGGTACGGACGAGCGCACCGCATAATAGGGCGCGTCCTCCGGAATGTTGCGGAAATCATTGGGCAAGTTTGGCGTCGCGAACGTCCACGGGCCATCGAGAGTCATGGCCCGGAACCAGCGGCCAGACAGAAGCACATACCATTGGCCTCCGCCCCTGTCGAAGAACACATCGGACTCGCTGTTCAAGGCCCATTGAAGCGCTGTCCCCGGAACATCTTCGAGTTTGGGCTCACCGCTGAACAGGATCAGCTCAGCGGGCATGTCCGTGACGACGACCTTCGGCACGGCACCATCATCAAAGGGCTCAGGTGGCATCGCTCCACGGGCATCGGACCAGTCGCCGTCGTCCGGCAAGTCCTTCAGCAGGTCAGGCAGTTGAGATGCCGGAATCCATGGGCCCGCCATGGTGCTTGCGGTGAGCCAATGAGTGTCATCGCGCAAATAGAGGGCGCCGCCCTCGTCGATGCGGAAGAGGTCCCAGTTCGTGTTGACCAGAAATGACAGGCCCGTCTTGCCCTTGAGGGGTGCATAGGCAGGCTCGCCGTCAGTCTGCAAGAGGATTGCCGGTGATGTCGCCACGAAGATCGGCGGCGGGTCGGACTTGAGCCCCTGAACATCGGTCATGCGCTTCAGCTCGGCGAGGCTTGCCGTGACGCGCGCTTCCGACACGGTAATTGGGCCTGTCGGTAGAATCTTGCCGGTCTCGACCGCAAGCGCCGACAGATCGTCCCGGCCCAGGCCGGAGAAGTTCAATTCGGTGACCGTAACATCGGTGATCACGACATCGCCCGCATCCTCATCATAGGAGGTCTTGCCCTTCAGCCCGATCACACCGAACACCGGATTGGCCTTGGGCGAACTCAGAAACTGAACTGCCACCAGCGCTTCGATGGACTTGAAGTCGGTCCATTCGGTGAATTGCGGCTGATACAAGGTCATGCGCCCCTTGTCTGTCTCGTAAGATCGCGGCCAACCCTCACGTGCTTGGCTCTCCTCCAGGTAGCGTCCGCTGACGAAGCCTCTTCGCCCCTCGACCGTCACGGCGCACCAGCTGCCCGAATCCTCGCAGTCCCCTATCTCCACGCCGGTGCCGGCCGGCAGGGTACGGATCATGGGATGGTTCGTGCCGGGTCCAGAGCGAAAGTTCACGCTGGCCGTGGTTACGCCTGGAGCGGCGAACACGGGCGACGTCGCGACGATCGGGATGAATACGAGCGTGATGACCTGGCGCATCAGAAGCAACTCCTGCAAAGTTCGGCTCGAAAAGCTGCCGACACCTGAAATTCACTCCTGTCGAAGGCGCCGACGTCCCGGTGGATCGGACGATCATCCGGCTCTGCCGCCATCCGTCAGGGCGAGACGGTCACTGCACGATGCCGCGGGCACGACCGCCTGGAACACGGCAGGAGCAGCCGGTCCCGACTTGCGACGGATTGATCAAGGCGCAGGTTCGGACCTGCGTCACGCAATAGCCGCCGACCGACGCGACCGGCGTCTGGTATGTGGAGTACGGGTAATTGTAGTATGGGTACGTGGCCGCAGCCCCGATCAACGCCCCGGTGGCTAGGCCGACGCCCCAGCCGCCGTAGTAGTTGCCATAGTATGGGTACCGTCCGTAGTAGGGATAGCGCCCGTAGTATGGATAGCGTCGGCCGTAGTTGGGGTATCGTCCGCGCCAATCGCCGCGATTGACGAAGCGGTTGTCGAAGCGACCAGGATTGTTGATCGCCGCTTGACGGAAATCGCCACGCCCCGGCCGCGCGGCGACCGCGTTGCCACGGATGCTGCCGCCCATTCCGACACGGGGGCCACCCATCCCGCCTCCGGGAATGAACATCCGCTGGCCTCCGCCGAAATTGCCACCTCGGAAGCCGCCGCCTCCACCCCGGAAGCCCCCACCTCCACCGAAGCCGCCACCGCCGATGCGGGCACCACCTCCGCCTCGACCGCCACGCTGGGCCTCGGCGACATTGGGTATCAGCAGAGCGCTTGCTGCGAGAACACTCAGAGCCAGAAGAATCTTGTTCATCACCATCCTCCCATGCACCGGCTTGTGGACCCGAAGCGTTCGCCCGGGATTACAAGGAGGATATAGTGTGATCCTTTCCGGCGAACTCGCTTGATTGTTCGGGACAGGCGCTTGGCATTTCGGGACGGTGAGCACGCATGAATCCTCCGCATGTGTCACCGCCTTTGCCGATCACCGGTATCGATAACCCGATTCGAGGCAGATTCTCCGCATTGCGGCGTCCCGATCTTCACCTCGCTTATGCCGGCATAGCCGAAAGCGTGGCCTTACCCTCGAGCCCGCCTGGCAGCATTCGCGGACGTGGTGCAGATGGTCATCAGCTTGGTCATCTCGGAGTTGCAGTCCCGCAGCGTGTCCGATGTTCCTGAACTCTTAGACATGGTGGCCATGGATAGCCCTCCCTGGATGGAACCTCTCCTCAAGCTGCGAGGAACACCCCTCGCTTGCCCGGGCGGAGGAACACGTCTGCTTCCCGTCTTGATGTCAGTGTCCGCCGAGCACGAGAGTTTGGATCGGATACACCAACGCCTGGATGCGCAGGATCATGGCATGCACGAGCCCGACAGCGTCCACCCCGTGGAGCGCGAGCCCTTTCAGCGTGCCGACCTCGCCGGAGGCGATCCGATCGTGATTGCTGGTGTAGGCATTGGCGATGCAGCTGCTGCCGGGCGTGACGCCGTCGAAACCGTCCTCATAGAGCGGCTCCAGATAGACCAGGATGGTTCCCGGCCGCACCACCTGCTGCGGATCGAGCAACTGCTCGCCGCTGCGCAGCTGGCCGGCGGCGATGAAGTCCTGCACGCCGGTGACCACCATCGGGATCACGGTCCAGGGCTTCGAGGCGCAAGTGGCCTCGGCCACCATGCCGACCTTCATGACCTGGGCCTCGATCTGTCCGAAGCCGGCCTGGAGACGCCCCCGCCCAGCGCCTTCCGGAATCAGGACGCCGGCCGGACGCATGAGCGGGTTGACCACGTCACCCACCCGTAACGTGAACTGCTCCACGTGCCCGTCCACGCCGGCCCGGATGACGGTCTTGTCCAGATCCACCTGCGCCTGGGCCAAGGCGGCCTCCGCGCTCGCCTTCTCGGCCGGCAGCAGGGTGGAGATCCGCGTCTCGGCCTGCTCCTTGGCAGCAGTCGCGGCATCGATGGCCCCTTGCCGGCCCTGCACGGTCACCTGAAGCCGCTCGATGTCCCGCGTGGCCACCGCGCCGGGATTGCGGCGATAGATTTCCTGCTTGGTCTCCAGTTCGTCCACCGCCTGTTGATAGGCGCTCCGGGCCTCGATGATCCTGCCTTCGGCAGCCGCGACATCGGTCCGCGCCGCCACCATTGCAGCATCGACCTCGGCGATCCTGCGGCGGGCTGTCTCGGCAGCCGCCTCCTGCCTCGAGTTGTCGAGCCTAAAGATCGGGGCACCCTGTTTGATCCTTCCGCTCACGCCCTCGACATAGATCTCGGCGACGCGCCCGTTGGTTTCGGGCAGGATCGGGATGGTCCGGAAGAACGCCGTGGCGTTAGTGGTCGAAGGGTGGTTGTAGAAGATCACCGTGATCAGCCCGATGGTGAGCATCAGGCAGGTGATGATGCCCCAGCGCAGCTCGAACCACACTGAGAAGAGGGTGATCTCCTTGCCGATCCGCTTGCCCTGGCCGTAGCGGCGATAGAGATAGTCCGGCAGGATCGTCAGCAATGAGCAGAGAAGAAGCTCAAGCATGGGTCCTCTCCTTGGGCGTCCGGGGCAAGGTAATGGTTTTCGGCACTTCCACCGCGTTCGTCGCCTCGGCCGTCGGTGGGCCGTCGCCGGTCTCGTCCGGCGCTTCGCCTGCGCCCTCACCGGGCTTCAGTCCGGCGATCTTCTCCAGCGATCCAGCGATCCGGCGGAGCGGATTCCCGAAATCGGGCAGATCAATCAACGCAAGCAGCAGGCCAGCCACCCAGAAGATGTGCTGGTGGGTGAACAGAGCCAGCAGACCGAGCACGGCGACGATCTCGAATTGCAGCTTGTGTGACCGGTGCGCCATGCGCTCCGGCAGCGTATGGAGCCGCAGGAACAGCAGGCCGACGGCCAGCACTGCAAGCACCAGGAACACCGCCACGATAATCATGAGGACGTCGGTTTCGCCGGGCGCGGTGATGAAGACCGGAAAGTGGTGGGGGGCAGCAGGATTCAGCGATGCGGCCATGCAGTCTCTCCCGGGATCATCCAAGCATCGGACCCAGGGGCGGGCTCCGCAATGCCTGTCAATGGCTTCGGCAACGGGACCTAGGATCCCGCCGTCCGCCTCCTATGCGCCGTTCCAAGGCGCACCAATCACGCCATAATACTGAGGCCGCCGTCAACATAGGTCGTCGTCCCGGTCAGCCGTCGCGCAAAGGGCGTCGTCAGGTAGGCTGCCGTCAGACCCACATCGTCGATGTCGACAAGTTCGCCGATGGGCGCCCGCTCGATAGCCTCGGTGAGAAGTACGTCGAAGTCCTTCAGCCCTGAAGCCGCTCGGGTCTTCAAAGGCCCGGGCGAGACGGCATGCACCCGGATATGTCTGTCGCCCAATTCATAGGCGAGATAGCGCACAGCGCTCTCAAGCGCGGCTTTCACCGGGCCCATGAGGTTGTAGTTGGGGACCACCTTGTTGGCGCCATGATAGCTCATGGCGAGAAGCGTGCCGCCGTCCTTCATCAACGGCTCGGCGAGGCGCGCCATGCGGATGAAGGAGTGGCAGGAGACATCCATCGCCACCTTGAAGCCTTCGGCAGAACTGTCGACGAGCCGCCCCTGCAGATCGTCCTTCGGCGCGAACGCGATGGAATGCAGCGCGATGTCGAGGCTACCCCAGGTTTCGCGGATCTGCCCGAACACTGCTTCGAGCTGACCGCTCTGCGCCACGTCGCAGGGTGCGAACACGGAGGCTTCGAGCTCCTTGGCCAGAGGCTCGACATAGGGTCGCGCCTTCTCGTTCAGATACGTAATCGCCAAGTCGGCACCGAGCTGCCGGAAGACTCGGGCGCAGCCATAGGCGATGGAATGCTCGTTGGCGACGCCGATCACCAGCGCTCGCTTTCCGTGGAGAACCTTCGAATGGATGGCTCCTTTGGTCAGCTCGTTGGGTTGGTCGTTCATGATCTTGCCCTCGTGCGCCGGCTCTCGCGGGCCCGATGAACGCTCACCGGGCTCGCCGCCTCCGGTCTGTTCTCAGCCTGGTGTTCTACCAGCACCACTGTGGTCGGCTCATTTTTTGCCTCTCTATCGGCACCACCTTCTGTCAGAAGGCGTCTGATCTCGGCCAGCAGGGCGAGCTGCTTGTCGTTGGCCTCGATCCGGCCTTCCAGACGGTCGAGCAGGCCGAGCAGCTCGCGCCGATCCTCGGATGTCCGCAGGAGCTTCGGCAGTGCTATGAGCGCCCTCACCGGCTCGTAGTCGACGACATAGGACTGCTCACGGATGATCTCGCGTGCGACCTCAGCCGGCATGTCGACTAGACCGACATCCTTGCCGACCAGTTCGCGGGCCCGCTTCATGGCCGAGAGCCGCCGCCGACCGGTGCCGGCCTTCATGAGCAGGAGCACGGTGCGAACAATGGCCTTCGTCCGATCGCCGTCTTCGATATGTGACAGCGCCTCCTTGACCAGGGGGGCTTTCCGTATGTCGGCGGGCTCCTCTGCGACTGTTTCCTTCTCGTCGTCCGCCATGGCGATACTGGCTGGACCGTAGGTGCTGAAGAAGGCGTTCTCCACTGCCGCGTCGCGCAAGTCGCGATAGAGGTCCCACGAGGCAGTGGTCATGGCAGCGGTCCAGTGTTCCATCATGG
Organism: Pseudomonadota bacterium; assembly: GCA_023386155.1. Lineage (GTDB taxonomy): Bacteria > Pseudomonadota > Alphaproteobacteria > Rhizobiales > Beijerinckiaceae > Microvirga. The sequence continues at coordinate 7,605 of JAEWKH010000134.1, forward strand.
CCATCGGGCCATCGTCGCTGCGTGGCATCCGGTTCGCCCTCGCCATGTCCGCCATGCCCTTGAGAGGCCACAGGAACGGGTTGAGATCCGACACCGCCCAGCGTTGCGCCCGCTGCGGATGCATTGTCCGCCGCATGGCCGCTCCTGCGGGCGTCACCATCGCCTTGACGGAGGGATGAACAAATGTGTCGTAGGCGGAGACGAGAGCCTCCGAGGCCTTCTCCACGGCCCTGAATGGCATCTCGTCCTTGCGGCCATACTTCTGCAGGACCTGAAGATCCTCGACCCTCCGCTCGGTCAGCATCACGTCATAACGCACGCTGTCGTCCGACTTCTGCTCTTCCACCTCCATGCCGTAAAGGCCAGGCGGCAGATGCTCGATGTACTCGATCAGGTCGACGATCTGCGTGTGTTCGCGCTTGGCGACGGAGCCCGAAACGAAGATTCCGAGATGCCCGACGCTCTTATGCATGAGACCGACGATGACCTGTCCGTTCGCCTTCAGTGCCTCCGTGGTCGGGTAGATGTCGGCGACCCAGTTGAATGCCTGCTGGGGCGGCGTGATGTTGTCGCCGAGGGATGCGAACACGATGATTGGCGACCTGATCGCCCGCAGGTCGAAGGCGCGCCCCTCGGACCACTCCGCCTCGCCTTCGGCGAGGTTGTTCCCCACGAACAGGTTCTCGACGATCCAGCGGATTTCCTGCCGGTCCATCAGGAAGAAGCCGCCCCACCAGCGCTCGAAGTCAAGGAACCTCTCGGGCTCGGTGTCGATCTTGGAGAAGAGAGTGTAGTACTTGTCGAAGTAGGTGTTGGCTGGATTGAGGTATTCGAAATTCTCGACGAGGTAAGCACCGTCGAACTTGCCGGCGCCAAGATCGCTTGCGAGCAGTGCAGGCCAGGCACCGCCAAGCATCCCCCCGGCATAACGCATGGGGTTCTCGCCATCGTTGCCGGCCCAGTACGACATCGGCGCGCCGTTGATCACGATAGGCCCGACGAGTTCCGGTTCGAGTGCGCCCACGAGCATGGACGCCCATCCACCCTGGCAGTTGCCGACCACCACCGGCTTGCGGGTCTTCGGATGGCGCTCGCCGACAATGCGGAGGAACTCGGCCTCGGCGCGCGAGACGTCCGCGAGAGTTTGCCCTGGAACAGGCTCTGGGAAGAAGATCACAAAATAGACCGGATGCCCCGCCTTGAGGGCCACTCCGACCTGCGAGTCCTGCTTGAACCCGCCGATGCCGGGCCCGTGGCCCGCTCGTGGATCGATGATGACGAAGGGTCGGCTCCCCGGATCGGTTTCGGTGCCGTCGGGGGGAATGATCCGCACGAGGGCGTAGTTGGCGGGGCGCTCGAACGTGCGAGCGTCGGCGATGACTTCCCACGCGAAATCGAGCAGTGGCGGCTTGCCGGCCTTCTCATGCTCGATCCAATTGTTGCCGCGCTGGCGCAGGGTGTCCCAGAAGAGGATTGAGCGCTGCGTGAAGTCAAGCCAATAGGCGCTGGCATCGCGCCAGAGGTCCAGCGGAGATGCCTGACGGCCTGACGTGGCTCCCAATGGTTCGCTTGCAGCCTTCAATGCGTCCAGATAGCGCTGAAATGCGTTCGCACAGCGCTGCTGATAGACCTCGGCGACTTTTGTCTGAGCACGGGCGACCTCCTCCAGCCGGTTCTGGTCTGGTTTATCCCTACGCATGGGTTTCGATCCGTCCTGTCGCATCGCTGGCGTCCGCACAAGAGAGGTTTCAGCACGAGGTCATCGCTTGGTGTCGCCCCATTTGAGGAAAAAGCCGACATCCCCCGGGAGGCCACCCGGCCATTCGATGATCATGGCGCTGAGCTTGAACCCCCCATCCCGGAGCTGGTCACGCCAGAGCTCATAGGCCTGACGCGGCCGCCCGGTGAGAGTTTCGGGCCAGGATGGATCTCCGTTGTTGATCGCCCGGCCGTGGTCGTTGCACAGCGCGTTGGGAAACCGCATGACCATCAGCTCCGTCTGGCCGCGCTCCGCAGCCGCCCGCAGCTTCGACCGCAATGGCTGCAGAACCTCCTTCAGGCGCTCGGGCGTGAGTTCGATGGGCTCGGCCATGCGCTTGATGAGATCCTGGCGCGCCTTCTCGGCGCGATCCATTCCATCCAGGGACTTCGAGGCCTTCGCCATCTGCATCTCGGTCATGTAGTTGCGCAGGTCGGTCGCTGACATGAATGTCTCGTCCCCGAGTTGGTCCTGCGTCTTGCCTTCATCCGTCTTTGTCTTCAACGTTTCCATGACATCGACCTCCCTGTTCAGGATGCAAGACGGGTTTGCGCCGCGCTGAGCACGCTGCCCGCCTGCCGTGCAATCACTAGTTCCTCGTTGGTGGGGATGACCCAGGCCGACGGCCCTGGTCCGGTGGAAATCCGCGGTCCGCCCGTCCGATTGGCCGCTTCGTCGAGGGCAAGGCCTGTCCAGCTCAGGCCTGCGATCACCTCGGCGCGGGTCGCCACGTCGTTCTCGCCGATCCCGGCGGTGAAGACGAGGCCATCGATCCCGCCAAGCGCCGCAACGAGTGAGCCGATCTCACGCGTGATGCGGTAAACGAACAGATCGATGGCACGCCTGGCGTCGGGATCGCTCGACGCCTTCGAGCGGAGAACCCGCATGTCGTTCGAGATTCCGGAAACGCCGAGGAGACCGGACTTGGTGTAGAGGATGCGCTCGGCCTCCTCCGGAGTGAGCTTCATCTCCCGGAGCATGAAGAAGACGATCCCGGCATCGATGGCACCGCAACGGGTGCCCATCGGCAGCCCGTCGAGCGCGGAAAAGCCCATGGTCGTTGCGATGCTGATACCACCGCTGAGCGCACACAGGCTTGCGCCGTTTCCGAGATGGGCGGCAACCACCCTGCCCTCGCTAAGACGCGGATCGTAATCCTTGAGCACGGACGAGATGTAATCGTAGGACAGACCGTGAAATCCATAGCGCCGCACCCCACGGCTCCGGATGTCGCTCGGCAGCGCGAAGAGGCTCGCAATATCCGATTGCGTCTGATGGAAGGCGGTGTCGAAACACGCTACCTGCGGCATTCCCGGCAGACGCCGGCGAACGATCCGGATCGGCTCCAGATTATGGGGCTGATGCAAGGGGGCGAGAGGGACCAAGGCTTCAAGCGCCTGGACGACGGCGTCGTCCACCAGCACAGGAGATGAGAAGGCTGCGCCGCCATGGACAACCCTGTGCCCGATGGCCACGGGCTTGCGCTCATCTCGGAACTGGCTCAACCACGAGACGAGGTGCATCAGCGCTTCCTCATGCCCGACCCGGTCTCCGGAGCTCCAGGTCATCTCGTCGAGGATCGCCAGATCCGTGTCCTTGACGAGAAAGTGAGCCGATCCTCCGAGCCCCTCGTAGAAGCCCTTCCAGACAAGCCGAGGCTCCGCATCATCCGCTAAATCGAAAACCTGGAACTTGAGGCTCGACGACCCGGCGTTGAGGACGATGAGGGCGGGGATCATGGCTCAGACCTCCGGGATAGCGAGTTTTGTGCGCTGCGCTTCGGCAACCAGCGATGCCACGGCGCAGGAGGCCAGCCGGGTAATCGTCGAGTCGGCTCGGCTCGTGAGGATGACCGGAACGCGAGCGCCGAGCACGATTCCGGCGGCATCCGCGTCAGCCAGGAAGGTCAGGCTCTTGGCCAGCATGTTGCCGGCCTCCAGATCCGGGACCACGAGCACATTCGCTTGGCCCGCCACGGGGGACTGGATCTTCTTGAGCTTGGCGGCACCAAGGTCGATGGCATTGTCGAGTGCGAGGGGACCGTCGAGGATCCCGCCCGTGATCTGGCCACGGTCGGCCATCTTGCACAAGGCCGCAGCCTCGATGGTCGAGGGTACCTTCGGGTTGACCGTTTCCATCGCCGACAGGATCGCAACCCGCACCGGATCGACCTGCAGCGCCTGGGCGAGGTCAATGGCGTTCTGCACGATGTGGACCTTGTCCTCCAAGGTTGGCGCGATGTTCACGGCCGCGTCGGTGATGATCAGGGCGGTCTCGTGGGTAGGAACGTCCATGACGAAGCAGTGGCTGATCCGGCGGGCCGTGCGCAGCCCGCCCTCGCGGCGAACGATGGCGCCCATGAGCTCGTCCGTGTGCAGGCTGCCCTTCATCAGCGCCTCGGCCTGGCCTGTCCGCACCAGATCGACAGCTGCCTCCGCCGCCGCATGGCTGTGCGACGTGTCGACGATGCGGATCTGAGAGACATTCTTGCCGAGCGCCTCCGCGGTGGCTTTGATCTTGGCCTCGGGTCCGACGAGAATCGGGTCGATCAGACCGAGTCCGATCGCCTCGAACACTGCCCCCAGGGAGGCTGGGTCACACGGATGCGCCACGGCAACCTTCAGCTTTGGCAGGGATTGTGCCGCCGCCACCAGCCGGTCGTACTTCTCGTGCCGCCGCTGGCCCTGAGCGACATCCTGGGCCTGAACCGCAACCGTCATGCTGGCCTCCACGCGCTGCTCCCAATGGATGGCCGCCATCGACCGCCCTGAGCCGCCGGGTTTGCGAAAGATGTGCAGGATCCTCTCCCCGCTCGATCTCACGACCGCCCGCTTATTTGCACGCACGAGTATGGACCGCGCCAGTTCCGCTGCTTGACCCGTTGGGCCAACGATTTGACAGTTTTGGACTACTCAGCGGGAAACAGGCCTCATGTTAAAGGAGCTGACTCAGGGCGGCTTGCCGGAACGGGGCACCCGGCGGAGCCGCCAGGATTTCCGGGTTCGATGATGGTCGCGGCGCCATGCCGATGGGGCTTCTCCGGACCAGCGCCGAAAGGCCCGGGTGAAGGCACTCGGCTCGGAATATTTCAGAACTGCCGCAATCTGGCTCAGCGCCATGTCGGTATTGGCCAGAAGGTCGCACGCAATCTCGAATCGCACTTCATCAGTCACTTTCCTGAATGCGAGTCCCTCGGTGCGCAGATGTCGCGTCAAGGTTCGGCGATGCATCGAGAAGAGACTGGCAATCCTGGCGGCGGAGCAGGTCTCCCTGAGCAGCTCGGTTCGAAGCAGGCGGCGCAGATCCTCGGTGAGCGGGCCGGTGCCATGGGCTGTGCTCGGCCCATCCGCTCTGCGGGTGAATGGCATTTCCATGGTTTCCTTCCCTCTATGGTAACCTGCCTGATCCGCCCTATTTTCCTCGCTTCCCGCTCCTCTGCTTGACCGCTTGGGACTTTCTCCTGACAATTGGGGAACCTCGGCGGAGTATCCGATGCTCCGCTCTATAGAGAGCGCATCGTTGAGTGCGAAAACCGGGTCCACTTTTCGCACGATGCGCTAGGCTCCCTCATCGGGCGGCGCTCCCTTGACGAGCTTGAGCGCCTGGCGGGCAGCCGCAGCCGGCTCGGCCTCATCGCGGCCCGACACCTGCACGGTCGGGAACGCAAATCGGATGCCGTTCTCGTCAAAGGCCTTCTTGAGCATGGCGTAGGCTTTCCGTCGAATGACGAACTGCTCGCCGGGGCGGGTCATCATCTTCATGCGCAGCTGGATGGCAAACTCGCCGAACTGCTCCACACCCTGCATCTTCAAAGGCTCGATGATGTTGGGCGCGAGCTCCGGGTCCGCCGACAGGGCCTTGCCAACTTGCTTGATGACTTTCTTCGCCAGGTCGAAATCGGTGTCGTAGGTGACGTTGATGGTCATCTTGTCGATGACCCAGTCGCGGCTCATGTTCTCCACCGCCCCGAGCTGCCCATATGGTACGGTGAAGATCGGACCCCGATGGTGACGCAGCTTCACGGATCGGAAGCCGAGAGACTCGACGGTGCCCTTGTAGCTGCCGCTCTGGATGTACTCGCCGACCCGGAAGGCATCGTCGAGCAGATAGAAGATCCCGCTGATGACGTCCTTCACCAGAGTCTGCGACCCGAAGCCGATGGCAACGCCGAAAATTCCCGCGCCGGCGATCAAGGGGCCGATCTCCACGCCCAGGGACGAAAGCGCCATGAGCACCGCCACCGTGGCCAGCACGACGAAGACCGCCATGCGCAGCATCGGCAGGAGGGTTCGAATCCGCGCCTGACGCAAAGCCTCCTCGCTGCCCGGAGGGGCCACGACCCGGAGGTTTGAGAGACGCCGGTCGATCTGGGTCTTCACCAATTGCCAGAGGAGATCGGCCACCAGCAGGATCACGATACTGCTGAGCGCGCCCCTCACCAGCCGCGTCAGGACCGTGTCGCGGCTCGTCATCTCGCCCAGGTCGATCCCCCAGGCCCAGGCCAGGAACAGAGCAGCGCCGATCATCAGAATGACCCGCACGCCCCGATCCAGGAATACGGCCCAGAGTTCGTGATTCTGGTCAGGTTCTGCGCCCTCGTGAGGCCTCAGCAGATGGCGGGCGGATTGTTTGGTAATCTTCAACGCCTGCGGCAACACAACGGCCACGACCAGCAGCCAGAACAGGCCCATCAGGCCCGCGACCCACAAGCCCCACAGCAGGACGAGATAAAGCGAT
>JAEWKH010000128.1 GCA_023386155.1 Pseudomonadota bacterium
AAGCGATAACAACCACGGTGTGAGAGCATGGTGCCGACGGTGTACCTCTCCCTCCATGACGGGATGCGCGGGCCGTCTCCACACAGTCTCGACCGCAATGGCCAGAAGTCCAATTCCCAAGGCGTAAGCGACCAGCCTGCCGCCCTCGATCGAAAACCCAAGGGTGCGCACGAGTTCGACGGTGGCCCAGCCGATCGCGAACCAGCCAACGAAAAGCATCATGCGGCGGTACCAGAACCGCGCCATCTCATTGGTCATGGGCATGACGCGAACGGTCTCGGGATCATGGTTTCCTACCGGATGCGGCGAAAGCAGGATCCGGCCGGCCAGGAGCGCAAAACGCAGCAGGAGCGCCGCGAACAGATAGGCGAGCACGATCCGCCTCAGCAGGGGCGGCCACTCGAAGACGAGGAACGCGCCGATGCTGCCCAAGGCGAAGATCGCCACATGGGCCAGGCCGAACACAAGCCGCATGCCAGTCATCTGGACGCGCTGCCTCACTGTGGATGCCGGGCGGGAAATGGCGCGACGGCGTGCGGATGCCGTGGCCCTCCTGAAGATCCACTCGGCTCCCGCGCCGAGACCGAGGAAGCCGAGCACAAGGATCGCGACATCGACGAAGGATCGGCTCTGAAGCTCCTGCGACAGGAGGCCGGCAGCCCGGCGAGCCTCACCGGGCAGACTGGGGATCGCGGCCGCCAAAGCGGTCAGATGCGCCCTGAGCATCTCGACCCGCATCGCGAGCATCTCGGAGTTCACAGAATGCGTCTGTTGGGGTGTCCCCGCATCCGTGGACGATGCCGCCTGTCTCTGCTGAGCGACCCATGCCCGGATGGCAGGATCGTCCAGGAGTTTCAGAAGCTCCTGCACCTGCGGCGGCGGAGTGGCCGGAGCCGCAGCGGTCTGGGCGCGGGCAGGAGCGATGCCGGCGAGGATCAGGAACAGCAGCCCGCACAAGGCGCCGAGTAGAACTGGAATCGTTTCGCCCTCGGATCTTTCGTTCACGAACCGCTCCGCTCTGGCTGTTTACGGACATCGATAGACGATTTGGCCGTAGGAGTTAACTACCTGCTCACAGCCCGGGGCCGCGTAATAATGGGTTCCGGCAGCCCCGGCTCCCGTGGCCGCTCCATCGGCAGCAGCCCGACGGGTGGTCCGGCGGGCCACGCCGGCATACCTCATGGGGGTCGCCGGGAGGAGTGCGATTACGACGCCGGTGGCCCCTTCCGGCGGCTTGAATGCAAAGGGATCCGGTGCCGGGCTGATGCCCGTCTTCCAATCTCGAAGCCGCTGGGTGTACTGGGGAGCGGCACCGACCGCCTTGCTCGTGATGACGTATTTGCGCGGCACCGACCGGTCTCCGACGTCGGCCCAGATCTGCCAGTCGGTGTCGAGGTTGCGGAAGGCGAGATGCTCGCACTCGACGACACCACGGCCAATATGCCTGGCTTCCAACACCCCTGCCATCAGTTCCTCATAGGGCTTGGACAGGAGGAGATCCGCGCCTGGACGCGAACGGATCCCTCGCTTCATCGCGTGACCCTCCTTCGACTTTCCCCCGGCAGGGCCTAGGGAGCATTCGAGCTGCGCCTTGCGGGGTCGACAGCCGGTCGAGTCACTGTAGGCGGGCCGAAACGCCGTGCTTGACCGGGAGGGACAATCTCTTGACAGTTTTGGCCTTGCTCGCCTCAGCCCGTATGGTCTTCGCCACGCCAGGCGGTAGGAGTCTGTCCCGACCAACGCCGGAAGGCGCGGGTGAAGGCGCTCGCCTCGGAATAGCCGAGGGCCGCTGCGATTTGTCCGAGCGGGACCTCCGTGTCTTCCAGCAACTGACGGGCAATCTCGAACCGGATCTCGTTGGTAATCGCCCGGTAGCCCATGCCACTGCCCTTGAGACGCCGGCTCAGGGTGCGGCGGTGCATCGCCAGCAGGTCGGCGATGTCGTTCGCCGAGCAGCGGTGCCTCGTCAGCCGTGTGCGCAGCAGCCGCCGGATATCATCCGAAAAGGCGGATCCCTGAATGCCCTTCATCTGCCTGATCCGCTCCTCCAGCATCTCCCGCATCATGGGGTCGGCCCCCTCAATCCGGAGATTCAGGTCACGGGCCGGGAAGACGATGGCGGCCGCCTCCTGGTTGAACCGGACAGGAGCCCTGAAATGGCGCCTATAGGGCTCCTGATCCATGGGCGCGGCTCGTGGCAGGAGCACTTCGGTCGGGTTCCAGTCGGCCCCGCAGAGGGCCCGCAGGGCATTGGCGGCCACCGCGAGGGATCCGTCCGAGATCTGATCCGCGCTCCTGGCCTCGGGCTGGTAGACCGAGAAGGTGAACAGCGCCATGTCGTCGCTGATCGTGAGCGACGGAACAGCTCCCCGGTTTTGAATGCTCAGGTTGGAGACGAGCGCCCGCATGGCGTCCCCCACCGTCTCCGAATGCTGCATCAGGCGCCCGACCATGCCCAGCGACAGGATCGTTCCGCGCTTGCCGACGAGAAGGCCGAAATGGGGACAATTCGTACGGGCCACGCACAGAGTGAGCAGCCGGCCCAGGTCTGCATGCGGGATCACATTCACCCCATCGTCGAACAGATGCGGATCGAGCCCCGCCTCCCGGATGATCGGGTCGGGATCGATCCCGAAATCGCGCAGGACCGGCGCGATCTCCTTGGCGACCCCGAGGTGGATGTAGCCCGGCGGAAGCGTCCGCCCGGATCCTACTAAAACCGTCTTCTCCGCTGGAGTTCGCCCTGGGCTTTTACGCGGATCCTTGAATGCCGGACCACTCCCGTGAATCATCGCCATCGCCCCTCCGCACACCTGCGAACATTGTAACAGGGCTTGGCATCAGACCCACCGCAACGCCACTGCCCTGACTAGGGATCACACTAACATAGGATAATTGACGATTGGGGCCAAAACACGAAAATACCCCAGTCTTTTCCTGATCGCTGTCCCATACGGTCAAGGGCTTGTCCTGGAGCGCCAAGCCGGTTGATCCGATGTTTTCTCTCCGAATGGGAGCATCGTTCTTTGCAGGAGACCGGGTCCACTTCGCCGAAAAGTGCTCCAGCGCAACCGGAACTTCCACTTGCAACCGAACTCACTTCTGGTGAGACCATCCAATTTCGAACCCTCATCAGAATATTTCTTGATGAGCTGCGAAACAAAACCTGTTCAGGCGGCCCAATTCGGCCTTATCCTCAAGCAGCCTCTTGTAAAAAGACAATTGACCCCTATATCTCCATTATCGACTTTGGCCGGATAATCAGGCTGTTTCGCTGTTGGCTCTGCCAGGCGCACGTTCAGACGCTCTTTCCAAACATCGACGAGCCGGGTTGAGGTAGCGCTTTTGCGTGCCTTGGCCCATGCGCATCTGAATCAACCGCGAAAGGTTATCCCCATGATCACGGGTACTGTGAAATTCTACAATGAAATAAAGGGCTTCGGCTTCATCCAACCGGACGACGGCTCCAAGGACGTGTTCGTCCACGCCACTGCTCTCGAGCGCGCCGGTCTGCGCAACCTCGTCGAGGGCCAGAAAGTGTCCTTCGACACCGCCGAGGATCGCCGCAGCGGCAAGGTTGCCGTCAACAACCTCCAGAATGCCTAAGGATGATCGGCGCAACCCATAAGCGCCTCTCTGAAGCCGCTTCCGGGTGGAGCGGCTTTTTCTTTGCGAGCTCCATCGTTCGATGGTCAAACAAGTGAGAAAGCGATGTACACGTTTCGAAAAGCCCCTCCTGCGAAGTCGGTCATGTTCATGGTGAACTATGACGACGGTCGCACCGCCTATCTGTGGATCGACAATCCAGCAAAGGCGAGCGACACCTGGGCTGTCGGCGTGATCGCCCAAGCCCAGCAAGAGCAGGGCTCCCTGCCGGAAGGCACCATCACCAGCATCAGGCGTGTCCGATAGCGGTCGCCAGTTCGCTGATGGAAATGAATTGAGATCAATGAGTGAAATGAAGCAGAACGATTTTAGCGAACGTCTGAGTGCCGCCAGAGACGCAAAGCAGGCCATGGCAGCCAAGTTCCGCCAGCGGCCCGGCTCTGATGACCCGGCGGTTGCAGAACGGCGGGCAGCCCGAGCAGCCGTGAGCGCCGCGCGGGATGCTCGCATGGCCGAGCGGGACGCACAGCGCGTGGTCGAGCATGCTCGCCTTGCCGCGGAGCGTGAGGCGCTTGCGGCGGACCAAGCCGAGCAGGAAGCGCGCGCAGCCGCTGAGAAGGTCGCGAACGATGTCCGGCTGGAGGCCGAGCGCAAGGCGGCTCGCGATGCCCGCTACGCGGCCCGCAAGGCACGGAAGTAGCGGTTCCTATCGATTCGCATCCTGATGGTCGAGAGCAACGCACTCATGAAAAGGGAGATTGACGGATGGCACACAAGTTCAAGGTCCGACAACTGGTCCGCCTGAAGCAGCCCGGATTTTCGGATGCTCAGACGACCTCCGCCGGTGTCTACGAAGTCGTGCGGCTGATGCCGGCCGACCAGACCGGCGAGCTGTCGTACCGGATCAAGGCAGGGTCGATCGAAAGAGCCGTCCGCGAGAGCGAAATTCGCAGCACGTAGTTCTTCCGGAACGTGTCTCCTATCGTCCAGCTGTCGCATGCCGCCGCAGCCGAACACAACAAGCAGAAAGGATATCCATTGCAGGTCTTAGTCCGTGAAAACAATGTCGACCAGGCACTCAGAGTGCTTAAGAAGAAGATGCAGCGCGAAGGGATCTTTCGCGAGATGAAAGCACGGCGCTCCTATGAGAAGCCTTCCGAGCGCAAGACACGTGAGAAAGCGGAAGCTGTGCGGCGCAGCCGTAAACTCGCGCGTAAGCAGGCCATCCGGGAAGGGCTGATCGCTGCTCCCAAGCCCAAGCCGCGTTTTGCCGGGCCGCGACGCCCCGCGCTTGCTGCCAGCACCGGATCCCCTGTTCAAACGGCCGAGTCAAAGGCCTGAAGAATCGGGCCCTAAAGTGGAGACCCACTTTCGGGCCCAAGGCTTTTCTTGCGAATGAGGGCCTCTCAGTCATCGGGCCGAACCTGGAAGTTAGCCAATCATCTCGATGATGTGACGGAGTTCCTCTCGCGAGAGGCCAGACGCTTGTGGTTTGCCAGCTGCCTTGATCTGTCGGGTGTCCTTCGACGCCTGCGGTTTTTGCTTCGGGAGCTGGGTTTGCGTGAGAGTAGACATGATTTACCTGTCGCTGCATCGGATCGAGTTCCGAGCAGTCTTTCGTGTGTGAGGTTGTCGGATGCAAAGCAACGACGTGAAAGCCCGCCAAGCGGACTGGAGATAGCAATCGATTGGAACGGAAAGCGGGCTCGGCGCTCGATCACGAGCAAGGGAGAGCAGGCCGAACACGTCGGTTGACAGATACAATATGGAGAATATCGAAGTCTTTTACAAGCCTAAACTTATCGCAAGGCCAACAAACTTTGAGATATTCTGCCTTGTATCAGCTGCAAGTACATAAATGCTTCGCCTTTTGGACCCACAATCAGACCGGCCTGATACGGATCGGGCAGTAGCTGCGAGACAGCTCTCTTCCCTTTTGAGCCGCATTCTTTGACGGCGAATCGGATCCACTTCGCCAAAACGTGCTCGAAGTTTGCATAAACTGCCCTTTTCGTGCCGCTAGCGCATTGGACGGAAAAGTGGATCCGGTTTTTCCGGTCCATCCGATGCGCCAGCCAAGAGAAGAAGCATCGGATAAATCCCAAAAGTGCAAGTCCACTTTTGGGTCCGATGCTTTAGCGCATCGTGCGGACCCGAAGGGCCACGTCAGTGAAAAGTGGACCCGGTTTCTCGCACTCAACGATGCGCCAGCCCAGAGACGAAGCACCTCACGTCCGTTGCTTTAGGTGGCCCCTGCCCCGAGGCTACGCGCGGGGTAGCGCAAGGTTGGGTCGAAGGGATTCAGCTGCCGGCCAATCCCGTTCGCTTCCTTCTGGAGCAGTTCGACCACCAGCGGCAGGCGATCCCCCTCCAGTCGCTCCGACAGCGTGCCAATGCTCAAGGCGGCGACAGCCCGTCCTTCCGGATCCAGGATCGGAACACCGACCCCGGCCATTCCGGGAATGAGGCCCGTATTGACGCCAGCGAATCCCCGCTTGCGGACATTCTCGATCTGCATGCGCAGCCCGACCTCGTCGAAGCCGCCCCGGTCCAGGAGGCGCGGAACGTTGAAGCGAATGATCGTCTCACGCTCGTCCTCAGGCAGATAGGACAGGATGGCGAGGCTGCCCTGCCCGATACCGAGAGGCACCTTCCCGCCGATATCGCCCGTGAAGGTCCTGATCGGGAAAGGCCCTTCCACACGGTCCAGGCACAGGGCATCGAAACCGTTGCGGACAAGAAGGAAGACGCTGTCGCTCAGAGTCGAGGACAGTCGCAGAAGGGCCGGCCTTGCCGCATTGCGCAACCCGCCTGCATGCGCAGCCCGCGCTGCGAGCACGAAGAAGTCGAGGGCCAGCTGGTACCTTCGGCCGGTCTCGGACTGCTCGACGAACCCCTCTGCCATCAGGGCCTTCAGAGCCCTGTGGGCGGTAGGCTGGCTGATCCCGCTTGCTGCGGCGATGTCGGTAAGGCGCATGCCCTGAGGATTTCCACCTCCAAGGATCTTAAGGATTCCCAGGGCTCTCCGGGTCCCGGATAAAGTATCTTCAGACATTTGAAATATATGCCTCAGTCCTACGGCTCTTATTTCAATATCTGAAAGAAATGTCAAAAAAATTTCATAATCTGAAATTGATGCATTGACTCGGCCTTCCGTCCTGTCCGTGATCTGGGTCCAGGCACCGCGCTCACTCGGGCGGCCTGAAGCGCTGCATGGATCGGAGGGATTGTATGGCGTTCCTGACACTCGAAGGGGTTTCGAAGGAATTCGGTACGTTCACGGCCGTGCGCGATGTCGATCTTATGATCGAGAAAGGCGAATTCGTTTCTCTCCTCGGACCGTCGGGCTGCGGGAAGACGACGACCCTGCAGATGATCGCCGGGCTGGTCGAACCGACACGCGGGCGGATCTCGCTCGACGGTCGCGACATCACCCGCGAGAAACCCAACCGCCGCGGCCTGGGCGTCGTCTTCCAGAGCTACGCCCTCTTTCCTCACATGACGGTTGCCCAGAACGTCGCCTTCGGCCTCGAGATGCGCCGCGTTCCATCGGCCGAGCGCACGGCGCGCGTGCGCGAGGCGCTCGCACTGGTGCAGCTCTCCTCGTTTGCCGACCGCTATCCGCGCCAGCTCTCGGGCGGCCAGAGGCAGCGTGTCGCCATCGCCCGCGCGCTCGTCATCGCACCGCCAGTCCTTCTGCTGGACGAGCCTCTCTCCAACCTTGACGCCAAGTTGCGGGAGGAGATGCAGTTCGAATTGCGCCGCATCCAGCGAAAGGTCGGCACGACGACGATCATGGTCACCCATGACCAGGCCGAGGCACTTTCCATCAGTGACCGCGTCGTCGTGATGGAAGGTGGGCGGATGACACAGGTGGACGCGCCCTACCGCCTCTACGAGCAGCCGTCGAACGCCTTCATTTCGTCCTTCGTCGGCAAGACCAATCTCCTGCCCGGCACATGGCGCCGCGATGGCGCGTCCGGAGCCGTGGACATTGGAGGCACCCTGCTGGAAGCCTCGGCGCCGGAGATCGCCCCCGGCGCACCGGTCACATTGTCGATCCGCCCGGAGAAGATCCTGCTGCGAGAGGCCGGCGCAGGCCGCCTCGAGGGACGCATCGCCAGCCGCTTCTTCCTTGGCAGCCAATGGCTCTTCACGGTCGAGACCATGCTTGGGACCATCACGGTCTCCACGCCCAATCAGGGCGTCGAGCCGCCTTCGGAAGGCGCGCCCGTGAGCCTCGACTGGTCGCCGGCCAACCTGCGCGTCATCGCGGGCGCCGCCGCGGCGGCCTGAGAGAAGCACGATGAAGCAGCGTTCTCACACGTCTTCCGCCCCTTGGCTGCTGGCAGGCCCCGGAGCCCTGTTCTTCGTCGGCCTCGTTCTGCTGCCGCTGGCCCTGACCGTCATCCTGTCGTTTCACGCCTACGACCATTCCACCGGCATCCAGAACACCTTCACCCTGTCGCACTACGTCACGGTCGTCACCGACGGGTATTATCTCGAGATTTTCTGGAGAACGCTGCGGATCGCAGCGCTGACGACGATCATCTGCGCTGCAATCGGGGTTCCGGAAGCCTACATCCTGTCGCGCATGCGCGACCCGTGGCGCTCGGTTTTCCTCCTCGTCATCATCGGCCCCTTGCTCGTCTCCGTCGTGGTCCGGGCTTTCGGCTGGAGCATGCTGCTCGGCTCCCAGGGCCTCGTGAACCAGGCATTGCAACTTGTCGGATTCCCGTCGGTCAGGATCCTGTATACGGAGACTGCCATCGTCATCGCCCTCGTCCACGTCATGCTGCCGTTCATGGTCATCCCGGTGTGGACGGCATTGCAGAAGCTCGATCCCATGGTCGAGGCGGCGGCCTGGACGCTCGGCGCCTCGCATCTCACGGCGCTTCGCCGGGTGGTCATGCCGCAGGTGTCGCTCGGCATGCTGTCCGGCAGCCTCATCGTCTTCGGGCTGTCCGCCAGCGCCTTCGCGGTTCCGGCCCTGCTCGGCGGCCGCCGCCTGAAGATGGCGGCGACGCTGGTCTATGACGAGTACCTGCAGGAACTGAACTGGCCTCTCGGAGCCACCATCGCGATCATCGTGCTCGCCGCGAACCTCTGCATCATGCTGGCCTACAACCGCATGGTCGAAGCGCGCGCACGCCGGACCCTCGGGTGATCCCATGCAGAAGAACGGCCCCATCGCCCTCCTCTTCCATTTTCTCGTCCTGGCTTTCGTCCTGGCACCGCTCGTCATCATCTGTCTTGTCGCGTTCACGCCCGAGAACACGCTGAGCCTGCCGACGACCGGCCTGTCGCTACGCTGGTTCGCGGCTGTCTTCGCGCATCCGGATTTCGTGGCGTCCTTCTGGAACAGCATCTGGCTGGCGACACTCTCCGCGACGCTGGCCGTCATGTTCGCCGTGCCCGCGGGACTGGCCATCAGCCGTTACACGTTCCCGGGCCGCGACTTTCTGAACGCTCTGTTCCTGTCGCCGCTGATCATCCCCCATCTGGTGCTTGGCGTCGCCTTTCTGCGCCTGTTCGCGCTCATCGGCGCCACGGGCAGCTTCGCCTGGCTCGTCGCGACCCACATCGTCATCGTGACGCCGTATGTGCTCCGTCTCGTCCTCGCCGCACTGTCCGGGCTGGACCGCAGTGCCGAGCAGGCCGCACGGACGCTCGGCGCCGGGGAATGGACCGCGTTCCGCCGCATCACTGCTCCCATGATCCTGCCCGGCATCACGGGCGGCTGGCTGCTCGCATTCATCAACAGCTTCGACGAGCTGACGATGTCGATCTTCGTCACCTCGCCCGCAACCGTCACGCTGCCGGTGCGCATGTACATGTACGCGACGGAGTCCATCGACCCGATGATGGCGGCCGTCTCTGCCCTGATGATCGCCATCACGGCCGTCGCCATGCTGGTGCTGGACCGCGCCTTCGGGCTCGACCGCATCCTCGTCGGCCAGCGCTGAGGAAAAGTCATGGCTCTTCTCAAGCGCGTTGCCCGCCACGAGCTTCCCCGGATTGCCTTCACGCTGAACGGTGAGGCCTGCTTCGGCCTCGCCGGCGACACGGTCATGACCGCCATTCTCACCAGGTCCGATCGGCTGCGGCTCAGCGACTTCTCACAGGCTCCACGGGCCGGCTTCTGCCAGATGGGCGCATGCCAGGACTGCTGGGTCCTGACGGGCGACGGAAAGCGCATCCGCGCCTGCAGCACGGCCCTGGAGCCAGGAATGAATCTTCGAACCGTTACGGAGCCGAGATCGTGAGCGAAGCCGTTCGACCGCTGATCGTCGGCGCCGGTCCCGCCGGCATCCGGGCGGCCCAGGTCCTGGTAGAAGCAGGTCTCAGGCCGACCATCGTCGACGAGGCGGCGTCCGGAGGCGGACAGATCTACCGTCAAAGGCTCTTTCCGGATGAGCGCACCCCACGCGACCTCTACGGATCCGAAGCCGGAAAGGCGACGGCGCTCCACGAGACATTCGCACGGATCAGGGAGCGGATCGATTACCTTCCGCAGTCCCTGGTATGGAACGTTCGGGGCAAGGCCGTCGACGCGGCCGTCGGCGGCCGGACCCGACGCCTCGACTTCAGCCACCTGATCCTTTCGACCGGCGCCACCGACCGCATTCTTCCCTTTCGTGGCTGGACCACCCCAGGCGTTTTCACCCTTGGCGGTGCGCAGATCGCCCTGAAGTCGCAAGGCTGCGCCATCGGCGAGCAGGTTGTCTTCCTCGGTTCCGGCCCCCTGCTCTATCTTGTCGCCTGGCAATACGTGAAAGCCGGCGCCCGGGTTGCGGCCGTGCTCGATACGGCGCCCTTCTCGGCGAAGCTTCATCTCCTGCGCGGCCTGCCGTCTCAACCGGGAGTCGTTTTACGCGGGATGCGCTACGTGGCCGAGCTCGTGGCGCGCGGGGTCCCGGTGCATTTCGGCGTCGAGCCGGTCCGGGTCGACGGTGGGACCCGGGTCGAGGGAATTGTCTGGCGTCGGCGAGGCAAGGAGCAACGCCTCGCCTGCGATGCCGTGGGGTACGGCTTTGCCCTGCGCTCGGAAACTCAGCTGGCGGACCTCGCAGGATGCCGCTTCGTCTTCGACGGACGGGATCGCGCGTGGCGCCCGGAACGCGACACGGCGGGGCGCACCAGCGTGCCCGGCATCTACATCGCAGGAGATGGAGCCGGGATCGCCGGAGCCGACGCCGCCGAGCTCGCGGGAGAGCGGGCGGGTCTCGCCCTCCTCCAGGATGCCGGCCGGTCCGTCGATCCTGCGCGGATCGCGGTGCTGGAACGCAAGCTTGCCGCAATCGACCGTTTCCGCGACGTTCTCGAAGCCGCCTTCCCCTTCCCCGATGGCTGGGCAAGCAACGTTGCCGACGATGTTCCCCTCTGTCGCTGCGAGGAGATTTCCGTCGGCCAGGCGCGTGCCGCCGCGCGCGATCAGGGAGTACACGACCTCAACCGGCTCAAGGCCCTGACCCGCATCGGCATGGGCCGGTGCCAGGGACGCATGTGCTCAGGCGCCGCGGCGGAGATCCTGGCAGCCGCTCGCGGCCAACCGCTGGAGGCTGCCGGCCGGCTGCGTGCGCAGCCGCCCGTGAAGCCCCTCCCTCTCGAGATCGCGGCAGACGGAGAGGCCGCATGAGCCGGGTCGTTCTCAAGGACGTGGCGATCATCGGCGGTGGACTCGTCGGCAGTTCCGCAGCGCTCGCCCTTCGTCGCATGGGCCTTTCCGTCGCTCTCCTCGACAAGGGCTTCTGCGGCGCCCAGGCGAGCGGCGTCAATTACGGCGGCGTGCGCCGCCAGGGTCGCCCTCCCGAGCAGATCGCCCTGTCCCAGCGGGCTCATGCCATTTGGCCGCGCCTGAAGGAACTCATCGGCATCGATGGCGAGTTCGTGCGCTCCGGCCATCTCAAGGTCGCCCGCACAGAGGCCGAGATGGCATCCCTTGAAAGCTACGCGGCGCGCGTCGCGGAGATGGGCCTCGGCCTCGAGCTGATCGGCCACAACCAGCTCCGGGAGCGGTTTCCCTGGATTGCGGGAAATGTCGTGGGAGCCTCGCTCTGCGCCGGCGACGGCCACTCCAATCCGCGTCTCGTTTCCGCGACATTCGCTCTTGCGGCCCGCCGGGCTGGAGCGGAGGTTCTCGAGCATACACCCGTGACCCATGTCGAGAAATTGCCCGAGGGTTTCCATCTGTCGACCGGGACAGGGACGGAGATCAAGGCGCGCTTCGTCGTCAACAGCGCCGGGGCATGGGCGGGCGCCTTCGCCGAGGCTTTCGGGGAACCGGTGCCCCTCAAGAGCATCTACCCGAGCATGATCGTCACCGAACCGCTGGACGTGTTCATGAACGTGAACATCGGCGCGGAAGGCGGAGGCATCTATGCGCGACAGGTCGAACGCGGCAACTGCATCGTCGGCGGTATGCGCGGCGAGCCGATTGCCGATCCGGATTACTCGCGCCCCACTGGGACCGGCGCCGTCACGATCATGAACCGCGCCGCAGCCTTGTTCCCTGCCCTGCGCAATGCCTACGCGATCCGCTTCTGGAGCGGCACCGAAGGCGAGATGGCGGACCGGAACCCGGTCATCGGCTTCAGCCGGACCACGCCGAACCTCATCCACGCCTTCGGCTTCTCGGGCGCCGGATTCCAGATCGCACCGGGCGTCGGCGAAGTCCTCGCCGAACTCATCCGTGACGGTGAAAGCCCAACGCCGATCGGCGCCTTTTCCATCGACCGATTTACCCGCATGGGCCAGGGCTCCCCTGCGGGTAGCGTCTCCGAGCCCCAAATGAGGGAAACTTTGAAATGACCAAGTCCAAGTTCCTACAGACCGCAGCCTTCGCTGCGCTTGCCGTCGCCGCAGCGGGTGCAGCCCAGGCACAGACCAAGACGCTGTATGTCGGCATGAACGGCGGCAACTTCGAGAAAACCTACACGCAGCACGTCTTTCCGGATTTCGAAAAGGCGAACGACGTGAAGGTCGTCGTCGTGCCCGGCACGTCGTCCGATATTCTCGCCAAAGCCACGGCGGCCAAGGGCAATCCCCAGATGCACGTAATGTTCCTTGACGACGGCGTCATGGTGCGCGCCGTCGGCGCCGGCCTCTGCGAGAAGATCAAGGATACGCCGGCCCTGGCCGATCTCGCTCCGGGAGCCCGACTGAAGGACGACATGGCCGTCGGCATCGACCTCGGCATGACCGGCCTCGCCTACAACAAGAAGATGTTCGAAGAGAAGGGCTGGGCGCCCCCGACCTCCTGGATGGATCTCGCCGATCCGAAGTACAAGGGCAAGGTCGTATTCCAATCCGCCGCGGCCTCGTCCTTCGGCCTGCACGCCTTCCTGATGTTCAACCGGATCCAGGGCGGCGACGAGAAGAACGTCGAGCCGGGCTTCTCCAAGTTCAAGGATACCATCGGGCCGAACGTGCTCGAATACATCCCCAGCTCGGCAAAGATCTCCGAGATGGTGCAGACCGGCGAAGCCGCGATCTTCCCGCTGACGCCCACGGCCGTGGCGGCTCACCAGGAAAAGAACATCCCGGTGGAATACGCCCAGCCCAAGGAGGGCTCCGTCGTGCTGATGGTGACGGAATGCGTCATCGCCAACAACAGCGAACCGGAACTGGCTCAGAAGCTCGCCGCATATCTCCTGTCTCCGGAGGCCCAAAGCAAGGCACTCCAGTACGGCAACATCGTTCCTTCGAACGTGAAGGCCAAGGCTCCGACGCCGGAAGCGGAGGCCAAGCTCAAGAAGTTCCACGAGTACATGAAGACCGCCGTCACGCTCGACTGGGACACCATCAACGAGAAGCGGCCTGAATGGAACAGCCGCTGGAACAAGACGATCGAGCGCTGATACGCGAGATCGGGGCGGGCGCATTCGCGCACTCGCCCCGGCTTCCCTGTTCCTCCGGGAGGTTCTAGCGCTTCTCCAGTTACTGGAAAATCTTGTCCAATGTGATGGGTAGGTCGCGTACGCGCCTTCCCGTCGCATGATAGACCGCATTGGCGATCGCGGCAGCAACGCCGACGATCCCGATCTCGCCCAGTCCCTTGATGCCGAGTCGATTGATGGTCTCGTCCGGCTCGTCGACGAAAATCACTTCGATGTCGTTTATGTCGGCGTTTACGGGCACGTGGTATTCGGCGATATTGGCATTCATGACGCGCCCGAAGGCGTGATCGAGAAGCGTTTCCTCGTGCAGCGCCATGCCGATGCCCCATACTACCCCGCCCAGAATCTGGCTGCTGGCGGTCTTGGTGTTCAGGATGCGCCCCGCCGCAACCGCGTTGACGACGCGGGTAACCCGGACAACACCGAGCTCCTCGTCAACCTTGACCTCGGCGAAGACCGCCGAATGCGTGTTGTGCGCGTGCGCTTCGTCCTTGGCAAAGCGCGTCGTCTCCTCCTGCTCGATGCGGTCGACGCCGCCATGCCGCATGGCGTCCGCGATCGATACCGCGCGGGCTGGGTCCTTGCCGCACACGAGCCTGCCGTCGGAAAGCCGGACGTCATCGGGTGAGAGGTCCGCAAGCGAGGAGTTCGGCATCTGCTTGGCGAGGCGGAGCAGTTCGCGGCGGATTGCGCCGGAGGTCGTTGCGATCCCGTTGGCCACGGAGGCTGCGATCCACGACCCTCCTTCGACGGGCGATTGCGGCAGCGTCGAGTCGCCGAGCCTGACGCTGACGTTCTCGAGCGGAAGACCCAGCATATCGGCTGCGACCTGAGCCATGATCGTGTAGGTGCCGGTGCCGATATCGGAGGTCGCGCAAGACACCTCCGCGTGGCCGTTGGCAGTGAGTCCAATGCGCACCGCGATCGGCACCTGCAACGCCTCCCAGACACCGGTCGCCATGCCCCAGCCCACTAGATCGCTGCCGTCGCGCATCGAGCCCGGCTCAGAACTGCGCCTGTGCCATCCGAATGCTTCGGCGCCGAGGCGGTAGCATTCCCGCAGGTTCTTGCTGCTGTAGGGCCGATCGCTGATCTGATCGCGATCCGAATAGCACCGCAGCCGCAGATCGAGGGGATCGATCCCAAGGGCGACCGCGAGCTCGTCCATGGCACATTCGAGCGCATAGACTCCGGTCGCGGCACTCGGAGCGCGCATGTCGCACGAGGTTGGGAGGTCGAGCGGCGCGAGCCAGTGCGCATAGGTCGCATTGGGGCTCTGATAGAGCAGGCCGGACCAGCCGGTCTCCTGCCGATAGAAGTGTTCGTACTGCGAGGTCACGGTGACCGCGTCGTGCGCAATCGCCTCGAGGGTCCCGTCAGCTTTGGCGCCGAGCTCGATCCGCTGGAGCATGGCCGGTCGATAGCCGAGCCCGTACATCTGCTGTCGGGTGAGCACGACACGAACCGGCCGCTTCAATGCGAGCGCCGCCAGCGAAGCGAGCACCACCTGGTACTGCGGGCGCAGGCCCGAGCCGAATGCGCCGCCTGTGAACGGCGAGAGCACGCGGACGCGGTCCCGCGCGAGCTCCAGTACGCCGCAAAGGTAGCGCTGGACGTTCTGCACGCCCTGGGTCTTATCGTAGACAGTGAGCTTTCCGTCGGGCTCGTACACCACGGTCGATGCAAAGAGCTCGATCGGATTGTGATGCTCGATCGGGACGTAATACTCGCCCTGATGACGCATGGCCGCTGCCGCGAGCGCCGTCTCGGCTTCGCCGCGCGGCTTTGGCGGGGCGGAGCGGGTCGAGCCGGGCTCTGCAACGGCTTTCAGAACAGACGAGTCCCTTTGGATTTGCATGTCCGTGACGTGCGGCTCCTCATCGTAGTCGACCCGAACCAGGGAGGCAGCAAACTGGGCAATCTCAAGGCCTTCGGCAACGACCAGCGCCACCGGCTGCCCATCGAACAGGATCCTGTCATCGTACAGAGGCCGGAAGGGCGAACCCTCCGGCGCTACTTCGTCCTTGTAACCGCTGTCCGCGTCTGCCATCCGCGGCCGGTTCGCATGCGTGAGTACATCGATCACGCCATCGACCCGCAGGGCATCGCTCACGTCAATGCGGGCGATCCTGCCCTTGGCGATGGTGGATGTGACCACGCTGCCGTGGGCAAGGCCGGCGACCTTGGCTTCTGCCGCGTATAATGCCGTGCCCGTGACTTTGGCATAGCCATCGACGCGGGATGTGGCGGTGCCGATATAGGTCATGACAGTCACCGAATCTTCTTGATGGCCTGAACCTGAGGAGTGCCGCGCGCAGCCTGCATCAACGTGCGTTCGATGGCGCGGCGGGCAAGTCCGATTTTGAAACTGTTGTGTGCAAATCCGCGGCTATCGTGCAGCAGGATGTCGGCTGCCCTGGCAAAGGCCCCACGGTCAGGAGCTTCGCCCTGCAAGGCCGCTTCGGCTTCCACCCTCCGCCAGGGCTTATGGGCCACGCCGCCGAGCGCAAGTCGCGCTTCCTTGATGCGCCCGTTCTCGAGTTCCAGGCCCGCCGCAACGGATACGAGGGCGAACGCATAGGACAGCCGGTCGCGGATCTTCAGGTAGCTGTGGTTGGCCGCGAAGCCCTTGGGCGGCAGCTCGACGGCTACGATGATCTCGCCCGGCGCGAGATTGGTGTCGATCTGCGGGGTATCGCCCGGCAGGCGATGAAAATCGGCGAATGGAATCGCGCGTTCGCCGGAGGGCCCTGCAACGTGTACCATCGCATCGAGCGCCGCGAGCGCGACACACATGTCGGACGGGTGGGTTGCGATACAGGATTCACTCGTCCCGAGGATCGCATTGATGCGGTTGATGCCGGTCATTGCGGAGCAGCCGCTGCCGGGCTCGCGCTTGTTGCATGGGGTCACCGTGTCGTAGAAGTACAGGCACCGTGTGCGCTGCATCAGGTTTCCGCCAGTCGATGCCATATTGCGCAGTTGCTGCGACGCACCCGCCAGGATCGCGCTCGACAGCAAGGGATAGCGCTTCTCGACCAGCGGATGATAGGCCAGGTCGCTGTTCGGCACGAGGGCGCCGATACGCAAGCCTCCGCTCGGCGTTTCATCGACGGTCCTGAGCGGCAGATGCGAGATGTCGATGAGCCGCATCGGCCGCTCGACATCGTACTTCATCAGATCCACGAGGTTGGTGCCCCCGGCGATGAACTTGGCCTCCGGATCGGCTGCGATCCGCTGGATGGCATCGCCCACGTCGGTCGCCCGGGTAAGTTGAAAATTGATCATGGCTTACTCTCCATTGCAGCCATGGCCTGCTGGATCGCCGCGACGATCCTCGGATACGCGCCGCAACGGCAGATATTGCCGCTCATGAGTTCACGGACCTCGTCTTCGGTCCTCGCCCTGCCCTCGCTGATCAGGGCCACCGCCGACATGATCTGGCCGGGTGTGCAATAACCGCACTGGAACGCGTCGTGGTCGATGAAGGCCTGCTGCACCGGGTGAAGAGCGCCATCCTTCTCCAAGCCCTCGACGGTGGTCACACTGGCGCCTTCCAGCCTGACCGCGAGTACGAGGCAGGAGGTGACACGGCGGCCATCCACGAGCACGGTACAGGCGCCACATTGGCCGTGATCGCAGCCCTTCTTGGTACCGGTCAGATCCAGATTCTCACGCAAAGCGTCGAGCAGTGTCGTCCACGGCGCAACGGTCAGCGTACGCGCCACGTCATTGACATGAAGCGTGATTGTCGCCTTTGAAGGCAGTGAGACGCTGTTCTGGCCCTCTCGGGCCTCTCGCAAGGATTTATCCATGGGGAACATCCAACCAGACGGCGTTTGTCGTGTTACGCGGTGTGGCGGAGAGGCCATACGGATCCTGCTCCGGATCACGCTACCATTGGCGTACCTTCTGCCTGTCG
This sequence comes from Pseudomonadota bacterium, assembly GCA_023386155.1. GTDB lineage: Bacteria > Pseudomonadota > Alphaproteobacteria > Rhizobiales > Beijerinckiaceae > Microvirga. The sequence goes on from JAEWKH010000128.1 coordinate 17,428, forward strand.
CACGGTTAAGTCAAGATCCCGGCGCACGGCTTCGACGCCGCGCGCAAGGGATCGATCTCACAATGATGGGATGACGGCTGCTGTCTTCCTGAGGCATTATCAAAGAAGCGTAACACTGGTTCGTTCGGCCTAGCGCATCGTGCGGTCCAGCGGGGCGCCGCACGATGCGCTTTTCAAGAGTTGAGCATCGGGCCCAATAATGGATCCACTTTTGGATCCGGTGCTCTAGAAGCGGCACTCCGTCGGCCAGGCCGCTTCATTCCAGTCTTTCAGCTCGACAGGCTTGGAGCCTGTTGTAAGCTTCTTGCCGTTTCTGATCGCCTGACCCGACAGGAAGTTCACGTCGCAACTGGAGCTGGAGTTCGGTGCCAGCGTATCCCGGCTGGACCTTGTGAACCCTGCAACCAGAAAACGTCCGTCACGGCGGATAATCGTGAGCGTCTGGCTCCAGCGGCTCCGCCCGATCGCATCGTTCTGGGACTTCACGAGAAGCGATCCCTTGGGCGACGACTGAAGGCTCGGCAGAGTGCCCCACATCCCTCCGATCCACGCGAGGCTCTCCTTCGCGAGCGCAAGCTCGCGCCGCTTTGCGTCATCCGGGTTTGACCCGGCCAGGTAGATGTAGAGATCGGCATCATCGTCCTCCTTGCCCTGGACGAGGACCGCTCGATCCATGTCGCCATCGCCGTCGAAATCGAGAGTCGCGACGCTCACCACAGCGTCCGGCCTGATATTCGGTGGTTCGGACACCGGTTGCGCCTGAGCTGCTCCCACCACGCTGAAGCACGCCAACAGAAGTTTCGCTCTCATGACATCCATCTCTGGTTGAAGCGCCTGTCATAGTCGCGGCGAACAGCCATGAGGCGCGGGGTTGCCACATTAATAGCGAAACCCGCCGCTTGCAGCATCAGACAAGGGCCACCTCCCTGAAGCCCGCACAAGACAGAGTCTTCCTTGGTTCGGATCGCCCACCGCTTCGAAAGCTCCGACGGCAGAAGGGATAGACGCTACGACGTCCCAGGTCGCCATCGCGTAAGCAAGAGCCCGTCCCTCGGGGCGGAGAAGCCCCAGGAAGGCCCGCGCCTCCCTGGGGCCTGTTCGCGAACCGGCCTCCCCGCACCTCTGCCGTGGCGGCCCATCGAGGCTCCTACTGCTTCTGCACCCCCAGGCGAATGACGTTCCAGGAGGCAGGCGCGAGCTTGGCGCGGACCTGCTCCCCCCAGATCTCAACACCTTCCAGAGGCTCGGGCCTGATCGTATCGGGCGCGTCCTTTGTGTTGACCGCCATCAGGTCGTCGTTGCGCAGCTGATGCGCCTCCTTGAAGGCGAGGCCCTGGAAGCCGCGTACGAGCGCTTCCATCGAGAGGCTCGCGTCGAGGCTGCGATTGAGCGCGAAGATGGTGATGCAATCCTCGTCGTGGTTATGGACCACCGACAGCTTGAGATAGGGCACCTCCGAGATTGGGAACCGCAGGTCGGACGTGCCGCGCGGATCGTAATACGTCGCCTCGTAGGTGGGCGAAACCACCTTCGTCTGCAGAACCGTGCCGCGGCCGAGAGTGCTCATGTCCTTGAACGGATAGAAGATCGTCTGCCGCCAGGCAGGCCCTCCGGTCTCAGTCATGATAGGCGCAATTGCGTTGACCAGCTGCGCCAGACAGGCAGACTTCACCCGGTCGGCATGGTTGAGCAGGGAAATGCAGGCGCCCCCGAAGGCAAGCGCGTCCTGCATGTTGTAGATTTCCTCGAGGATCTGGGGCGCAACGGGCCAGCCGAGCTTGACCCGTCCTTCGTTCTTGCGCCGGGTCCGGTACCAGACGTTCCATTCGTCGAAGCTCAGCATGATCCGCTTGGACGAGCGGCGCCGGGCCGTTACCGCATCCGCGATGGCGACGACCTCCTCGATGAAACTGTCCATCAGATCCGGGCTTGCGAGGAAGGCTGGCGTATCGTCGGCATAGTTGTTCAGGTAGGTGTGCAGGGAGATGTACTCGACGTGATCGAACGAGTGCTCGAGCACCGTGTCCTCCCAAGTGCCGAAGGTCGGCATGTTGCGCGAGGAGGAGCCGCAGGCTGCGAGTTCGATGGTCGGATCGATCCATTTCATGAGCTTTGCGGCCTCGGAGGCGATCCGCCCGTATTCCCAGGCCGTCTTGGTCTCCATCTGCCAAGGGCCGTCCATCTCGTTGCCCAGGCACCAGAATTTCACGTTGTGAGGCTTCTCCCATCCATGAGCGCGGCGCAGGTCCGACAGCTCGGTCCCGCCCGGGAAATTGCAGTATTCGAGCAAGCGGCGGGCATCGTCGGGGCCCCGGGTACCGAGATTGACCGCCATCATCGGCTCGACGCCGGCCGCCTGGCACCAGTCCATGAACTCGTTGGTGCCGAACGTGTTCGGCTCCGTCGACATCCAGGCCAGGTCGAGCCGGCGCGGCCGGTTCTCGACAGGACCTACGCCGTCCTCCCAGTTATACCCGGAAACGAAGTTCCCGCCGGGATAGCGAATGATCGTCGGCCCAAGCTCGCGGACAAGTTCTAGCACATCCTTCCGGAAACCCCGCTCGTCGGCGTTCGGATGGCCCGGCTCGTAAAGTCCGCCGTAGACGCACCGTCCCAGGTGCTCGACGAAGGCCCCGAACAGACGGGGATCCGTTTCCGCGATGGAAAAATCGCGGTCGATGGTGACTTTGGCTTCTTTCATGGGGGAGGCTCCGGTCAGTGAGGTGCGGTCTTGGCTGATGTGTACCATCGGCAGGCTGGAGGAAGGATCAGGTGGCGGTCGCGGGTACGTCACCCCTGACGCTGTCGTCCCGCCAGGCGTCGTCGACCGACAGGACGGCTTGGCGAAGCTTGATGGAATACGGGTGCTGCGGCGCAGCCAGCACGGTCCGGGCGTCGCCGCCCTCGACCACCCTGCCCTTTTGCATGATGATCAGTCGGTCGCTGATGTAGTAGGCGGTCGCCAGGTCGTGCGTGATGTAGATGATCGAGACGCCGAACTCGTCGCGAAGCTTCCGGAACAGGTTGATCACCGTCATGCGCAGCGATGCGTCGATCATCGAGACCGGCTCATCGGCAACGATCAGCGATGGGTTGGAAACGAGCGCGCGCGCAATGGCGACTCGCTGGAGCTGCCCGCCGGACATTTCATGCGGGTAACGCCCCCGCACTTCGGCGAGCGACAGGCCAACCTTGTGCAGGGCCTCATCTACACGTTCCGCGGCCTTCTCGGGTGTCCGACATTCGGTGAAGCGCTGGGCTGCGCTGAACAGGTAACGGTCGACGCGCTTCAAGGGGTTGAACGCATCGAAAGGATTCTGGAAGATTGCCTGCACATGGCTCATGAATGCGAGCCGGGCCCGACGGCTGCGAATGTCACGCAGATCCTCCCCCCGGAAGCGGATACGACCGCTCGTGGGCGCCAGGCTGTTCAGGATCATGCCCGCCAGGGTCGTCTTGCCGCTGCCCGACTCGCCAATGATGGTGAAGACCTCAGGCTTGTCCGCCGCAAGGGAGAAGCTGACATCGTTCACGGCATGCGTGACTCGCCGCGATACGAAACCGCCTCTGGTGAATGTCTTGTCGACGTGCTCAACCTCGAGAAGGTTCGGCCTCATGCGCTCGCCTCCCTATGCGACCGGCCGGACCCGGGAAGGGTCGGCTTGAGCGACGTGGCAGGCTGTCCGATGCCCGGGCAGGATCTCCAGCATGGGCGGGGCCTCGTGGCGGCAGATGTCGATGGCGAGGGGGCACCGCGGATGAAACCGGCAACCCGGCGGCGGATCCGCCAGGCTCGGGGGAGAGCCCTCCAGTCCCTTCTTCGGGACCTCATCCCCAATCCGCGGCAGGCTGGAGATCAGATGCGCCGTGTAGGGATGGAGAGGCCTCCTGAATACATCCCTGGTCCTGCCCTCCTCCACGAGCCGGCCCGCATACATGATGCCGAGGCGATCGGTCAGGTTGGCGTGAACCGCCATGTCGTGGGTCACGAACATGACCGACGATCCGAATTCCTGCTGGATCTCCCGGATCATGGAGAGGACACCCTTCTGCACGATCACATCCAGTGCCGTCGTCGGCTCATCGGCGATGATGAATTCGGGGCTGCAGATGGTTGCCAGCGCAATGGTCACCCTCTGACGCATGCCGCCGGACAACTCGTGCGGATAGGCCTGGAGGACCGCGGGATCGAGATGGAGGCGCTTCAGGTGCTGCTCCACGAGGCGCCGGAAATCGTCGCCCTTGGCGGCGACGTGCGGCAACGCGAAATCCGCGAAGGCGTACTTGATGCGCCGAACCGGGTTCAGCACGCTCATGGAGCCCTGCATGATATAGGACAGGTGGCTCCAGCGGATCGATGACAGTTCCCGTGGAGAAAGCCTGTAGATGTCTCGTTCCCCGTCCTTGAAGGAGAAGCGTACCGAGCCTCCCACCACCCTGAGTGGAGGACGGATGGCTCCCGCAATGGTCTTGATGAGAGAACTCTTGCCGGAACTCGATTCGCCCGCGAGGCCGTAGATTTCGTTGCGGTTGATCTGGAGGCTGACATCGTCGACCGCCCGTACCTCGCGGTCGATGCCGAACAGCTTTACCTTGTAATAGGCCTTCAGCCTATCGACCGAGAGCAGCGGGACCGCCTGCGGCATCGCCGCTTCGACAGGGGAAGAAACAGGGCGAAGTTCTGCGATCATGCCTGTCCCCCGAGACGGCTGAGGCGGCTGCGCGGATCGATGTACTCGTTCATCGAAATAGCGAGCAGGAACAGCCCGATGAAGAGCATGATCACCAGCAGAACCGGGAATGCGATCCACCACCAGATGCCCGAGACCAGGGCCGTATGCTGGTTCGCCCAGTAGATCATGCCGCCGATGGTAGGCGTGTTGATGTCGGTGAACCCCAGGACCGACAGTGTCACCTCGATGCCGATCGACCAGTTAATGTTGTTCATGGTCGTCGAGAAGACGATCGGCAGGACGAACGGAAGGTGCTCCTGAAGGACGATCTTGCCCGTACTCATACCAGAGAACACAGCCTGCCGGGTGAATTCCCGGGTCCGCAGGCTCATGGCGATGGACCGGATCAGCCGCGCGTCGTAAGCCCAGCCCAGCAGCGCTGTGATGACGGCGAGCATCGCCCAGGTCATCTGGTCCCGCATGATGAAGTAGAACAGCACCAGGATTGGAAAGAGCGGGACGACGACGAACGTGTCGTTGATCGACATCAGGACCCGGTCGACCCAGCCGCCCTTGTAGCCAGAGATCAGGCCTACCAGGAGCGATATGACACGGCTGAGGGCCGCTACCACGATGCCGAAGAGAAGGGTGTTCCGGATCGCGAATGTGAGCTGCCAGAACACATCCTGCCCGCGCGACGTTGTGCCGAGCGGATGCTCCCAGGAAGGTGGAATGTCAGGCGCCACGACGTACACGTCCATCGGCGGATAGGGCGAGAAAAAGGAGCAGAAGGCCACGGCCAGCACGATCAGGACAAGGATCAGGCCGATGGCAAACTCGCCATTGTATCGGAGGAGGTCGCGAAAAATCCTGAACGTGCTCATCAGCGCGCCTCCACGCGCGGGTCGATCAGCGGATAGAGCAGATCGATCAACAGGACAGTGGCGGACACGGCGACGATCGAGACGGTGGTAATGCCGAGCACCAGGCTGTAGTCGCCGGCGTGGACAGCGCTGATCAGGAGCGATCCGACACCCGGATAGCCGAAGACCTGCTCGGTAATGATCGCGCCGTTGAAGATGGCGCCCAGCTGCAGGGCGAGGCCCGTGACCTGGGGGCCTAGGGCATTGCGCATCACGTAGGAACGCAGGATCTTGCTGCGCCTGACGCCCGCCAGCTCCGCATAGACGACGTAATCCTCCGTCACGATGTTGGATACGAGGGCGCGCATCCCCATGAACCACCCCCCGATGCCAACCGCCATGAGCGAGAGCACGGGAAGTATCGAATGGACCGCGACATCAAGCGCGAACGCGAATGTGTCGGAGCGGTCCGAGGCCATCGTGGCTCCGCCGCTGATCGGCAGAACGGGCCAGAGAAAGCCGAAGATGATGAGAAGGACGAAAGCGACGACGTAATAGGGAATCGGGTGGATTCCCATGCTCAGGACGCCGAACGCCTTGAGGATGCGGCTGTTGCGATAATAGCCTGCGAGACCGCCGAGCAGGTTGCCCAGAACCCAGGTCAGGAGCGTCGAGACAAGCAGCAGCCCGACGGTCCAGGGAAGGGCTCGCAGGATGAGCTGCGAAACCGGTGTTGGAAAGGCCGACAAGGAGGGGCCGAAGTCACCGACCAGAACCCGTTTCCAGAACGCCACGTATTGTTCCCAGGGCGTACCCTCGAGACCATAGAGCTGGCGCAGCGACTGCCGCATCATCTCGATGGCTTCCGGGCTGGTCGCCCCGTAGGTCGTCGCAGCCGAGATCGATTGCTCGACCGGATTGATCGGGGTCATATGCGTCACCAGATAGGTGATGTTGATCCCGACGAAGACGACCACAGCGAACTGCACAAGCCGCTTGGACAGATAGGTCAGGTAGGCCTTCATAGACCCCTCCTTGTCAGAGAAATGTAAGGAGTTGCCTGTAGGCTATGGCTGTTTCGGCTTCAGCTTCACCATCATCGACCGGGAATTGCCCCAGTTCGGCACTGGATTGGCATAGGGATTCTCCGCCGTCGGATACCCTGCCCAATAAGTCTCATCCATGGCCGTGAAGACGTTGTATGCCATCAGCGGGATGATCGGCATCTCGCGAACGATGAGCTTGGCGTAGTCGCGACCGAGCTCGACAGTCCGCTTGTCGTCGAAGGAAATCCGGCGCACCTCCTCGATGATCTTGTCGAGTTCCGGATTGCTCCAACGCTGCCAGTTGCGGGGAGACTGCGTCTTGCCCGGCGCGGCAACGAACTGAGAATGCCAGCTGTCGAGGAAGAACGACAGGTCAGGATGGCCGCCGTAAGTCTCGACGCTCCAGGAAATCAGCGTCTCGAAGTCTCCAGCGATGCGTCGATCCAGCATCGTGGTGCCTTGAGCAACCTCCGTTTTCGCATCGATGCCGAACTGGCGCCACTGCTGCACGATCATGGTTCCGGCGCGGGTCAGGATGGGGCGGCTGTCCCCTTCAACCATAAGCTTGATGGAGAACGGCTTGCCGTCGGGGGTATACCAGGCATTGCCGCGTTTCGTGTAGCCAGCCTTCTCGAGGAGTTCCGCAGCCGCCTGGGGATTGGGCTTCCACCAGCCGTAACCGAACGCCTTCCTGATCGCCGCCGGATCCGTCGGGATCTGTTCCTTCATCGTCGGACGCAGCATATCGGCGATCTGGTTGCCGATATTCGGGTCGTACGGCTTGACCTTGCTCTTGCCGGTGTCGATCTCGTACGACGCAAGCCATTCCTGGAGCGGAATGTGGTAGTCGTCCGGATGGGTTCCTGTCGGCGGGATACCGATCGGCGAGAGCGTTGCGGCACCGCGATAGGATGCCATGGAAACGGCCTTGATATCGATCAGCAGCGCCAGCGCCCACCGCACGTCGCGGTTCTGGAATGCCGGGTTCTGCATGTTGAAGATCACGGACGGCAGGGTCGGATCGGGATGCGCGAACGGGAAGTTCGGGAACCAGGTCTTGAGGCTCGGCGCCTGCTTGGTCAGGGTGAACATGCCCTCGGGTGCGAT
>JAEWKH010000001.1 GCA_023386155.1 Pseudomonadota bacterium
GCAGCCCGTACCCGCGACAGCCTCTGGAGCACAATAGGGGAAGCACTTGATGCATTCACTCCAGACGAATGCCGCAACTACATCAGGAACTCAGGATATGAGCCCGTCTAAAGACAAAATGCTCTAGAGCCGCCGCACGGGATGTTGAATGCGTCAGGCGTGCTTGGGTTGGGCATAGGCGGCCCGGTTCCACGGGGCCTTCTTCAGGATCCGGGCCATGCCGCAGATCCCGGTGACGCCCGCTACGGTCAGCCCGACGCCGACGAAGGCTGGGATGACAAAGAACCAGGGCGACACGAGCAGGCCCAGCATCGTGCCGAGGAAAGCCATGCTGCCAGCGCCGATCTGCACCTGTCGCTGCAGCTCCAGCGGCTGCCGGCGGTCGACAGCCACCGGCAGGCCCGCCTTCTTCCAGGCGTCGATCCCGCCCTCGACGATGAAGGCCTCGCAGGCGCTGCCGGCCTTGGCGGCAAGGCGGGCGGCGTTGCCCTGGGTCCGCGCGCCGCTCCTGCAGTGGAAGATGACCCGCTGGCCTTCGGACAGGGCAAGGTTCGCTTGGTCCAGCTTCGACAGGGCCATCAAGCGGGCGCCAAGGATCTTCTCCCGGGCATGCTCGTCGGCTTCGCGGATGTCGACCAGGACGGCGCCTTGGTCGAGCAACCGCTTGGCTTCGGTGGGGCTGAGGGTGGCATGGTGGATCTCCGATGTGGGGCGGCCCTGGAGGCAGGCCCGACTTTATTAGGTATTGCTTATTTAGTTTTCTCTCATATATTGTCAACCACAGCGGCAAACGAACCATTGAGGAGGTTCAGACGATGTCCGGCCAGCCTATCATCCAGGCGTTCTTCGACGAGCCCACCAATACCGTCAGCTACCTGGTCGCCGATCCAGCGACGAAGAAGGCCGCGATCATCGATCCGGTGTTCGATTACGACCACAACTCCGGCACGGTCGACACGCGCTCCGTCGAGGCGATGCTCAAGGCGGCTGAGGAGGCGGGCTACACCGTCGAGTGGGCGCTGGAGACCCACGCTCATGCCGACCACCTTTCGGGCGCGCCTTACATCAAGGGGAAGACCGGCGCGAAGGTCGGCATCGGCGAGCACATCAAGGAGGTGCAGCGCATCTTCCGTCCAATCTTCAACGCCACCGATCTCGACACTGAGGGCAAGGACTTCGACCACCTGTTCAAGGATGGCGAGCGCTTCACCATCGGCGAGCTCGACGTGGAGGTGCTGCACACGCCCGGGCACACCCCGGCCGACATTTCGTACAAGATCGAGGATGCGGTGTTCGTCGGCGACACGATGTTCATGCCCGACTACGGCACCGCGCGAGCCGACTTCCCCGGCGGCGACGCCCACAAGCTCTATCACTCGATCAAGCGCCTTCTGGAGCTGACACCTGAGACGCGGCTGTTCATGTGCCACGACTACAAGGCGCCCGGCCGCGACACCTATGCCTGGGAAACCACGGTCGCCGAGGCACGGAACAATGTGCATCTCAAGGACGGCGTGACCGAGGACGAGTTCGTGGCCATGCGCACGGCACGCGATGCGACGCTCGCGGCGCCGCGTCTGCTTCTGCCCTCGATCCAGACCAACATCCGGGCCGGCAAGTTTCCGCCCGCGGAAGCCAACGGCGTGCGCTACCTGATGATCCCAGTCAAGCTAAGAGGCGGTGCCGACGAGGTCATATGATTGGAAGCCAATGCCCAAGCTTAAGACTGACCTGAGACCTCCGAGAAGCAGGCGGGAGAGGTCGCAAAAGTGCGACTGTCGACCGCTGATGCAGGCTCGCGATGGCTCAAGTTAATCCTAATTGGCATCCCGATCCGGCAGGCATCAGGCTATAATCAAGCGTCGAGCGCCGGCACACCGCATCTGCTAACATTGATCCGAGTTGCGTTACCTTCGTGGCGCGTCGAGCGCCCGCTATGGAACTCAGCTGAATGAGGAGAAATGCACCATGGCTCGCAATCCTGTCACCCCCTTCCGTTCCGGTGGCGGAATGTTCTCCGGCGATCCCTTTCTCTCGCTCCATCGTGAGATGAACCGTCTTTTTGATGATGTTTTTCGCAGCACCAGCCTGCCCGCCGCAACGGGAAGCCAAGGCCAAGGCGACCTCGGCAACTTTGTAAACGCCAGCATGAATGTTTCCGAAACCGACAAGGAAATTCGTATAACGGCAGAGCTTCCTGGTGTCTCCGAGCAGGACATCGATGTCAGCCTCGACAATGATATGCTCACCATCCGCGGTGAAAAAAAGTTTGAGCGCAAAGACGAGAAGGAGAACTTCCATTTCGTCGAGCGCTCCTACGGCACCTTCCAGCGTTCCCTGCGGCTGCCCTTCCCGGTCGATCCTGGGCAGGTTCAAGCCAATTTCGAGAATGGGGTGCTCACGGTAGTCCTACCCAAGGCGGAGCAGCAGCAACGTTCCCGTCGCATTCAGGTGCAGGGCCGCGGGACTACAGGCCATGACAGAGCGAGCGACAGTGCCGAACAGAGCAGGGCTGGCGCGTCGGGTCAATCGTCCGATCCGAGATCCAGCTGACTGTCGACCCTGTGACGGGAGTGACTCCCGTCACAGGGTCCAGCGCCTTGCCGGACCGTGAACGAAGCGGCACATTTGAAAGCCGCCCGCAACGGAAGAGATCTTCATCGCGCGTAGATCAGTGAGATGATTCGCGCTCAGGTCATGCAAGCTAGGCGGGTGAATGGAGGATGCTCATGAGCTCATGGTGCAAGCTGGCGCCTCGCAGGAGTGACGAGGCACGCCACCTATCAGGTGCAGAGCTCAAGCTGCGTGCCCTCCGCTCGAGAATCTTGCCGCTGGTTGTTGTTCTGGCGGGGAGTGTGCTCGCCCTCCCTGTAAGCATCTCGCAGGCTCAGGATTTGGGGAGCCGCAGTCAAGGGCTCGCTCTCGCCCGCGAGACATGTGCTCCCTGTCATGCCATACGAAAGGGCGACGTGACGTCTCCGAACTCGAATGCGCCAAGCTTTGAGGCCATCGCGTCCGTTCCGGGAATGACATCGATAGCGCTGGCAGTCGCATTGAGGACTTCGCACGAGACAATGCCAAACATCGTTCTCGACGATCGAGAACTCCAAGATCTATCCGCTTACATCCTGGGTCTGAAAGATCCCTAACGTACCAGCCGGGTACAGGCGATCTCAGTGCGACATCAGCACTGGAATTGTCATAGAGCGCAGGATCTCTCGCGTGGTCCCACCGAGCATAACCTCCCGAAAACGCGAATGACCGTAGCCACCCATGACCATCAGATCGACACCTATATCGGCAGCATGGGACAAAAGGAGGTTAGCGACATCAACTTCGCCGCTCGGTATCAGCCTGGCCTCGGCATCGATGCCATGCTTGGCCAAGTGCCGCACGAGATTTGCGCTCGAGAGGAGCGGGTCTTCGTGAGCGCCCTGGCTGATGGTGACGATCTGAACGCGCTGGGCCAAGCTCAGGATCGGCATCGCATCGGCCACGGCCCTTGCCGCAGGTTCTCCACCATCCCACGCAACAAGGACCGTCTTGAGCTGCTGGCGTGCGGGGATGAAGGGGACGATGATGAGGGGTCGCCCCGAACCGAACAGGGCCGCCTCCACGATCTCTGTGGTATCCAGGCGTTCGAGATTGGGTTGAGGGAGGACGATAGCATCGTAACTTCGCGCAAGGTGGCTGATCGAGATGTCGACCCTTCCAGCGACCGCCTCGAAGCTGAGCGTTTCTGCTGCAACCCCAGCCTGCTTCGCGGCGGTCGAGAAGTCCGCAAGGGCTTTGCGGGCTGAAGCCTGGGCGTCCCGCTCGATCTGGGAAACAAGATCACCTGGCAGTTCCAACGCAAGATAGGGAGGGATGGACGGCTCGACCACGGGGGCTGCTGCCGTGATCGTGGCGCCGCAGGTGCTCGAGAGCCAAATTCCGTATGCGCCAGCCGCTTCCATGCCATTGCCGGCCAACACCAGTAAATCCCTGAAGGCCATCTTCACCTCCCTTAGGTCCCGCACGGACTGCCTGTCAGCACAGCGGGCCCGTCCAGCAAGAGAATGCCACAGGACCCCGAGATAGCTTTGATCTGCCTCAATCCCGACCCTCAACTGCTTCGAAGCGACGCCTATGAGAGCTTCCTAAGGCGCTCGCCTTAGCAAAGGTTGCGCTGTACGTCATAGTCCCATCACTGCGAGCGGCAGCTTTCGCACCTGAGGCTGGTTCGATTGGCCCGCTGCGGTGGGGAAGATTGATCCATATCAAGGTCGAAGCCACGGAGTACGAGGACACTCCATGGTACGCCAAGTCTCGACTCGCTTTGACACTCAGGCTTATCGGGCTCAAATTGTGGAGGATATTATGCATTCCGCCTTCCACGTCGGCCAGCTTGTTCGCACCGCATCAGTCTCACCAACCAGGGTGGGTGGGCGCGTCTATTGCATCGTCAGTGTTCTTCCTTCAGGCGACAGCGATGGTCCTGTGTATCGAATAAAGAGCATGGCAGGGGACGAGCGTGTCGTCCGTCCCGATGAGATCAGAATAGCACCCAAGACAGCCTTGCCGTAGTATCCGAGCTCGGCTTGTAAGCAGCCAAGCAGCGGCTGCCGAAACACTGCGCTAAGCTGCACGGGGTTCTTCACGGTCTGCCCCGAACCTCGATCTCGAACTTTCCTAGGGCGCAGCGCCGTGAGCACCATGACCTTCGAAGCTTGCTGCCGAAGGTGTCGAAGCTGTTCGAGAAGAAAGGGTACGGACCCATGGAGAACCGCTACCGCTTCATCCGCTACTTTCGCGACATCGGTTTAGAGGATGTCCCCGTTGTGGGAGGCAAGAATGCGTCGCTTGGTGAACTCTATCGCGAGCTGACGTCGCAAGGTCTGCTCGTGCCGAACGGCTTCTCCATCACGGCCGAAGGTTACCGTTTCGTGCTGGACAAGGCGGGAGCCTGGACCCAGCTGCACACGATCCTTGACCCGGTCGATCCAGGCAATCTCTCCGACCTAGCGGACCGCGCCCGCCGCGCGCGAGACCTCATCTATGGCTCAACACTTCCGGAGGAGCTGGCCGGAGAGATCCGGCAGGCGCTTCGGGAGCTGACTGAAGAGTACGGACCCAGCCTGACGGTCGCGATCCGCAGTTCGGCTACAGCAGAGGACCTCCCCACTGCAAGCTTCGCGGGCCAGCACGACAGCTACCTCAACATTGGCGGCGAGGGGAATGTACTCGACACGGTGCGGCGCTGCTTCGCCAGCCTGTTCACCGACCGGGCCATCCGCTACCGGATCAACAACGGCTTCGACCATTTCAAGATCTCCAACTCGGTCGGAGTCATGAAGATGGTGCGCTCTGACCTCGCCTCCTCAGGTGTCGCGTTCTCCATCGATACTGAGACCGGGTTCCCGGACGTGGTCTTCATCACGGGTGCCTATGGACTGGGTGAGAATGTGGTGCAGGGCGCGGTCGATCCCGACGAGTTCTATGTCTTCAAGCCAACGCTCAAGCTCGGGCATCGCGGTGTCCTTCGCCGCGAACTCGGCAGCAAGAAGATCAGGATGGTTTATGCCGAGGGCGGCACGCGCGAGCAGACCCGCAACATCCCGACGGACAAGAAGGAGCGCGAACGCTTCTGTATCAGCGACGCGGAGGTCCTGACGCTGGCCGACTGTGTCGTGACGATCGAGGAACACTACAGCGCCCGGGCCGGCGAACGACGCCCCATGGACGTTGAGTGGGCCAAGGACGGCCTGGACGGCAAGCTCTACATCGTCCAGGCCAGACCTGAGACGGTGGCCTCGCGCTTCGACCGGAACATGGTTGAAGAATACCGGCTGATGGGCAAGGGACCCGTGAAGGCCGAGGGCCGCGCGGTCGGCACGAAGGTCAGATCGGGCAGGGCACGCGTCATTGGCCACCGGACCGACCTCGCCGATTTTCAGCCCGGCGAAGTTTTGGTATCCGATACCACCTCCCCCGACTGGGGCACGGTGATGAAGACGGCGGCTGCTATTGTCACGAATCGAGGCGGACGGACCTGTCATGCGGCCATTGTTGCCCGTGAGCTCGGCCTACCGGCCGTCGTCGGCGCCGACACCGCTACCCGCGCCATCCGCACCGGCGATCTCGTCACCGTCTCGTGTGCGGAAGGCATCACCGGGCGAGTCTATGAGGGCGAAGTGCCCTTCAAGGTGAAGCGTACCGACCTTTCCAGATTGCCCCGCCCAGCTACCCAGATCATGATGAATGTGGGCGAGCCGGACAACGCGTTCGCCTTGAGCTTCCTTCCGAACGATGGGGTCGGGCTGGCCCGGATGGAGTTCATCATCACGAATTCCATCAAGGTGCATCCGATGGCCCTCGTTCACCCGGACCGGGTGTCGGACCCGGCAGAGCGGGTCGAGATTGAGCGCCTGACGGCACACTACGCCAAGCCAACTGACTTTTTCGTCGAGCGCCTATCCGAGGGGATCGCCACCATTGCCGCCGCGTTCTATCCCAAGCCGGTCGTTGTGCGCCTGTCGGACTTCAAGACCAATGAATATGCCAGCCTCCTCGGCGGCAGGGCGTTCGAGCCTGAGGAAGCCAACCCGATGCTGGGCTTTCGCGGGGCGTCTCGGTATGCCCATCCGGCTTACGAGGCAGGCTTTGCCCTGGAATGCGCAGCCCTCAAGCGCGCCCGGGATGATTTGGGCCTCACCAACATCATTCCCATGATTCCCTTCTGCCGCCGGGTGGAGGAAGCCGAGCGGGTTGTTAAGACAATGAGCCAGCATGGCCTGACGCGGGGCGAGAACGGGCTCCAGATCTACGTGATGTGCGAGATCCCGAACAACGTGATCGAGATCGACGCCTTCTCGAAGCATTTCGACGGCTTCTCCATCGGGTCCAACGACCTGACCCAGCTCACCCTTGGCGTCGACCGGGATTCCGAGATCGTCGCGTTCGACTTCGATGAGCGCGATCCTGGCGTCATGAAGATGATCGACATGGCGGTCGAGGGAACGCGCCGCAACCGCCGCCATTCGGGCATCTGCGGCCAAGCTCCCTCCGACTATCCGGAAGTCGCCGATCACCTCGTCCGGATCGGCATCGAGTCGATGAGCCTCAATCCCGATACCGTGCTGAAGACCACGTTGCGCGTGCTCGACATCGAGCGCTCGCTTGGTCGCGAGCCGAGGAGGTAAAGCTGCATTCACCTCCATCCGCCCCGGGATCCGAGCGCACCTTCACGTTTCCGATCCTCATCGGGGACATCGGCGGCACCTACAGCCGGTTTGCCGTTCTGGAGCGGCTTGGCGACCCGCTGCCGCGCCTCGTGCGCACGGACACCACACAGCACGCTGCGCCGAGCGCAGCGATCCGGTTTGCCCTGCAGGAACTGGGCGGTCCGCCGCCGCGCTCCGCCTTCATCGGGCTTGCAGGCCGCGTCGATGGGCCGGTCGCCCGGCTCACCAATGCGCCTTGGGTTGTCGATGCGGCCTGGATCGGCTCTGAGCTAAACCTCGAGAAGGTCGTTCTCCTCAATGACTATATCCCGGTCGCCGCCGCGACTCTCCTGCTCGATCCTGAGCATCCTGGCGAACTTGTGCGGATCGGCCCTGTGCTTCCTGGCCGACAGGGTCTACGCCTTGCCCTCGGGCCCGGCACAGGTTTTGGCGCGGCAGCCTGCCTCCCCGTTCAGGATCGATACTGGCTGCAGTCGACGGAGGCTGGACATACGGATTTTGGGGCGTGCACCCCCGAGGACCTTGCGCTCTGGCCGCTGATCGAAGCCGTCGGCGGCCGGATCAGCGCCGAGACCTTACTGTCCGGGCCCGGGCTGGTGCGCCTGTATCATGCCACTGCGAACCGCATCGGCATAATCCCCGCCTGCAACACGCCGGCCGATGTGCTGCTTGCGGCAGAGTCCGGAGCAGCCTCAGAGGCGCTCCGCCATTTTGTATCCCTGCTCGGGCGCTTTGCGGGTGATCTTGCCCTGATCCTTAGCGCCTGCGGCGGCGTCTTCCTGGGCAGTGGTATTCCTCCGAGGATCATCGATGTGCTCGGCCGTGGCGAGTTCCGCTCAGCCTTCGAGAGAAAGACTCCGTTCGAGACGGTCATGAGTGCTGTCCCGACCTTTGTCATCATCCACCCTGAGCCTGCAATGGCCGGCCTCGCGATGATCGCGAGCCATCCCGATCGTTTTATGTTTGAGGCTCATGGCTGGTCTTTGCTGAATGACAGGGTTCCATGACGAAGGCTCATCCTGCGGCCAGGAAACTCACTAGCTTAGACAGAGGAGTACCCATATGACATACAACGAATTGCACCAGATTCTTGCCTGGCTTCCTATCAATGGTCGCCTGGACCTGCCACTTGATATTCTCGAGAAGCTGTTTCCTCACTCTCCAAACACCACGGAGGTTGACGCTGGTTCTTTTCACGCGGCACAAGCCCTCGCGAAAGAACATGGCTGCGTCTTCGGATACGATGATGAGGTTCACGTGGGTATTTTTCGGAAGCTCAATGCCTGATCGGGTGCAAGAGAGAAGTGTAAATAATCGTCAGGGCTTGCGAGCCTCTGCTTTGAGCAGAGGCTATGACGGAACTTAGGGGACGTGGCTGATCAGTTGGCGTTGTGTATTGGCGGAGGAACTTAAGACTGAGGAACCAGCGATCAGGACAGCTAGAACCGGCGGCGCTATGACGTCACGTCCACGGAAACAAGAACCATCGCGGTGTGGGCCTCCAACGTCATTTCCTCCGCAATGATGTCACGGGCCTCCGGCAAAGATGCAGCCGTGTCGACGGCCACCCGCCAGCCCCCCGTCCTGAATGGAATCACGAACCGACATGCTTCTCGAGCGGCGTTGAAGAGAAGGCACAGGACTCCATCTCTGTTCTCGCGGATAACGCAGCCGACCTGATTGTCGGGACCATCCCAGTTCACCGGGCCACCATCGGGACCGATCCACTGGATCTCCTCTGACGTGTAGAAGCGGTCCGCGCTAAGAGCCGGGTGCGCCTTGCGAAGGGCAATCAGCTCGCGGACAAAGCCGACCAGATCTTTGTGGCGATCAACCAGCCTCCAATCGTACCAGGAGGTTTCGTTGTCCTGACAATAGGCGTTGTTGTTGCCGCCTTGCGTCCGGCGGAACTCGTCGCCGCCGAGCAGCATCGGCACGCCGCGCGAGATGAACAGGGCGGTGAGCATGTTCCTGATCTGACGCAGCCGCGTGGCCTCGATAGCCAGATCCTCCGTCGGCCCCTCGACGCCATTGTTGTCGCTGTAGTTCTCGCTCAGCCCATCGCGATTGTCTTCGCCGTTGGCCTCGTTGTGCCTAGTCGTATAGGAGACGAGGTCGTTCAGCGTGAAGCCGTCGTGGCATGTGATGAAATTGATGCTCTTGATAGGAGAGCCTTCGCCGTCCTGGTGGTAGAGATCGGCGCTGCCGCAGAGGCGGGTGGCAAACCGGCCTGTCATGCCGGGATCGCCACGCCAGAACCGGCGGACGTCGTCACGGTAGTGGCTGTTCCATTCCGCCCAACGGGTGCCAGGGAACTCACCCACCTGGAATGCGCCCCCGGCGTCCCAGGCTTCAGCAATCAGTTTGACATCCCGCAATAGCGGGTCCTCGGCGATCTGCTCCAGCAGGGGCGGGTTCGGCAGGATTTTGCCCTCGGCATCCCGCCCCAGGATCGAGGCGAGGTCAAACCTGAACCCGTCCACATGCATCTGCACGACCCAGTGCCGGAGGCAGTCGACGATCATGCTGCGCACGACCGGGTGGTTGCAGTTCAACGTGTTTCCGCAGCCGGTGAAGTCGAGGTAGCGGCTGCGGTCAGGGGAGAGGATGTAGTAGATCGCATTATCGAGCCCGCGAAAACTGTAGGTTCCTCCGGTCTCGTCGCCTTCGGCAGTATGGTTGAAGACGACGTCGAGGATGACCTCGATGCCCGCCTTGTGGAGCTCCCGGACCATAGTCTTGAACTCCGTCATCGCCGCATTGGGCGAGGAGCCGGCGGCATAGCCCGGCATCGGCGCGAACAGCGCTACTGGGTCATAGCCCCAGTAATCTGGCATCGGTGCCCCGGTGAGAGGATGTCGCTTCTGCCTCGCATGAGGGTCGAAGGCCTGGACTGGCATGAGTTCAACAGCCGTGACGCCGAGGCGCCTGAGGTATGGGATCTTCTCGACGAGGCCCAGGTATTGGCCGCGGTGCACGGCGCCTGATGAGGGATGCACCGTCAGTCCGCGCACGTGGGTCTCGTAGATGATCGTCTCGTTCCATGGGTGACGGGGACGGACCTCGTCCTGCCAGTCGAACCAATGATCGGTGATGGTGCAAAGGTGGGTCCGTGCGGCAGGCTCTGATGGTGACGTGGCGGACAGACTCCAGCCAGTGCCCGCGACCGAGGCCGCGTGGGGCTCCAGCAGAGGCCGACCGGGCTGGAACCGGAACCCTTGGTCAGTCCCCTCGGGACCATCGGATTGCAGGGCGTACAGCATCCCTCCGAGGTCGCCATGAAGTCGGACATGCCAGACATCCCCCGTCCGGTGGTGATCCGGTTCGAAATTGATCCTGAGAAATGGCAGGGCTGCATCAACGCTGTCGTACAGCAGCAGCGCCATGCTCGTGGCATGGCGGCTGAAGACGGCAAGGTTCGTGCCGTCATGGCAGTCGTGCAGCCCAAGCGGCAGGGGCTCGCCGCGCCCGATCCGAACCTTTACATCCTCGGCGGCAACCAGGGTGGAGCTTAACAAGGTCCATGATCCTTCGAGCGACACGATGGAGCCCATTCTAATCCCCAGCGGAAGCTGAGCCTATGCGCGAGGTGCGGCACCCGCCTTGATGTATCTCAAGGTACGGGCTCGGAAATGTGGTGTTATTCTCCTAACTTGGCCCAAGACCTTGGGCTGGGCACAGGAGATGCTCCATGGCCGCCATACTGCCGTTTCTCCAGCGCACGAGCATCGCATACTTCTCCATGGAGATCGCCCTGCGGCCTGAGATCCACAGCTACAGCGGCGGCCTCGGCATTCTGGCCGGCGACACCGCCCGGTCCTGCGCCGACCTTGAGCTGCCGGTGGTCTTCGTGACCTTGGCGAGCCGGTCAGGCTACCTGCGCCAGGAGATTGCTGCCGACGGTTCCCAGGTAGGATACGACGATCCCTGGAACCCAGCGGAGTGGGCAACGCCGCTGGATGCCATGATGGCGGTCGGCATCGAAGGCCGGCCCGTCTGGATCCGGCCCTGGCTCTATATCGTAACAAGCCCCGTCGGCCATCAAGTCCCGGTGTTGCTGCTCGACACCGACCTCAATCAGAACGCCCCCGAGGATCGCAAGATTACCGACCGTCTGTATGGAGGCGATGACGTCTACCGCCTGAAGCAGGAAATCGTCCTCGGCATCGGTGGCGTCCGACTGCTCCAGGCCCTCGGGTTCAGCATCGCGACCTACCACCTCAACGAGGGGCATGCGGCCTTCCTCACCCTGGAACTGCTGCGGCGGCGGCACCGCTTCGGCGGCGACGGGCTGGCGCATGAGGTCGACCACGTCCGCGACATGTGCGTGTTCACCACCCACACCCCGGTCGAGGCGGGGCATGACCGCTTCTCCTATGAAGACGTAGGACGTGTGCTGGGGACCGACTACGTCCCCTTCGACGAACTCAAGCCTCTGGCCGGCGAGGACCGGCTCAACATGACCCGGCTGGCGCTGAACCTCAGCGGCTACATCAACGGGGTCGCGCGGCGCCATGCCGAAACGACGCAGCGGATGTTCCCGGGCTACAAGATCGCAGCGATCACCAACGGCGTGCATGCCCCGACCTGGACCCATCCGGCTTTTGCCAAGCTCTACCAGGACATCCTGCCCAATTGGGGCCATGAACCCGAGCTTCTGGTGCGGGCCGATCAGCTCCGCGACGAGGATGTCTGGGTCGCGCACCAGACCGCCAAGCGCGAACTGCTGGCCGAGATCCGGCGGAGCACCGGGGTCGTTATGGATCCCGATATTCCCATCGTCGGCTTCGCCCGCCGCATGACGGGCTACAAGCGCCCCGATCTCCTGTTCGCGGACATGCCGCGGCTTCGCGCGATCAATGCCAGGTTCCCGTTCCAGGTCATCATAGCCGGGAAGGCCCATCCCCGTGACTTGCAGGGCCAGCACATGATCCGGGACATCCACCACCGGATGCGCCAGCTTGCCCCCGCCATTCGCATGGCGTTCCTGCCGAACTACGACATGGCGCTGGCGCGGACCCTGGTGGCCGGGGCTGACGTGTGGCTGAACACACCTCAACCCCCGCTCGAAGCCTCGGGAACGAGCGGCATGAAGGCCGCCCTGAACGGCGTACTGAACCTGAGCGTGCTCGACGGCTGGTGGATCGAGGCCTGCATCGATGGCGTCACCGGATGGTCGATCGGGAAGGACAGAGGACCGGAAGGGGCGGAGCGGCATGCGCTCGAGCTCTACGACAAGCTCGAAGGGCAGGTGCTGCCCCTCTACCATCAGGACCGTGCCCGATGGACCTGGTTGATGAAGCAGGGCATTTCCAAGATCGCATCCTACTTCAACAGCCAGCGCATGATGCGCCGCTACACGACCGAGGCCTATGTCAGGGCCTGAGGTTCGGGAGAGCGACCGTGCCGAAGGCACCTGAAGCACAGTCGGGTACAGAAACGTAGGCTTGGATGAACGCTGGTCGACGCCCCGCGAAATACGTTTCAGTCATCCAGATCCATCTTCCGGACAGCTCCTTCTTGCGGCAAGCCGGACGGTATCGGCACGCACCAGGCTGGGCTTTGCGATGGATCAAGGCGCACCTCTCACATTGGTCTACTTTTTTCCTTACGGTTTTGTCCCAGAGAAACAGAACGTGGAGGAACGACATGGTCCAGAACATCAAGAGCGTGCTCATCGGCGTGACGAAGGAGTTCGGGCCGGACGAGGTCTCATCCGTCCTGGGCTATGGCCTGTCCCTGGCGCAGCAGGCGGGCGCCCATGTCACCGTCCAGGCCGCCTCCGTCAAGGTGGCCGTGTCGACCGCCAGGGTCAGCAGGGTCGTGGCAGGCATCGTCCAGGAGGAGAACCAGCGCCTTCGTGCCCTCGCCGAAGCGGTAGCACGCTGCGCGCAGGGGGATGCAGGCGCGGCAGGGGTCGTGTGCACCACGGCAGCCCCGCATCTCAACTATCCGGAGCTGCTCGCCGTCTTCAGGGCGCAGGCTGGTCTGCATGACCTCACTGTCATTGATGCCGAGCCGGAAGCTCTCACCCCCGACCGGGGCCTGATCGAAACCCTGCTGATGGACAGCGGTCGTCCGCTCCTCGTTGTCCCGCCCGGGCAGGAGGTGTTCCGTGCCCGCCGCATCATCCTGGCCTGGGACGGCAGCGGGCGCGCCGCACGTGCCGTGGCGGACGCCCTGCCGCTCCTGCGAGCGGCTGAAACCGTGGAGGTGGTTGCCGTGACGGGTGAGAAGGATTTGGCCGATACGGTCACGGGCGCGGACATCGCCCCGCATTTGAGCCGCCATGGGGTCCATGTGGAGGTTCGTCCCCTCCCGGCCTTGAAAGGCGACGTGGCCGAGACGCTGCGCAATCATGCCACCCTGACTCACGCCGACATGATCGTCATGGGCGGCTACGTCCACTCGCGACTGCGCGAACTGGTGTTCGGCGGCGTCACTCAGTCGCTGCTCAGGCAGAGCCCCGTACCGCTGTTCATGGCGTACTGACGAGGCCGATGTGCAGATTCAGGATTGCGTCGTTCACCTCAGCCCCAATCAGGACGGAGGGGTCGATCATGGCGGTCGGTACGCCATCGGGCTCGCCAGCGCCCATTCCTCTCAGGTGACAGTTTTAGTCTACAAGACTGTCGAAGGATCAAGGATGCTTCCCTCTGACTTGGCTGATCCGGCCGAGTTAGACATGGAGAAGCTCCGCCGCGAGGCGAAGCAGGCGGCCGAGGCATTTGCGGCCATGGCGGCGAATGCCTCCGTTGCGTACGAAGTCGTTGCTCAGAGCCCCCATGCCTACGGGATTGGGGAGGTTGCCTTCGCCGATTACGCGCGGGTGCGCGACCTCGCGGTGCTTGGCGTGTCCGGGCCGCTTTCGCGCGAGCAACGGCTCCTGGCCGAGACGACCCTGTTCGACTCCGGCAGGCCGCTCGTGCTCGTTCCCGAGCAGGCTGCGGGCTTCGTTCAGGAGCGGATCATGGTCGCCTGGGACGCTACGTCGGCGGCCGTACGCGCCATTGCCGGGGCGATGCCGATCCTCAAGGCAGCGCGGGAGGTGGTGGTCGTCTCCGTTCTGGAGGACAAGACGTTTCGGCGCGGCGAGTCCGGCGTGGAGATGTGCCGGCATCTGGCCCGGCACGGTGTTGCGGCGACCTTCGAAACCGTCGGGCGGGCGGAGCGCGAGGTCGCAACCGCGCTCCTCGACACAGCGCAGGCCAACCGGGCCGACCTGTTGGTCATGGGCGGCTATGCCCACTCGACCCTGCGAGGGCTGATCTTCGGGAGCGCCACCAGGGGCATCCTGGAGAATCCCATCCGGCTCCCGGTCCTGATGGCCCACTGAGGTTCGCATCGTACAGGAGGAACCGCCATGCCAAAGATGAAAGCCGCCATTTTCGTCGAGCCCGGTCGCATTGTCCTCGACGAGAAGCCGATCCCGGACGTGGGCCCGCTAGATGCCCTTGTTCGGATCACCACCACGACGATCTGCGGCACCGACGTTCACATCCTCAAGGGTGAGTACCCGGTCGGTCGCGGCCTGACCATCGGCCACGAGCCCGTCGGCGTGATCGAGAAGCTCGGCTCGACCGTGCAGGGCTACCGTGAGGGACAGCGCGTGATCGCCGGCGCGATCTGCACCTCCGGCCACAGCCATGCAGCCCTGTGCGGCTGCCACGCCCAGGACGGCCCCGGCACGCGGCACGGCTGGAAGGCCATGGGCGGCTGGAAGTTCGGCAACACCATCGACGGCACCCAGGCCGAGTACGTGCTCGTGCCTGACGCTATGGCCAACCTGGCACCGGTGCCGGACGGGCTCACCGATGAGCAGGTGCTCATGTGTCCCGACATCATGTCGACCGGCTTCTCCGGCGCGGAGAGCGGCGCCATCCGCATCGGTGACACGGTGGCGGTTTTTGCCCAAGGTCCCATCGGCCTGTGCGCGACCGCAGGCGCGCGGTTGATGGGCGCGACGACCATCATCGCGGTCGACAGCGTGCCGGCCCGCATGGAGATGGCCCGCAGCATGGGCGCGGATCACGTGGTCGACTTCACGCAGGCCGATCCGGTGGAGGAGATCATGCGGCTCACCGATGGCCGCGGGGTGGACGTCTCCATCGAGGCTCTCGGTCGGCAGCAGACCTTCGAGGGGGCCCTGCGCGTCCTGCGCCCCGGTGGCACGCTCTCCTCGCTGGGTGTCTATTCCGAGGACCTGAAGATCCCGCTCGACGCCTTCCTGGCGGGCTTGGGCGATCACACGATCCGCACGACCCTCTGTCCCGGCGGCAAGGAGCGCATGCGCCGGCTCATGGACGTGATCGCTTCAGGACGGGTCGATACCCGCCCCCTGGTGACCCACCGCTTCCGGCTCGACCGGATCGAGGAGGCCTACGACCTGTTCGCCAACCAGCGCGACGGCGTGCTCAAGGTGGCCATCACGCCCTGATGGCTCCCGGGTGGGACGCAGCGCTCGACATGCATTTGGGAGGAGACGACGATGCACAAGGCAGCGATGCTAGCCCCGGCTGGTGAGATCGCCGACGCGCAGAAGCCGCCGAGGGCACTCCCGTGGCATGCAGGCTCCGTAGAGGCAACGCTGGCAGCATTCGACGCGACCCCTGATGGCCTGGGCGCTGCCGAGGTCCTCCGTAGGCTTGAGCGGCATGGATACAACCGGATGCCCGAAGGGGAGCGGCGCAGCGCGCTGTCCCGCTTCCTGTCGCAGTTCAACAACGTCCTGATCTACGTCCTTCTTGCGGCAGCCGCCGTGACCGCGCTCCTGGGACACTGGGTCGATACGGCGGTGATCCTCCTCGTCGTCCTGGTCAATGGGGTGATCGGCTTCATCCAGGAGGGTCGTGCGGAGCAGGCCCTGGAAGCCATCCGCGCCATGATCTCGGCTCAGGCCTCGGTGCTCCGGGGCGGGCAACGGCAAACGATCAGAGCCGAAGAGCTCGTCCCAGGCGACATCGTGCTGCTTGAGGCCGGCGACCGCGTGCCGGCGGACCTGCGGTTCCTGCGGGCACGCAGCCTGCGCATCGACGAGGCCATTCTCACGGGCGAGTCGGTTCCGGTGGAGAAGGGAACGGGTCAGGTTGCGCCAGATGCGGCGCTCGGAGACCGGACCTGCATGGCCTTCTCGGGCAGTTTGGTCGTGGCCGGGCAGGGAACGGGGATCGTCACCGGCACCGGGGCCGGCACCGAGATCGGCCGGATCACCACTCTGCTGCACGAGGTGGAGACCCTCACCACGCCGCTTGTGCGGCAGATGAACCAATTTGCCCGCTTGCTCACGGGCGTGATCCTCGCCGTGTCGGCGGTTGTCTTCGCGATCGCCGTCGCGGTCCACGGAACCCCGTGGGGCGAGGCCTTCATGGCTGTGGTCGGATTGGCCGTTGCGGCCATCCCCGAGGGCTTGCCGGCCGTGATGACGATCACGCTTGCCATCGGCGTCCAACGGATGGCGGCGCGCAACGCCATCATCCGCCGCCTTCCGGCCGTGGAGACGCTCGGGTCCGTGTCCGTGATCTGCTCGGACAAGACCGGAACCCTCACCCGCAACGAGATGATGGCGCAGACCGTTCTCACGGCGGGCGAAAGCTTCCAGGTGACCGGCAGCGGGTACGCTCCCGACGGCGATTTCCTATCGGCTGGACAGGTGATCGCCGCTGGGGAGCTCGAGGGTATCCTAAAGGAAATCTTGCACGGTGCGTGCCTGTGCAACGACGCCGGTCTGCGCCGGACGGAGGCAGGGTGGGCCGTGGACGGCGACCCGATGGAAGGAGCCTTGGTCTCCCTCGCCATGAAGGCTGGCGTCGACCCTCAGGACCTCAGGCATAGGTTCAGCCGCGTCGACGAAATCCCGTTCGACGCGCAGCACCGCTTCATGGCCTCCTTGCATCGGCTGCCCCAGGGCGGTGCCGTCATCTACGTGAAAGGCGCCCCGGAGCGGGTGATTGCCATGTGTGCGTGGGACCATGCCACGTCGGGAGAGCGGCCCCTGGATGCAAATCGGTGGACGGCGCAGGCCGATGCCGCGGCACGCCAAGGGCAGCGGGTGCTCGGGATTGCAGCAAAGCGGCTCGCACAGGTGCCGCCGGAGCCGCTGAGTTTCGCCGATGTCGAGAGCGGCCTGACCATGCTGGGCCTGCTCGGGCTCATCGATCCGCCGCGCGATGAGGCACTCGCGGCCGTGCGGGAATGCCAGTCGGCGGGCATCAGGATCAAGATGATCACCGGCGATCATGCCGCCACGGCTGCGGCAATTGCGGGAACGCTCGGGATCCAGGGAAGCAACGGGTGGGCCGTGACAGGTGCGGACCTCGATCGGATGAGCGAAGGCGAGTTCCGGTCCGCGGTTCGCGACGTGAGCGTGTTCGCGCGCACCAGCCCGGAGCACAAGCTGCGCATCGTCCAGGCCTTGCAGGCCGATCGCGAGGTGGTGGTGATGACCGGCGACGGCGTGAACGATGCGCCCTCGCTCAAGCAGGCGGATGTTGGCGTCGCCATGGGCCGCAAGGGAACCGAGGCCTCGAAGGAGGCCGCCGAGATGGTGCTGGCCGACGACAACTTCGCCTCCATCGTCGCGGCCGTGCACGAGGGCCGGACGGTCTACGACAACCTCAAGAAAGTGATTGCCTGGACTTTGCCGACGAATGGCGGCGAGGCATTGGCCATCATTGCCGCCATGCTGCTCGGGCTTACCCTGCCGATCACGCCGGTCCAGATCCTATGGGTCAACATGGTCACGGCCGCGACCCTGGGGCTGACGCTTGCCTTCGAGCCGCCGGAACCCGGTGTCATGCGCCGCCCGCCGCGCAGACCGGACGAGCCGGTCCTGTCCAGGTTCCTGGTCTGGAGGGTCATGTTCGTATCGGTGCTGTTCGTCGTTGCCGTGTTCGGCATGTTCGAGTGGGCGATGGCGCGGGGCCTGCCGATCGAAGAGGCCCGTACCATCGTGGTGAACACTCTTGTAGCGCTGGAGATCTTCTACCTGTTCAGCGTGCGCTTCCTGCACGCACCGTCTCTCACGTGGCAGGGGATGCTGGGCACCCGACCTGTCCTGATTGGTGTCGGCACGGTTGTCCTGGCCCAGCTTGCGTTCACCTATCTTCCGCCCATGCAGGCCCTGTTCGATACTCGGGCGCTGTCGCTCCTGGATGGCGCGACCATCGTGGCAGCGGGCGTGGTCCTGCTGCTCATCCTTGAGGGCGAGAAAAGGCTCCGGGGGCGCATGGGCTTACGGAAGCCCGCTTTCGGTTATCGCTGACCGAGTGGTCGGCAAGGAGGACAATGACATGCTGCGCAGCATCCTGATCGCCCTCGATGGTTCTCCGTCGAG
The DNA here is from genome assembly GCA_023386155.1 of Pseudomonadota bacterium. GTDB lineage: Bacteria > Pseudomonadota > Alphaproteobacteria > Rhizobiales > Beijerinckiaceae > Microvirga. The sequence continues at coordinate 18,556 of JAEWKH010000001.1, forward strand.
CTTGCAAGCCGCCGGGCTCGGACTGGATCTGGCACGCCGTCACAAAGCTCACGTGGAGGGACTCGGCATTGTCAACTCGGCCTGGATCCAGCGCCCAGAGGCCGTGCCGATCGGCGGGACAGCCTACAAGACCGCCCTGGACCTGAAGGAAATTCAAAGTGCGACCCAGCGGGTGGACGCGGTCCTCCGGGACTTTCGGGAGCGCGCCGGGAGGGCAGGCCTTCCCTCGTTCGACAGCCGCGAGGTCGATGGCAGCCCGCTTCAGGTGGTCGAGATCGAGGCGGCCTCCCACGACCTGATCGTGCTGGGCCGCAACAGCATGTTCGACGTGGACGGCGAGATCTGCGAGCTGCCCCTGTGCGTCGACCGGATCATCCGAGGCGAGCCGCGCCCGGTCCTGCTCGTGCCCGATGATCCCCCAGATTCGGGGCATGGTGCCTCGCAGGCACCGGTTTTGGTTGCGTTCGACGGTAGCCCGGCCTCCTCCAGGGCGGTCCACATGTTTGCGCTCCTCGGACTTGGTGCGGGACGCGTGGTCCATGTCGTGACGCTCGACCGGTCGTCATCCGGTCGGGCCGAGGAGACCGCCCGCCGCGCCTGCGCGTTGCTCCGGCGGCACGGGGCGGCCGAGACGCACGCCATCGGCCTGGGGGACCGCGAGGCGGGCACTCCCGCGGAGACGATCCTGGGCCTCGCCAAAGCACTCAAGCCCGGGATGATCGTCATGGGAGCCTACGGTACCCGGGGCATCCAGGAGATCTTCGGCTCCTGCACAAGGGAGGTCCTGAACGCCAGCCCCGCACCCCTTTTCCTGCACCACTAGAGCCTGCCCCTCGCGACAGCCGGAAGGAAACCCGCCGATGCATGTCACCGTCTTCAGCACAAAGCCCTATGACCGCCGCTTCCTTGAGGAGGCGAACGCTACGGCGGGGCATTCCCTGTCTTTCCTCGAAGCACGCCTCTCTGCCGCCACCTGTGGCCTCGCGAAGGGTGCGGGCGCCGTGTGCGCCTTCGTCAACGATGAGGTGAACGCCGATGTTCTGAGCAGCCTGGTGTCCTCAGGCGTGAAGCTCGTGGTCCTGCGCGCGGCCGGGTTCAACAATGTCGACCTGGAGGCGGCCAGGCGCAAGGGGATCACGGTGGCACGGGTTCCGGCCTATTCGCCGCACGCGGTGGCCGAGCATACGATCGCGCTCATCCTCACCCTCAACCGCAACGTCCATCGCGCCTACAACCGCGTCCGCGAGGGCAATTTCGCCCTCGACGGGCTGCTCGGCTTCGATCTGGCAGGCAAGACGGCCGGCGTGGTGGGAACGGGCAAGATCGGCGAGGTGGTCTGCCGCATCCTCACGGGCTTCGGCTGCACCGTGCTGGCACACGATCCGCAGCCCAACGCCGTGTGCGAGCAGATGGGCGTGCGCTACGTGCCGCTGGAGGAGCTGCTCTCGCTCTCTGATATCGTCACCCTGCATTGCCCGCTGACGCCCGCCACGCACCACCTCATCGACGCGCAGGCTCTGAGGCGTATGAAGCGGGGCATGATGCTCATCAATACCAGCCGTGGGGCAGTCATCGATACCAAGGCAGTCCTGCGCGGCCTGAAGGACGGCACCATCGGACATCTCGGTCTCGACGTCTACGAGGAGGAGGCGGACCTGTTCTTCGAGGACCTGTCGCACCGCTTCATCGGCGACGATGTGTTCGCGCGGCTGCTGACCTTCCCGAACGTGCTCATCACGGGCCATCAGGCCTTCTTCACCGAGGAGGCGCTCACCAACATCGCCGACACGACCATCGGCAACATCACGTCATTCGAGCGCACGGGGCAGGCTTTGCACGAGGTCTCCGTCGAGAAGATTGCCCGGTAAGAGCATCACAGGACAGACGTGACATGAAGGCAGTCTACGCTGCGCTCCCTCTGGCGCTCGTGCTGGTCCTGATGATCGGCTGGCGCTGGCCTGCGGCCAAGGCAGGCCTTGCAAGCTTGGCGCTGGCGGCCGTGCTGGCCCTGACGATCTTCGGGATCGGCGCCGAGAGCCACCCTGGAGCCGGCGCCGGCGGCATCCTCGCAGGCTCGGTTCTGGAGGCGCTGTTCACGGCTGCGACCATCCTCTGGATCATCTTTCCCGCCCTGGCGATCTACGAGCTTCAGGTCCGGTCCGGCGCCTTCGACGTGATCCGCGCCGGTCTGGCGGGCTTGTCCGAGGACCCGCGGATCCAGGCTCTCCTCGTGGCCTGGTTCTTCGGCCTGTTCATGGAGGGAGCGGCCGGGTTCGGCACCCCTGTCGCTTTGGCCGCTCCCCTGCTGGTCAGCCTTGGCTTCACTCCCGTGAAGGCCGTCGCACTCGCCCTGATCGGCCATGCCGTCGGGGTCTCGTTCGGGGCGGTTGGAACGCCGGTCCTGGCCCAGGCCTCGCTCGTGGCGGTGAGCGCATCGGATATCGCGCGGGCCACCGGGCTTCTTCATGGAGCACTCGGCATCATCCTGACGCTGTTCCTCGTGCGCCTGTCGGGGGATGGCTCGCCGACCGTCCGGCAGTGGGGCTGGGGCTTGACGGCAGCCGCCTGCTTTCTTGCTCCCTGTGTGGCGCTGGCCACGATGGTGGGGCCGGAGCTTCCGACGCTCGGGGGAGCCCTGATCGGCGGAGCCTGCTTCGTCCTCATCCTCCGCCGGAAGGCCGGAGCGTCCGTGAAGCAGGATTGGCGGAGTGTCATGAAGGCCGGCACGCCTTATGCCATCGTTCTCGCGCTCATTCTCGCAACCCGGCTGCTGCCGGGGGTGAGGGAGCAGCTCCGCTCCGTCGAGATCTCCTGGTCCGTGCTCGGAACGTTCCGCGGCAGCATGCAGCCGCTCTACCATGCAGGTACGATCCTGCTGCTGGGGTTCGTGCTCGGCGGGCTTGCCCAGGGGCGCGGTGCTGCGGACCTGCTCAAGGCCTCCCGGGCGGCCCTGCGCCGGCTGGCGTCGGTCATGCTCGCCCTCGTGGCGATGCTCGCCCTGTCCCGTCTGATGCTGCACGCCCGGATGATCCACGAACTGGCGGAGGGCGCCCGCGAAGCCGGAGCGGCATGGCCGCTTCTGGCGCCGGCGATCGGGGTCCTCGGCACCTTCGTGACCGGGTCCGCAACGGCGTCCAACATCCTCTTCACCGAATTCCAGGCGGCCACCGCCTCGGCGCTCGCGCTGCCGCTCGCCACCATGGTGGCCGCGCAGGGTTTCGGCGCGGCGGTGGGCAACATCGTCTGCCCGCACAACATCATCGCCGGGGCGGCAACGGTCGGTCTGAGCGGGCAGGAGGGGGCTGTCCTGACAAGAACGGTGCTGGCCTGCACGGCCTATGCTCTGGCCGGCGGCCTCCTCGTGTTGGTTCTGAGTTCATGGCACTAAGCGGCGATAGACGTTCTTCCGTGCAGACGAAATCTTGAAATGAGCATCCCATGAAGCCGATTGTGACCCTGACCCTCAACCCGTCCATCGACGGCTCCAGCGAGGCCGAAACCGTGCGTCCCATCCACAAGGTGCGGACCTCCAACGAGCGCTACGAACCCGGCGGTGGTGGGATCAATGTCACGCGCGTGATCCAGGAGCTCGGCGGCTCCTCCCTTGCGCTGTATCTGGCCGGAGGCGTGACCGGCTCGGTGCTCGAGGACCTGCTCACGAGTAACCGCATCGGCGGAAATCGGATCCCGATCAGGGATCACACGCGGGTCAGTCACACGGTCTTTGAAAAGACAACCGGGCTCGAGTACCGCTTCGTCCCTGAGGGACCTGAGATTGATCCGTCCGAGTGGCAGGATTGCCTTGCCGTTCTGGGCACTCTCGAATGCGAGTACCTCGTTGCAAGCGGCAGCATCCCGAGAGGTGTTCCAGCCGATTTCTATGTCCAAGTCGCCGCCATCGCGCGTGAGAAGGGGATGAAGCTCGTTCTCGACACATCGGGACAGGCGCTTCGCGAGACGATTGCAGCCGGCGGCATCCACCTCGCTAAGCCGAGCCTCGGCGAGTTCGAGCAACTCGTTGGGCGCAGCTTAAAGGAAGCCGGAGAGTTGGAGGAGGCCGCCATGGACGTGGTCCGCTCGGGCCGGGTCGAACTCCTCGCTGTCACGATGGGCCACGAGGGCGCACTCCTGGCCCAAGAGAGCGGGACCCTGAGGCTTCCAGCGTTGAAGGCGGATGTTCGCAGTGCCGTAGGTGCGGGCGATAGCTTCGTCGCCGCCATGACGCTCGCCCTGGCACGCGGCGCTGCGCCCGAGGAAGCCTTCAGGTGGGGCATCGCCGCGGGCACCGCGGCTGTCCAGACTCCGGGCACCGGGCTGTGCCGACGTGGGGATGTCGAGCTATTCTTCAACGCGATCTCGCACGATCAAGGAGCGCAGGTGCCCTAGGGCTGCTGTAGATTTGGGCCCCCGCCCACCGATGTGAGCAACTCAGACTATCGGCAAACCGTAGCGAGGCCTGCGTGTTCCTGCCGGAGGGCGCGACAGAGGAAACGAGGCACCATGGACGGTATTTCAGTCTTCAACGAGACGGCCGCAATCCTCGCACTGGCTGCGGGCATGGGAGTCCTGGGTTTGGCGCTCCGTCAGCCGCTGATCGTGGCCTTCATCGCGACCGGGATCGTGGCGGGCCCCGATGCCCTCGGCCTTGTCCAAGGCAGCGAGCATGTCGGACTTCTGGCCGAGATCGGCGTCGCGGTTCTTCTCTTCCTAGTGGGGCTCAAGCTCGACCTCAAGATCGTGCGATCTCTGGGGCCGGTCGCACTCGCTACCGGCCTCGGACAGGTCGCCTTCACCGCTGGGGTTGGCTTCGTCATCTGCCTTGCCCTTGGCTTGGACGCTGTCACGAGCGGCTACGTTGCCGTTGCACTGACGTTCTCCAGCACCATCATCATTGTCAAGCTCCTCTCCGACAAGCGCGAGGTCGACTCGCTGCATGGCCGCATCGCCATCGGATTCCTCATCGTCCAGGACATCGTCGTGGTCCTGGCAATGATCGTTCTCTCGACCATCGGGATCCGCACCGGCGACAGTCCGGCAGGCTTCGGAATCGGTGGCGCCTTCCTCAGCGGCCTCCTTCTCCTCGCGCTGGTCGCCCTGTTCGTGCGCTACGGCGCGGAGCGGTTGCTGCGCCACATCACTCGCATGCCCGAACTCCTGGTGACCTTCGCCCTGGCCTGGGCGGTCCTGCTCGCAGCGGTCTGCGACTTCATCGGATTGGGCAAGGAACTAGGCGGCCTGATCGCCGGCGTATCGCTTGCCTCGACCTCCTTCCGGGAAGCGATCGCCTCCCGCTTGGCGAGCCTCCGCGACTTCCTGCTGCTGTTCTTCTTCATCGCCCTGGGTTCAGGCCTGCGCATCGGCCTCCTCGGCGACCAGATCCTGCCGGCGATCCTCCTGTCCGCCTTCGTCCTGGTCGGCAATCCGCTGATCGTCATGGCGATCATGGGTTCCATGGGCTACCGCAAGCGGACCGGCTTCTTCGCCGGCCTCACGGTCGCCCAGATCAGCGAGTTCTCGCTGATCTTCATGGCCATGGGCATCTCCCTGGGCCATGCCTCCCCCGAGTCGCTCGGTCTGGTCACCCTGGTGGGTCTCGTGACCATCACCCTGTCGACTTACATGATCCTGTACTCCCAGACTCTCTACACCTTGGTCGAGCCCTTCATCGGCTGGGCCGAGCGGCGGCAGCCGCACCGGGAGCGGGAGGAGCTTTCCGACTCCCGGGAAGCATACGATGTCATCCTGTTCGGCCTCGGACGGTTTGGTCGGGAGATCGCCAAGGTCGTGCAATCGGCCGGGACCAGGATCCTCGGGGTTGACTTCGACCCGGAGGCACTGGAGCGGTGGCGCAAGCGCGGACACACGGGTGTCTATGGAGACGCCCTCGATCCCGAGTTCCCGGAGACGCTGCCCCTCGGTGAGGCCAAATGGGCCATCATCGCTACGTCCCCGCCGTTGGGCCCCAGCGTGGTTCACAGCGACAACCGCATCGTGCTCATGGAGGGCCTGCGGCAGGCGGGTTTCGAGGGTCGGATTGCGATCCGCAGCCACGATCAAGCCGATGCGCGGCAGCTCCTGCACGCGGGCGCTGACCTGGTGCTGGCCCCCTATGCCGATGCCGCGGTACGGGCAGGCGAGCTCATGGGCTTCTTGCCCCGTGACCTGCCTGCTGACATGGAGGTCAGCCGTACGGCAGACACTGCACCCACTTCTCGGGTTGAGAAACCGAGCCTCAGGCCCGATCGTCAGGCGGAACGGGATGCCGAGGCAGGTCCGGCCTGATCGGGGAGCTGTCCCGACGGAACCACCAGGACATCCAGCTCCGCATCTTGCAGGATGCTTTCCGCAACGCTTCCCAGGAGCAACGTGCCGAGCCGGGACTGTCCACGGGTGCCCAGGACAATAAGATCCGAACGGTTTTCCTGGGCTCTGTCGCGGATGGTCTGCCCGGTGGATTCCCTGACCGGACAGACCATGGTGCGGCTTGCCTTGACCTGGACCTTGCCGATGAACCCGACCATGCCGTGCGCGGCCTGCGCCTCATCCTCCGCAAGCTGGTCCTTCAACTGCTCCCGGGTCATGGCCGCCCGCAGCATGGCGTCCCGGGCGAGGGTGTCGAACACGTGCAGAAAAACGATTTCGGCGTCGGCAAGGAGGCCGAGATCCTGCGCCGTTCGGACGGCATGGGCCGAGGCATCGGAGAAATCCGTGGCAACCAGGATGCGGCGATAGGGCTGGGCTGGAACCCCGTTGGCCATCAGGATGGGCCGGCGGCTGCGCCGGATCGTCCGGTCCACGGTCGTTCCGATGAAGATCTCCCGCAGGACCTGACGCCGATAAGGCCCCATCACCATGAGGTCCGCATCGAACTCCGCCGCGGCGTCCGAGAGGCCCCGGAACGGCTCTCCCCGGATGACCTTGGCGTCGCAATCCAGACCGTCAACCTCCCGAATGGTCCGGGCCATTTCCGCCAGAAGGACTATGGCCTCGCGCTCGGCCGACTCCACCAGCCGCCCCGGCTGATCATCGTCGACGACATGAACCAGGATGAGGCGGGCGGACACCCGCCGGGCGAGCAGAGTGGCGCGGCGCAAGGCGCGATCGGACCGCGTCGAGAAGTCGGTTGCCACCAGGACCGTTCGCATCATCGCGCACTCCTGCCTGTTGATCGGCTCACGAGCCGATCAGGTCCCCGCGTTGTGATCGCCCGGGCCTGATAGGAAGGTTAGCATCAGGGCCCCATGGATCAACCGCGCCATGGCGTGGAAAATCCGCCACGCGTTTCGCTCCTTCTGCGGTGAGGGATGTGCGAGGTTGCACCTTGGCCTCCGAACTTGCTCCGCAGAGGAGGGTACGGAATGGTTCCACGATGCCCGGTGTCACAGCCCGGTGCATTGCGTTGGATCAAGGCGTCCATCCCGATTTCGACCGCATAATGGGCTAGACTGATGGTCCGGCGATTTTGCTTCTCGCGTGGGCCGATGGGAGAGGGCAATGATCAAGGACATCATGGTACATCTGGATGGCAGCCCGGAAGACGAGGTTCGGCTGGAATACGCCCAGGCCATCGCCGCCGGCCGGCAGACTCACCTGATCGGCGTCTTCACCAACCTGCTGCCTGACCTGTCCATCGCCATGCCATTCGATGGCGGCGCTGCCGCCGTCGTGCAGATTGTGAGCGAGCTGGAGGAACAGGCCCGCAAGGATGGCGATGCCACGTCTAAGCGCCTGACGGAGAGGCTCACCGAACTTCAGGGGCCAACGGAGCTGCGCCGCTTCGACGAGACCTTCGGCACCATGTCGATCAAGGTGGCGGAACAGGCCCGTTACGCCGACCTCTTCATCGCCACGCGCCCCTATGGCGCCGGTGATACTCCTGTTTGGCTGGATCTGGTCGAGGCCGTTCTTTTCGGCAGCGGCCGCGGTCTCCTGGTCCCTCCGCCGGGCTACCGACAATCGGGGTCCGTTCGCACGGTTCTGGTGGCTTGGAACGGCAGCCGCGAAGCTGCCCGCGCCCTGGGCGAAGGGATGGGCTTCATCCAGAATGCCAGCCGCACCACCGCTCTCATGATCGATCTCAAGGCCGATGCCGGGATGGGCCAGGATGTGGAGCGGCATCTCGCCCGCCACGGGGTCACGGCAGAAATCGTTGCGGTCGAAAGTCAGGGTCGCCGGGTGGCGGACGTGGTTCTCGACGAGGCGCGCCGCGTATCGGCCGATCTCGTCGTCATGGGAGGGTACGGCCATACCCGCCTGCGGGAGCAGATCTTCGGCGGCGCGACCCTAGACATGCTGACGATCTCGGATCGCCCCGTGCTTCTGGCGCATTGAGCGGAACGCTGCCCCTGTCGGAGGATCCGGCATGACACGCATCGCCATCATCCAGGGCCATCCGGCGCCCGGCAGCCGACACTTCTGCCATGCGCTGGCCGACGCCTATGCCCGGGGCGCTGCCGAAGGCGGGCATGAGGTTCGCACTGTCCCCGTGGCCGATCTCGACTTCCCGCTGCTGCGCTCAAAGGGTGATTGGGAGGGCGCCGCGTCGCCGCCTGCGATTTCGGAGGAACAGCAGGCGCTCGCCTGGGCCGAGCACCTCGTCATCATCTATCCCCTGTGGCTCGGCGGAATGCCGGCGCTGCTCAAGGGCTTCATGGAGCAGGCCTTCCGGCCGGCCTTCATGACTGGCGGGGGCGGCCCCAAGGCGAGCTGGAAGACGGCACTCAAAGGCCGTTCGTCCCGCATCATCATCACGATGGGCATGCCCGCGTTTGCGTATCGCTGGTACTTCGGCGCACACAGCCTCAGGAGCCTCAAGCGCAGCATTCTCTCGCTGGTCGGCATCGGCCCGAACCGCCACACGCTGATCGGCATGATCGAAGGCATGAGTGACGCCAAGCGCAAGGCATGGCTCGATACCGTGCGAATGCTCGGGACAAGGGCGCGGTAGCCGGGCAATGGCAGGCGTCGAAGGGCCGATTTTGAAGTGCTCATTTCGGCCTCGGCTCCCGGATGTGCAGGGAATGCGCGACCTCCACCGCTTCATCCGCCCCATCCTCGTCGTCCTGCCGCTCGCGGGCCTGCTCCTGGGCTTCTGCGCGCGCCTTGCCGGATACGGACCGTGGGCGGGGTCGATCTGGGCCCTGGCCACAATCCCTGTCCTGACCGCGTTGCTCATAGAGATCGCCGCGAGTCTGAGGCGCGGGGACGTTGGCCTCGATGTCGTCGCGGCCCTGTCCATGACGGGTGCGCTCCTGTTCGGAGAGCATCTCGCCGCCGTCGTGGTGGCGCTGATGTATGCCGGCGGGCAGTACCTGGAGAGCTTCGCCGAGCGCCGCGCCTGGCGTGAGATGACGGCGCTCCTGGAGCGGGTCCCCCGCAACGCGGTCCGCTACCGGGATGGTCGGCTCGAGGAGGTCCGCCTTGACGAGGTCACGCCCCGGGACCGCCTTCTTATCCGCCAGGGCGACGTGGTTCCGGTGGACGGGGTCGTAGCCGGCGGCATGGCGATCCTCGACCAGTCCGCTCTCACGGGTGAGTCCCTGCCCGTCGAGAAGGCGGTCGGCGAACCGGTGATGAGCGGTGTGACGAATGCCGGGGATGCCTTCGACCTGTCCGCCACGCATCGTGCAGCCGAGAGTACCTATGCCGGCATCATCCGCCTGATCGAGGCCGCACAGGCTTCCAAGGCCCCGATGGCGCGCCTTGCCGACCGATACGCCATGATCTTCCTGGCTGTGACGGTCGCGCTTGCCAGTGGCGCATGGCTCTGGACCGGGGATCCCATTCGGGCCCTGGCCGTCCTTGTGGTGGCGACGCCATGCCCCCTGATCCTGGCCGTGCCCGTCGCCATCGTGTCCGGCGTCTCGCGAGCGGCCAAAGCAGGGGTGCTGATCAAGGGTGGAGGAGCGCTGGAAACGCTCGCGCGGGTGCGGGTGCTGGTGATCGACAAGACGGGCACGCTCACCCATGGCGAGGCGCAGGTGACGACGATCCAGCCGGCCGCAGGATTCTCGGCCGAACGGCTCATCCAGCTTGCGGCCTCGCTCGACCAGGCCTCGAAACATGTCATTGCCCGCGCGCTCGTGCGGGAGGCTCAGGCGAGAGGCCTCTCGCTGTTGCTTCCCAACGACGTAGTGGAGGTTCCCGGCGAGGGCTTAGAGGGAACGGTCGATGGCCGGCATGTCACCCTTGGCGGCGTCCGCTATGTCGCCCAAAAGCTTGTTGGGCTCGGCGAGGACGTGGATGGCAGTCGGTACCCTGTCGGGTCCGTCGTCGTGGCAGTGGCCGTGGATGGCCGGCTTGCCGGCCTCTTGGTGCTGACGGATCGGCTGCGCATAGAAGCGGCCGAGGTCATCGAACGTCTCCGTCGGCTGGGAATTGACCGGATCGTCCTGGCTTCGGGTGATCGTAAGGACGTAGCCCAGGCCGTTACCGTCGGCCTGCACCTCGATGACGTTCATGCCGATCTCACGCCGGAGCGGAAGATCGACGTCGTGCAGGCCGGGAGGAAATACGGCCCCGTAATGATGATCGGCGACGGGGTCAACGACGCTCCCGCCCTCGCGGCGGCCGATCTCGGCGTCGCCATGGGGGCGAAGGGCGCGGCAGCGTCGGCAGAGGCCGCCGACGTAGTGCTGCTGGTCGACCGCCTCGACAGAGTCCCGGTCGCGATCGAGGTTGCGCGCCGATCCCAACGCATTGCGATCCAGAGCGTGTATGCTGGAATCGGCCTGTCTCTGTTTGGCATGATCGCGGCGGCACTCGGCTACCTGACGCCTGTGCAGGGAGCCCTCATCCAGGAGGCCATCGACGTGGCCGTGATCCTCAACGCCCTGCGGGCCCTGTGGGGTCCCGAGCCGGCCTGATCTAGTCGGGCGCTTGACAGGGATCAAACCCGTCGGCTCGACCGCAGGGTAGGAAGATGCGATCCTGCTCCTCATCGCCCGAAACCTGGAGAGAGTCGTTGTCGCTTCGCCTTCATTTCCACGGCGCCGCCCGAACCGTGACGGGTTCCTGTTTCCTGCTCGAAACGGAAGCAGCCCGCGTCCTGATCGATTGCGGCATGTTCCAGGGATCGAAGGAGGAGAGGGAGCTCAATTATCAGCACTTTCCCTTTCGGTCAGCCGGGCTCAGCGCGCTGTGCCTCACGCACGCGCATATTGACCACAGTGGACTGGTGCCGAAGCTTGTGAAGGCCGGCTTTGACGGACCGATCTATGCGACGGCCGGAACGGCCGATCTTGCGTCCATTATGCTTCCGGATTCCGGCTACATCCAGGAGATGGAGGTCAGCCAACTCAACCGTCGCAACAGCCGCCGCGGGCGGGAGACGGTGTCTCCCATCTACACGCAAGATGACGCCATCGCGTCCCTGAAGCAGTTCCGCCCCTTGGCTTACGGCCAATGGCAGGATGTCGCTCCCGGGTTCAGGGCCCGCTACTGGAATGCAGGTCATCTTCTGGGCTCGGCCTCCATCGAGATGGAGGTGACACATGGCGGAGACGAGAAACCGACGCGCCTTCTGTTCTCCGGCGATATCGGACCTGACCACAAGCTCCTTCAGCCCGATCCTGATGGTCCGCGCGACCTCGATTATGTCGTGCTGGAAGCGACCTACGGCGACGCGGATCGGGCCGGCACCACCATCGAGCGCCGCCGCCGGATGCTGCGCGACGAGGTTCGCGCGGCCATGCATCCGAGCGGCGTGCTGCTCATTCCGTCGTTCGCGGTCGAGAGGACGCAGGAACTTCTCGTCGACCTCATGGAGCTGATGGAAGCGGGCGAGTTGCCGGACATCCCGGTCTTCATCGACTCTCCCCTGGCTTCGAAGGCCAGCGCCATCTTCAAGCGGCATGCGGGAGAACTCAGAAACGGCACCGATCTGGTTCAGGCGCTTGAGTCTCGGTGGGTCCGCTTCACCGAGACCGTCGAGCAGAGCAAGGCCATCGATCGCATTCACAGCTTTCACATCATTATCGCGGCCAGCGGAATGTGCGAGGCGGGTCGCATCCGGCATCACCTGAAGGCGTGGCTTTGGCGGGACGAAGCCACCGTTCTCTTCGTGGGCTTCCAGGCGCAGGGAACGCTCGGACGGATTCTTCGGTCCGCCGCTTCTGGGCCGACGAGGGCGAGCGACAGGGTGTTCTGGTCCATCGCTCCGGCGGCGCCGGTGGAGCGACCTGGATGATCGACTACAACCAGGGCCGGCCCGGCGACGAGGAGGCCGGCTACCACCTGCATCAGCATCGTTTCAGCGAGGGCGAGTACGTCACCATCGAGGATGAGGATGGAAAGCCCTATACGTTCCAGGTCGTCTCCGTAAAGCGCGCTGAACCCGTTTGAGAAGGGGAGTACCAGCGATGAGGCGGATCATTCTCCTCTGTCTTGCCCTCGCATGCGCCTCGTCGGTTGCCATGGCGCAGTCGGGACGGGTGCAGCGCGGGTTCACGTTCGCGCAGACGAACTGCTCCCAATGTCACGCCATCGGCCGTTTCGGCGACAGTCCCATTCCGGAGGCGCCGCCCTTCCGGACCCTGCACACCCGCTATCCTATCGAGGATCTCGCGGAGGCCTTCGCCGAGAGCATCACCACGGGCCACCCCTCCATGCCTCAGTTCCAGCTCGATCCCGCCCAGATCAACGATCTGCTCGCCTATCTCAATTCCATTCAGGGCTAGAAATCCTCGTCCTACCGGACGACCAGGACGGGGATCTTCGAGTGCGAGAGCACCTTCATGGTCTCGCTGCCGAGAAGCAGCGCCGAGACGCCGCCGCGCCCATGAGAAGCCATGACGATCACGTCGCACCGCTGGCTTTCCGCTGTACGAATAATCGCCTGATAGGGACTGTCATCCTCCATGTGGAGAGAGGTCGCTTCAACACCCAAGTTGCGCGCGATCTCTGACGCTTCCGCAAGAGTGCGCTCGGCGTGCTTCTGCATATGCTCCCTAAACGAGGCCGGTGTCTCCTCCAACTGGTCAGCCTCGAGTGCAAAGACATGGAAGCGCTCAGTGACCGTCAGGAGGAGAACCGTTGCTCCCAAGGACTTGGCGAGGTTCGTCCCGTGTTCGACGGCGCGAGCCGCCAGGGACGAACCATCGGTGGCAATCAGAATGTTCTTGTACATGCGGGCCTCCTTAAGTGAGGTGTGCTCCTGAGTGTCATGCCTCTTCCGTCAGTAGGAAAGGAACAGGGGCACCGGTGTATTCTTGAGCAGTGACTGGGTCGTGCCGCCGAGGATCATCTGACGCAGGCGCGAATGCACATAGGCGCCCATCACGATCATGTCGGCGCGGGTCAAATGCGCATGATTGCGCAGCGTCTCGGCCACGTCTCCATCCTGGGCGGGCAGGGACAGCACATTCACCTTGATGCCGTGGCGCACGAGATGGGGGGCTATCTCGGCTCCCGGAACAGTGTGCGCCAGATCCTTTTCCCCCGTCACGCTGACCAGCTCGACCTGCGAGGCGGCCCGCAGGAGGGGCAGTGCGTCATTAAGTGCGCGCGCTGCCTTGGCGCTGCCGTCCCACGCCACGATGATCCGGCCGGCCGCAAAGGCCTCACGCCCCGGCGGCACAATAATAAGAGGCCGCCCGCTGTCCGTGAGCACTGCCTCAATCAGCCCCCGATCGACGGCAAGCGCGATCGGCTCGGCGTCCAGAACGGTCAGGTCATGGGTCCGTGCCTGCGCGGTGAAGCTCTTGATCAAGGCAGGATAGGTCAGGTGCGGCGCCTGTGTGGTACAGGCGACACCCGATGCGGCGGCCGCCCGCTGGGACAAATCCGCGACAGCATGCGCCAGGGTATCCAGCCGGCGGTTCTCGGCGGCTACCAGCCCTTCGGCGAAGTTGCTGATGAAGGCATGGGTTACAACGAGTTTCAGGGAGGCGGCCTGAACCGTCACATGAGCGCCAGCCTCTCTGGCGAGCGAAAGCCCGTAAGCCAAGGCGAAGGATTGCTCCTCGGCATCGCCTTCCTCGGTGAGCCCAATCAGAATGCTGTGAACGTTCTGCAGCATGATCTTCTTTCTCCGTTACTAATCGCAGGTAATGATTGCCGGTCCTTCAAACTCACTCCTGCATCAGGGGATCAGAACTGCCGCGCCTTGCAGGCGCCCTGATCGAAGATCGTCCAAAGCCTTGTTGGCAGCCGCCAGCGGGTAGGTCACCGTTTCCGTTCTGACCCAGGCCTTTGGCGCGATGGACAGGAAGTCGATGGCATCCTGACGGGTCAGGTTGGCGACGGAAACGATCTGCCGCTCCTCCCAGAGAAGCCGATACGGGAATTGCGGGATATCGCTCATGTGGATACCGCCGCAGACGACACGCCCACCTTTCCGCACTGCTTGGAGCGCCAACGGCACAAGATCGCCCACAGGCGCGAAGATGATCGCAGCATCAAGGCTCTCGGGTGATGGCTCTAATGAGCCATCGGCCCAGACTGCGCCGAGCGAGCGGGCGAAATCCTGGGCAGCGGTATCACCTGGACGCGTGAACGCGAACACGCGCCGCCCCTGCCAGGTGCAGACCTGCGTGATGATGTGAGCCGCCGCTCCGAAGCCGTAGATGCCGATCCTCTCGCCAGAGCCTGCCGCTACGAGCGAACGCCAACCGATCAAGCCGGCGCAGAGAAGCGGAGCTAAGGCAACGGGATTGCCGTCATCCGGCAACGGGAAGGCATAAGCTGCGTCGGCAACTGCATGGGACGCGAAGCCCCCATCCCGGGTATAACCGGTGAACAGCGGCTCGTCGCAGAGGTTCTCACGTCCGGAGGTGCAGTAGGGACAATGACCGCAGGTGTGTCCGAGCCAAGGAACGCCGACACGCTCGCCGATGCGCAGGCCTGCCACGCCGTCGCCGAGCGCATCGACCCGCCCGACGATCTCATGTCCGGGAACAACTGGCAGCTTGAGACTTGCGAGATCACCGTCCACCACATGAAGATCGGTGCGGCAGACCGCACAGGCCTCCACCACCAGGCGGATCTCGCCTGGACCCGGTGAGGGCAGGGGCCGCTCTTCCAGACGAAGGGGCGTGCGCACTTCGTGGAGGACCATCGCCTTCATAGACCGGACCTCTTCTCCATTCCCGCGGTCTCGGGGCTGTGCCTGATTACCCGAAGCAGTCCCTGGCCTGCGCCTGTAGCTCCTCAAGCGCCGCAACGTAGGGTGCGCGGCGGTCCTGATGATCTTGCCAAAGCCGGGCGATCTTCTTGCGCTTGAGGCTCTCATCGCCGCGGCCGCGTTCGATGGCTGCGAGCTTCTGCTGACAGGCAAAGTCGATGTCGGCCAGGTCGGCCAGGAGCGACTGGAGCCTGGGGAGCAGGTCGGGCGAGTACACCCGGTTCAAGCGCGATAGTTTCTGGAAGCGCAGATGCTCCACATCTGTTGACATGGCTTCCTCCGCTGGGGTTCTGGTTCTTACAGCGTCCGCCTACGCGACTAACTTAGGTTAAGCAGAACAATTCGGTGAACCTGAGGCAGCTTGGCGGCCGGCGCTTCTCAGACCCGAACCCGACAGAAGGATGTTGGACGGCTTTGCCTGCCGCCGCCTTGATCCGAATCAAACCAGGCCAACGAAGACGTGCTATACTGAGGCAGTCTCATGGAAGGCAGGACCAGACGGATCCTGTGCAGCCTTCAGCCGACGGAGGAGGATATGATCTCCTGGGTCGTCCGTCTCTTGATGATTGCCGCCGGTGCCGTGACGGGCTGGGTCGTCGCTGAGGACGCGCCCAACTTCGGGATCATCCAGGTCATGGTGACACTCCTGCTGCTGACCCTCATCGTGGCCGTTCTGGCGTTCTGGCCATCCAACTGGACGGCTCGGCTCAACGGCTCGCAGAGGGCCCGATAGTCGACTTCCTACTCATTTCGCGTTGGATTGCGCGCCATCATGGAGGCGGCAGATGGACGAGGAAATCAGACAAAAGATCCTGACGCTGCTGGAGCAACATCGGATCATGACGGTGGCGACCCTCAGGCCGGACGGCTGGCCGCAGGCGACCACCGTCGGCTACGCCAGCGAGGGCCTCACCCTTTACTTCTTGTGCGGCCTGGACAGCCAGAAGGCGGCGAACCTCGCTCGGGATGACCGGGTGTCCGTGACGATTGACCACGACACGTCGGACATCATGGCGATCAGCGGCCTGTCCATGGCAGGACATGCGCAGGCGGTGACCAACATGGCGGAGGCGGGCAGGGTGATGGGGATGCTCGTGCGGAAGTATCCCGAGCAGACCTCCCTGCCGGGGCCGATGCCAAGCCCTGAACAGGTCCGCATCTTCCGCGTGACGCCAACCGTCATCTCGGTGCTCGACTACTCGAAGGGCTTCGGACACACGGATCTGGTCAGCGTTCCTAGTGCCCAGGAAGTGATTTTCGACATCGTTGATGACGCCGACAAGGAGTCGTTCCCAGCCAGCGATCCGCTCGCGTGGACGCGGACGACCGCTCGATGAGGAGGGGAACAAGGGCAGGGACACTCAGATGAAGGGCGTTGAGGTAGAGGCTCACTTGAGGCAGGTGCCCGTCTGGGTCCTGATCATCTCTAACATCTAGCTGGTGCAGCGATTTATGCGTTGGCATCCCACTTGTTCTCCCCGAAGCTTGGGCTTTCCCTTATAGGAGTTTCGCTTCTAAATCGGCCGACGAGCTTTAGCGCAATGCCAGCGAACGACTGCTATCGGCACGTCACGGAGATTAGCTCTTGGTCCGCTTCGGCGCTCAAGAGCCGACGTTCGTTGTGCGGCCCCAACGTGAAAGGTTGACCCGAAGGCGACATACAGCCCAGTTGATACAAGCGTGGAGGCGCACGTTGCGGATGCTAACACAGCACGAACGTCCGTGCTCTGGTCAAGGCAAGCGTCATAGACCGCAGCGGGGATGGCCTGTTGGTGGTTCTGGGTGCACAATGGGTGTGCTTAAGTGGCCCGGTCACACTCGCTGGGAAAGGGTATCCGGCCTCCTCGTGGCCCGATAGCCGCAAAGTGACCATTGGCTCGGAGGTCTCAATTATGGAGCGCCGGCTGGCTGCCATCTTCGCGGCAGATGTGGAGGCCTATTCCCGCCATATGGGCGAGGACGAGGCTGGGACCTTCGAGACGCTGACCTCCCATCGCGCGATCCTTGACAGCTTCATTGCCGAGCACCGGGGGCGGATCGCCAACACAGCGGGCGATAGCGTGCTGGCCGAGTTTCCCAGTGCCGTCGATGCGGTGACGTGTGCGCTGCGAGCCCAGGAGGCGCTCGCGTCCGCCAATGACAAGCTGCCGGAGACCCGGCGCATGCACTTCCGGATCGGGGTGCATGTGGGCGATGTGATGGTCAAAGGCGGCGACCTCTTCGGGGACGGCGTCAACATCGCCGCCCGGCTTCAGGCACTCTCCCGGCCTGGCGGCATCTGCCTGTCGGCCACGGCTCAGGAGTACGTGCGCAAGGCCATGCCCGTCACCTTCGAGGACCTCGGACCGCAACGCATCAAGAACATCGACGAGCCTGTCCGGGCTTTCGCCGTCAAAGCCATCCAAGGGCAGGGAACGCCGGTCCGCACTCCATCCGCCAGGGAACTTCTCCGGGCCGACCGGCCGGCCGTGGCGGTGCTGCCGTTCACGAACATGGGCGACCCGGATCAGCTCTACTTCAGCGATGGCATCACCGAGGACATCATCACCGAGCTCGCCCGGTTCCGGGAGCTTCTTGTCATCGCCCGGAACTCCTCCTTCTCCTTCCGGGGCAAGGACGTCGATGTGCGGGAGGTCGGACGGGCCCTCAATGCTGACTACGTCGTAGAGGGTAGCGTGCGCCGGGTCGGCGACCGGCTCCGGATCACCGCGCAGTTGATCAACGCCGCCTCAGGCGCCCATCTCTGGGCCGAACGGTATGATCGCTCGTTCGAGGACGTGTTCGCCATCCAGGACGAGATCGCGCGCGGAGTGGTCGCAACCGTGGCCCGACGCATCGAGGAGGAGACTGAGGCAGTGGCGCGCCGCCGTCCGCCGCAGGACATGCGCGCCTACGATCTCTTCTTGCAGGGGCACCGCCTGTCCGACGTGTTCACGGATAACGGGCAGGCACGGGCGCGGGCGTTCTTCGAGCGAGCGCGTGACCTCGATCCCACCTTCGCCAGGGCCTACACCGGCCTTGCGTTCCACTATCTCAACCAGGCCGCCGACGAGGGTGTCGGGCTGCCGCGGGAGCGGGATCCGAACCGGATCGAGGCGCGCCGGCTCGTCGAACAGGCCCTGACGGTCGATCCAACGGAACCGCGGGTGCAATCGACGGCCGGCTACGTGTTCCTGACCTGGCGCGAGTTCGACCGGGCCGAGCGTCATCTTGAACTCGCTCGGTCCATGAACCCGAATGACGCGACGATCCAGATCTTCTGGGCGTGGGCCCAAGCGTGCTTGGGCAACCCCGCGAAAGGCCTGATGGCCGCCGAACTCGCACAGCGTCTCAATCCGCGCTATCCGCACTGGTACAGCTACTACCAGGCTAGGGTGCTGTTCTTCTTGCGGCGCTACGAGGATGTCGTTGCCAAGCTCCATTACCGTATAACTGGCGAACCCACCCAACACCGCCGGGACATGCTGCTACTGAGTGCAGCGCTTGGCCTGCTCGGGCGAGCCGTCCCGGCCGAACAATGTGCCAAGTGGTTCTTAGAAGGCGTCGAGCAGGTGTGGCGTGGGGATCCGAATGCGGGACCGTCGGAGTATGTCGACTGGTTTGTCGATACCTCATACCTTCGGCGCCCTGAGGACGAGGCGCTCCTGCGAGAGGGACTGCGATTGGCCGGGCTGCCAGCCTATCTGGGTGGTCTCAACTGAGACGCACTGCAACTCAGATCCGACACCGTCGGAGGGAGTTGCAGCATTCACGACTGGGCCGACTATTCCGCGAACGTCGGTTCTTGGCACACGAGGCGGACAAAGCTCTTTGTTCTGCTTATGAGTCGGTGAGCGGTCCTTCATTCCGCTCGCTGCGTGCCATCGAATGATCCAAAGCGAACTCTGGCTTTCCCGGGCAGCATAGTTTGCATCTGCCACGGCCCTATAGTGTTTGTTATCCGTCAGAGTCGTTGGTTCGGTAGGTCATCTATCTTCGGTCATATGAACTGAAGGAAAGTCCGCGAAATGCCTGTTTCGCGGACATACCTCTCATCCCATGAGAAGCCGTCCAAACGCGCCGTCTATCTGTCGTTCATGACAGAGATAAAGTTCAGTGAACCAGGAGGTGAAACCCGCCCAACCTTGTGGGGCGAGGGCAAATGAGAGGTTGACACTTTCACTGTGAACACGCGGTGAACTCACCCTGGACCCATGACAGGTCCGAGATTCGTTGTACGCCAAGGGCACTGATGCTCAGATCAAGCTCAAGGCGCGTGCTGGACCACAGCAGCCGTGATGGCTGCCGTGGCGCTTGTTGGTCTGGCGATCCGTGATCGCATCAGTGCCGGGTCATGAACCTTTCGCGAGTGTTGACCACCTGCTCCACGAGACGGCGCAGGCTGCGGATCGAGCCGGCGCTCCAGTAGCGGCGCAGCAGATCGATCTCGCCTCCCGTGAGCGGGTCGGCCCAGCGCTCGTCGCCCGTGCACTCCCGGTAGACAGTGCGCAGCAGCGACGAGGCGAGCAGCTCCAGCTGCTCCGGTCCCGGCGGTGGCACCTCGATAACCTGGAGCCGATCGAGCAGCGGGCGCGACAGGCCTCGGGTGGTGTTTGCCGTCAGGATCACGCTCACCCCGGAGAGGTCCACCGGCACCTCGAGATAGGGATCGAGCAGGGCTGCGGCCCGGGCCGGCTCGAGCAGGCCCAGCAGCGACCTCCTGAGGTCGCCATTCCGGTTCGAGCCGCCCGCCTTCTCGATCTCGTCCAAGATCAAACCGGGACCCGCGGTGCGATAGGCGAGGATCACGTCCCATAGCAAGCCGGGGGCGGCGTTCGACCATTTTCTGGACGAGCCCATGACCATGGCATCCGAGAGCGAGCCGCAGTCGACCACTCGGTGCGGGATGCCCAGCGCATCCATCAGTACACTCGCGCCATAGGTCTTGGCCACGCCAGGCGGGCCGACGAGAAGCAGCCGCAGCTGGGCATGGGGCCGCGTGCCCACCTGGCGTAGCACCGCATTGATGATATTCTCCCAGTGCGGCAGCTGCCGCAGCAGGCGGGCTCTGACGGCGGCCAGATCCGGCACCGGCACGAGCGGCAGGGGCAGAGCCTCGATTGCCTCAAAAGAATCGAGCGCCTGCCGCGCCTCGCGTGAGCCGGCGAGCGGCAGCGCCGGCAGCACGACCCGTGTCATCCGCGGATCGTCCGGGGCGGCAGCGGGCTCCTCGCTTGTCTCCGGCACGGGCAAGGGCGCCTCGTCTGGGATCCCGCTCTCCGCTTGCGGCTCTGGGCCGAACCCCGCCGCGAGATCGCGCACGATGCGGTGCGCATCGACGAACGCCGCATGCAGCCCGCCTGCGCCGCCGGCCCAGGCCTGCCAGCTCAGCACGAGCCGGCGCAGGCGCTCGCGCACGAGCGGATCGACCAAGATCGGGTCAAGCCGCTCACAGGCCTCACCGATCCGGTTGACCACGGTGCGGGAGAACGAGGAGGCACTGCGCTCGCGGGCGGTGGCGAGCGTCAGGAACGCCACCTCCTGTGACAGGCGCGCCAGTCCCGGCGCGTCCCGCTCGACCGCCCGCTCGGCCAAAAGTTGGGACAGGCTCTCGCCGTCACCGCCGCCACCGGACCACTCCTGAGCGGCCTCGGCCAGCGCCGGCACGCCCAGCGCGACGGCGCGGGCGATCTCGGGCTTGAGCACGTACGGCTCAAGGTCGGGGGCAAGCACCAACTCGAGCAGGCGCGGCAGGGTTGCCGGAGACTGGCCACGCGGGGTCACCGCTCCGGCAAGGTCCTCGAGCGCGAACTCCTCGTCGTGCGTAGGCGGGCGGCGCAGCGCCGCCAGGCGGCTCGGCCGGCGCGCCGACGCTGTCACTTTGGCGTAGGGGTGTTTGGCCATGGTCGATCTCTCGATGTGATGCATGACGGAGCGGCAGGGGGAGGCAGGCGGGGAGCCGGAACCCGGCTCCCCGGATCAGGCGTCAGGCGACGCGCAAGCGCGGCAGGGCGGCGGGCCGCGCCTCTAGGCCGCGGCAGCCGGCCTGTTCCAGCAGCTGCAGGCCGAAGTGCAGGACGAGGTCCAACTCCTCCGCTTTCGCCGCGCTGATCGGCTGCGAGGTCGGCCCGCAGCCCTGGACGAGGCAGGCGGTGCCAGCCTCCTGGATCAGGGTAGTGAGGCGCTCCTGCAGGTAGATCACGTCGGCTTTGTCGAAGCTGTCGCTGGTCAAGATGTAGATGGTCTCGACAAAGGCGAGGTCGCTGTTGCGGCGGTGGTCGGGCAGGCGGGAGGGCAGGCGCCCGCCCTCGCCGTTGTAGAGGCACAGCTCGCCCGTGTCCGGGTCGGTGCCGGCGAGCAGGTAGGTTCCGGCCCTTTTGAGCAGGTCGTGGCGCAGGAG
Source organism: Pseudomonadota bacterium (assembly GCA_023386155.1). Taxonomy (GTDB): domain Bacteria; phylum Pseudomonadota; class Alphaproteobacteria; order Rhizobiales; family Beijerinckiaceae; genus Microvirga. The sequence continues at coordinate 40,056 of JAEWKH010000001.1, forward strand.
CAGGGAGAGGTCGCACCACTCCGCGCGGATGACCCCGACGCGGCAGACCTGGCTGGTGAAGAGGGCGATGGCGGTGTCAGCGACCGGGAAGGAGATGGTGATGAGGGGCAGGCGCATGGATGTGCTCCGTCAGTCGCCGGCGTGAGGCACGCGCGGCGGGATAGAGTGGGCAAAGAGAGAGGACGGCCGACGGAAGGGACCCGCCGGCACATCAGGTACGAAGAGGAGGGGAGGCGTCAGGCGGCCGCGTGCCAGACCTGCGTTTCGCCCGAGAGGGGCCGCGTCAGGTCGAGCCGCAGCTGGCCGGCGCGCACGAGAGCCAGGATCGCGGCGGCGGGCTGTGGGAGCCAGGGCAGGCAGGCGCACAGCTCGTCGAGCGAGGCGTGCTCGACTTCGGCGAGGATGGCGAGCACGAACGCGGCAACGGCGGGGGAGACCTGTGGGTCCGCGGCAAGCACGAAGCCGGGCTGCGGCGCGCCGTCGAGGTCACCTGCCGGGCAGAGTTCGGTCAGGGCGGGGGCGACGATGTCGCTGAGGGCGAGCAAGGCGGGGGTGGGTTGGGAGTTGCACAGGCGTGCGACTCCGCTAGAGATGGAGGTAACCATCTTGATTCTCCTGTCACAACCAGGGACCGGGATGGCCAGGCTGCTGGCGGGGAGTGCAAGTCCCTGCCGGTAGCCGCTTGTGGCTTCCGATCACCACCGAGGCGGGTGCCCCAGTTAACATCAATATGGATCAGCAGCGCTATGCTGGGAAGACGGGTCCGAAATCACTTCACAAACAAGGTTAACGCAGAGCTAAAACAGGCCAGCGCCAGCCGTCATGCGCTCTCTTGTGATGCAGAATGCCCGACGCTTCTCACCTCGCTGCGGCGTCGATCAGTCGAATGGGCGGGCGTCACGTCGAAGCGCGGCAGCTTGACGATCTCCTGCACCAGTACCGTCGCGGGATAAGAGCCGTACTCGGCACCCACGCTGCCGGCGGCATGGCCCTGCAGCGCATCGAGCTTGTCCGACGCAATGCCGACCGCCCGGCCGCGCGTCTTGAACAGGTGCCGCCAGCCATGGTTCGGATCGACATTGGGATCGTCCACACCGAGCCCTCGCACCCACTCAGCCAGCTTCTGGCCCATACGGACATAGGTCGGGTTCTCGACCGAGCCGCCCCGCTGGCGCGCCGGAGAGTAGAACAGCGGCCCCTTGCCCCGGGATCGGACAAAAGCGAGAAACCCCTGATCGATGAGGTGCGGGTGGAGCGGCACGATGCGGGCGACGCCTGTCTTCACCGTTCCGGCCTCCGGTGTGATCCGCATTACCCAGACGCCGTCCTCCTCATAGATGTCCTGACCCCTGAGCTGGGTCATCTCGTTGACGCGACCACCACCATAGGCGCACAGCCACGGCACCCAACGGCGGGCCGCTGCGTGCTCAGGCGAGATCAGGCGGCTGGGCTGGGCAAAAGTCGCCGAGAGAATCAGCTTTTGTTCGCGCTCATTGAACTCGCGCTCGCGTAGCTTCGGCTTCTTGGGAACCTTCATCCGGACGTCAGCCGCAGGGTTCACCCCGACCTTCTTCTCGTGGACTGCCCAGCCGTAGAAGGATTTGACGGCCGCGAGCTTCGACTCCTTGATCGTCTTGGGATCGAGGCCACGCTCGATCAGGTGGGCCTTCCAGCGTCGCACGTCGGCTTCGGTCACTCGAGCGATATCGTTGGCGCCGACAAAAGCGAGGAGATTGCGCATCGCGCCGCGGTAGCTCTTTGCGGTGCCGGCGGCGGGCTTCCTCTCGGCGAGGTAAGCCTCCCAAGCCGGCTCGAATAGGACGGAGGGCGAGACGATTGCAGCTTGCGGAGCGCCTAAAGGCGGGAAGCGTGCCTCGCGAGGATCAGGGGAATAGTCGCCCTGCGCCGCCCGCAGGAGGCGCTCGTCCGCCTGCTCCACCGCCTCGGCGGCTAGGCGGGTGAGGGTCGCCAGGCCGGCTGCATCGACCTCGATCCCGCGCTCGGCTAGGATGGCCTCGACCGCAGGACGATGCAGCTGCCGAGCCAGAAAGCGATCGACAGGCCGCCCCTTGGGCGAATGAGAGAGGCCGTCCATGAGCAACTCGTCCCGCCAGCGGTCGGGACTGCCGGGATCCGCCTCGTGCGCCGCGACCCGACGGTGGTAAATCTCGCCTGCGAGCGCCACAGCCTCCTTGTGAGTGAGCCTGACGAGCGCCTTTGGCGCAGCCGCTTGCCTCAGGCGCTCCCACCGGGCTGAGACTTCGGCGGCGACTGCGGCGTGCCGCGACCCAGCCTCACGCCAGTCGCGAGTCTCCAGGCTGACCTTCTCCTCGCGCTTGCCGACGAGCGGACGGAGCGCTTCGGGAACGCCGCGGCGGAAGTAGTAGATGCCAGTGTCGGGATGCTTCCAGGGGCTTGCCACGCGCATGACCTTTGTACCACCCTTTTGTACCAGGATGGCAGCCGTAAACCCAAGCCGGGCTTCAACTTGGCGTAAACAAAGGCTTTCTAGGGGATGCTGGCGGAGAGGGGGTCACCTATTGGACGGTCCGTAGCCGTCCGCATCCTTCCGCTAAACCACTGTGATTGCTCATAAAAGAAGAACTCAGCGCGTCACGCCTTTCCACGCCTTTCCGCGAGCTTCCGCGGCTCCGGTGGGGCATGGAATGGGTAACGCAACATGAGGATCCGATGGGCAAACTGACAGCAAAACAAGTCGACAACCTCCGGGAGCCCGGCATCTATGAGGATGGCGACGGCCTGCGCCTGGTGGTGGACGGGGCCGGGAATAGACGCTGGGTGTTCCGGTACCAGCGAGCGGGGAAACGCCGCGCAATGGGGTTGGGCGCGTTCCCGGCAGTGAGCCTGAAGGCTGCGCGGGATACAGCGGCCGGCCACCGCGACACCCTCCGGCAGGGGCTGGATCCGCTGGACGAGAAGCGCGCCGCCAGTCTGGTGCAGGCCGAAAGCGTGGTCCCCAAGACCTTCAAGGAGTGCGCGGTGGAGTACATCGAGTCGCACCGGGCTGGCTGGAAGAACGCGAAGCATGCCCAGCAATGGACGAACACCCTGGTGACCTACGCCTACCCCAAGATCGGCGCAAAGCCTGTGTACCTGGTCGATACGGCAGGCATCCTGTCGGTGCTGACGCCGATCTGGAAGACGCGCCCAGAGACTGCCGCCCGCATCCGAAACCGCCTGGAGCTGGTCCTTGACGCCGCGAAGGCCCTAGGACTGCGTGACGGCGAGAACCCGGCGCGCTGGCGTGGCCACTTGGACAAACTGCTGCCCCCGCGCTCCAAGGTGGCGCCGGTGAAACATCGGCCGGCCATGCCGTTCGTTGAGCTGCCGGCCTTCTTCGCTCGTCTGGGCACCCAGCGTGGTGGTGCAGCGCGAGCCCTGCAGCTGACTATCCTGACCGCCTGCCGCAGCGGCGAGGTGCTGCGGGCGACCTGGGACGAGTTCGACATGCAAGCTCGCACCTGGGCAGTACCGGCCGCCAGGATGAAGGCAGGCAAGGAGCACCGCGTTCCGCTGAGCGACGAGGCTGTGGCGGTGATCGAGGCGCAGCGTGGACAAGACGACAAGTGGGTCTTTCCTGGTCGCCGGATTGGCAAGCCGCTTTCCGACATGGCCATGCTCAAAGTCATGCGGGACGCAGGCCTCGGGCATTACGTCCCGCACGGCTTCCGCAGCAGTTTTCGGGACTGGGCGGCAGAGTGCACGAACTTCCCCTATCAGGTCTGCGAGATGGCCTTGGCGCACACGGTGGCCTCAGACGTCGAGGCCGCGTATCGCCGTGGAGACCTGTTCGCGAAGCGTCGCGAACTGATGGCGGCGTGGGCCGCATATGTCACCGCGGGAGCGGCAGAAACCAAGGCCGCAGCCTGACCGCCTGTTCAACTGCTGCCGCGCGGTATTCATCGCGCGGCAGAACTACCGTTCGTCGGATTTCGACGCGGATATCCTGCGCCCGAGCCTTGCCCCGACAGCTCACTTCGCCTGGTTTTCCTGGGGTTGCATTGGCTAGACCACCAGACCGTCCGCCCATTGCTCAATTTTGCTGTATGGCGTCCAGGTGCCGATAGACGCGATCATTCTCCTGCCAGCGCACGCTGGCCGGGGCCTGGAAATCCCGCAATCGGTAAATGCGACTCTTCAATGCAGCGGCTCTGCTAGTGGCGCTTAATGCGCGGGCTCTCCGAGGCCTTTTCCAGCGCTAGCGGATGCCCGCTGCTCCATTCCTGGAAGAATGGCTCGGAGATCGCCTCATGCATCAAGCACTTCTTTCCCTCGATCGACACTTCAGCGAGTTCGTTTTCGACCTGGCCATGGTGACTGACGCCATTGTCAGCAGCCGCCTGTGTTGGGCATTCTTGGGCGCAATCAGCGCAGGCTCGCTATAAGCGTAAAAAAGCCCCGCCAAGGACTACCGAGCCTGGCGGGGCAATGCGGGTGACGAAGCCGCGTGCGGCTCCAGGAGTGGGTGGAGTCTGGAACCACGATCTAAGCATGCCGTCCCGACCACACAAACGGAAAGAACGGGCGATCGAATTGACGCTTCCAGGCGTCGTGATGGTTCAATCAACTTGAGTCAACAACCAATTCAAGCAGGTACCGCCAACATGAGCACGAGTAAAAAACTCCGACTGGCAGAAGTGGCATCAGCTATCGGCTGCAGCGTGGGAACGATCCGGAACATGCTTATCGACGGGCGCTTTCCGCAACCGATCAGGCTGTCGGCGCGAAACATCTTCTGGATGAGCGACACCATCGACGCGTGGCTGAAGGAGCGCGGAGAATGCGCGGCCCAGAAATGACAAAGCCCGCTGGCGGGCGGGCTTTGTACGACAACGATCTGCTGACCGGCAGAGTGCAAACCGAACAAGAGGCTTACGATGTGAATAATCACGCCACTACTCAAAAAAAGCAAGCTGCACACGACGAACTGTTTACTTCGTTCTCGCGCGCTTCACATCCCGGTAACGGCTCGTCAGTGAGCGGTTACGATTACCTGCATGATATGGCTCGCATCTTCAGCGAGGGCCAAGTCCGACCTGCAATCTGCCTTTACGAGTATCACATCGAGGTTGCAGCTCGTGCACCGAAGGCCGCGCTCAAGGGGCTGCGCCGCGTCTGCTGGGACGACACCCCGGCCGCGCTTTGCTGGCGTCAAGGCCACTCCGGCAATGCGCCGTTGTACGCCTTGGACGGACTCGGACAACTTGCCGCCCTGCTGTCTGCTGCTGCGGAGGTGCGCGCATGAGCATGCTTTCCAATGCTGTCATTGCGCAGGCCAAGGACGACATCGTCTCGGTTGTCGGCCGCTATGTCGAGTTGCAGAAGAGCGGCAGCGAATTCAAGACCTGCTGTCCCTTTCATAGCGAGCGCACACCTTCGTTCAGCGTCGTCCCTGACAAGGGAATCTACTATTGCTTCGGGTGTGGCGCCGGCGGCGATGCGGTCGACTTCGTCCAGCAGTTCGAAGGCGTGGGCTTCCGCGAAGCCGTGCAGCGCATTACGGGCAACCTCTCTGCCGGCGAGACGGCACACGAGCGTCGTCAGTCGGTAAAGCAGGAGGAAGAGCCCGAGTGGCAGCCGATCATGCCGGTGCCGGCCGACGTCCAGCAAAAGCCCATGGACGTGCTCCATCGCCGCAAAGGTGATGGATGGGAGAGGCTGGCCAGCAACATGCGCTGGGCTTATCACGACGCCGCTGGCAACTTACTGGGCTTTGCATGCCGCTTCGAGCTGCCTAGCGGTGGTAAAGATGTAATGCCCCAGGTTTACGCTCTCAACCGACAGACAGGCGAGATGCGCTGGCGCTGGATGTCGTTTCCCAAGCCGCGACCGCTCTATGGCCTCGACAAGCTGGCGGCCCACCCGAATGCCCAGGTCATCATCTGCGAGGGAGAGAAGGCCGCTGGTGCCGCACAATACCTGTACGAGCAGGCCGGCGTGAGCAGGGACAAGCTGGTGACTATTAGCTGGCCAGGTGGCGGCAAGGCAGTAAAGCACGTGGACTGGTCGCCCCTGACCGGCCGCCGTGTCGGGCTCTGGCCTGATGCGGACCTCAAGTCCTTTCCGGAGAACCACCCGCAGGCTGGCCAGCTCATGCCGTTCCTCGAACAGCCTGGCATGGTCTGCATGCTGGACATCGCCGCGCGCCTCGAGGGATTTGCCACGTCGCTGAAATTCATCACTCCGCCGGAAGGCGTGCCTGATGGCTGGGATCTGGCTGACGAGTTTCCGGAGGGCTTTGACCTGCTGGCTCACTCCAAGGCCGCGGCCATTCCGTTCACCGAGTTCCGCGAGAAGCATGGGCTCGGCGCGGCGGTGATCGACCTGGATAGCGTCCGGAAACAACGCAGTTCACCTGCGATCGAGCCTCCGGCAGATGCTGAGCCGGTGCCGGCTGACCAGGTTACGGCGGCTGCATTCGAGGAGGTGGCAGACGCTGATTACGCCCTCTGGCCTGGTGCTGAGCTGGAAGAGCATGCGCCGCAGGTGCCGGCCGGCAAGTCGAGAAGCCTCCCGACAAGCGATGCCGCCGAGGAGATGGAGTGTGTTTCCGGCCTGGGCTTCATCCCGCTCGGTACACTCGGCGAGATGTACGTGTTCTGGCGGATCGACACGGGCACTGTCGAGATGATCCGCGCGAAGGAAATCGGCAGCGACGCTAGTATCCTGCGCCTGTCGAGCAAGCAAGCCTGGGAAATGTGGTGCTGTGGTAACTCCGAAAAGGGCAAATACGACCGGTCGGCAATCGCCAACATGCTAATCCAGATTTCGAAGCGCATCGGTCAAGCCGACCTGAGCCTGGTTCCTGAAGTGACTGCAGCAGCTGACCAGGTGCAGGCCGCATTCATCAGCTCCATGCTTTGCGCACGCCCGTCCGCTGGCCTCCTGGCCCAGGCCATGGGCGCCAATCAGGACTGGCAGCAAGCCGGGGTCTGGTTCGACGTGTTCCGCTCCGAGGTAATGGTCAAGGGTGCGGCGCCCTGTGGTGGCTCGCCCGGTGTGTGGTCGGACGACTACGACACCTTGCTAGCAGCCTGGGCTTCGATGCAATGGCTGATCTCGGTCAATGCCTCGATGGCATCGGAGGCCATCATGGCCTTGGCTCGCCAGGATGAGCGCCACCCTGTCCGTGACTACCTGAACAGCCTAGTGTGGGATGGGAAGCCGCGCCTCGACACTTGGCTCGTTGATATTGCCGGTTGTCAGGACAATGCCTACAGCCGCGCCATTGGCGCCAAGGCGCTGATCGGAGCCGTGGCGCGCGTGATCAAGCCAGGATGCAAGCTGGACACCATGCTGGTGCTGGAGGGGCGTCAGGGGCTGCGCAAGTCGAGCCTGATCGAGGCGCTTGTGCCTGATCTGTCTTGGCACTCCGACAGCCTTGGTGGCGATGTCGGCTCAAAGGATGCCCAGGCCGGCCTGTCCGGTAAGTGGATTATCGAGCTGGCCGAGCTGGCGAACCTGCGCGGCTCCGACGTGAACAAGATCAAGCACTTCATCAGCGACCCGTCCGACAGCTACAGGCCGTTCTATGCCCGTCGCACTCGCGACTTCCCGCGTCAGTGCGTGTTCATCGGCACCATCAACCCAGATGGCGACGGCAGCTATTTGCACGACACCACCGGTGGCCGGCGCTTCTGGCCAGTAGAGTGCACCAAGGCAGACGTCGAGCGCATGAGGATCGAGCGCGACCAATTGTGGGCGGAGGCTCGCGAGCGCTACAGCCGCGGCGAGACCTGGTGGCTGACTGAGGACCAGGACAAGCTGGCGAGCGAGGCACAGGAAGTGCGCCAGGAGGAAAACCCGTGGATCTACCGAGTGGCGAAGTACCTGGACAATCTATCGCCCACGGAGAACGGCGGCACCTGGGGTGGTCGGCGCGCCCAGCAATTGGATGTCGTGTTCACCTCGGACATCTTCGAGGCCTTTACGGGGCGGGCCTACATGCGCCGTGACCTGGTGGAGGGAAAGAACATCGGCAACGCTCTGAAGACGCTAGGCTGGGATAGCAAGAACGGCCCGGTCAACGGTGTGAGCTGCAGGCACTGGAAGCGCAAGCCCGGCACCGAGCCGCTGCCGGTACCTGATGACGACGGCTATCCCTTCTGACCAACCTACAACCGGGCGCGCTGCGCCCCAGAGTGGCACGAGGCCTAGAACTGCGCGGTTAATCCGTCTGTTCGATGACCGTTAACGCCGCCAAAAGAGCGAAACAGGATGCCATTGATATTGACGTCAGACCGGCAGCCCGTTCTGCTTTCGCAGGCTATTGTCGACGGCGAAAGCGGGATGAAACGGCGCAAGAAACTGACCTGGCACGCCCTTTTTCCAGCGGTGTAGCGTGGTGCCACTGACCCTAAGACCCCATTATTCTTCTCATCGTGGCCCTTTGCATTGATCGTGGCGTCAGACGGTTTGAGAAGGCGGCCATCTTGTTCGACAGACCTGCGACCACCATGGCCTTTCCTTGCAAGAGAGCCCGAATACCGCTCGCGGCAACCGGACGTGGCTGCATGGTGAGGTGGCGCAACAAGGCCGAGGCGGTTGCGCCAGCGGCCGCATCGAACCCGGTCGCAGTGTGCCCCGGGCAAAGGGTGGTCACGATCACACCATGTGGGCGGAGCTCGTCATGCAGGGCCTCGCCAAGGGCGAGCACATAAGCCTTGGTCGCCGCATAGGCCGCGTAGCCGGGAACGGCCTGGAAGGCCAGGAGGCTGGCGACGAGAAGGATATGTCCAGATCGCCGCGTAGCCATGTCGCGGCCGAAGAGATGGGTCAGCTCGGTGAGCGCCGTGATGTCGAGCTGGATCATATCGACGGTGCGCTCGATCGGGGTTTCCAGAAAATTGCCGTGCAGGCCGTATCCGGCATTGTTCAGCAGGATGTCGATCGCCACCGACCTCGCATCGAGACTGCTTTTCAGGCGACTGGCCGCGCCGGGCGAGGCAAGATCGATCGCCTCGACCAGCACATCCACCCCGTATTTGCGGCGAAGTTCGGAGGCGAGCCTTTCCATCGGCTCCTGTCGGCGGGCCGCCAATACGAGATTGACCTTCTGCGCCGCCAGTAGATCTGCAAATGCAATGCCGAGGCCACCCGATGCTCCTGTGATCAGTGCCCATTTTCCGGCGAAGCTGTTCATTGCTGCAACGGCTGCGTCGGGAGTGCCCGCTGTCGAGCTGATCGATTTTTTCGACATCGTTCTCTCCGTCATCTCTCTGATGGGTTGGGAAAAACATGAAGAGGCAAGGCTTCGATCATGGGCCTCTCCCGGTGCTCGCGCCGGCCAGCTCGTCCGTCCAGCGTCGGAACAGCGCACTGGCATTGACGCCTCCGAAGCCGAAGCCGTTGGCGATCGCGTAGTCCATCTCCAACGGCCGGGCCCGGATTGCGACAAAGTCGATCCCGTCGCCGGCTGGATCGGGAGCGCTCAAATTGAGTGTCGGCGGTGCCACCTGATCCCTGAGCGCCAGGATTGCGAAGATGGCTCCAAGCCCGCCGGCGGCTCCGAGCAGGTGTCCGGTTGCCGATTTCGTTGCGCTGACAGCTATGGTGGAATCGGTGCTGAAGACCCTTCTGATCGCTTGGATTTCCCCTAGATCGCCGACTGGCGTGGAGGTCGCGTGCGCATTGAGATGGCCAATCGCGCGCGCCGAAATGCCGGCTTGGGCAATCGCGATCTCCATGGCTCGGCGCGCGCCATCGCCGTCCTCGGGGCCCGACGTGACGTGATAAGCGTCCGCCGTCGTGCCGTAGCCGACGAACTCGGCGAGCGGCTTCGCACCGCGCGCAAGCGCATGGCTCAATTCCTCAACGACCAGGATGCCGGCTCCTTCGCCCATGACGAAGCCGTCCCGCGACACGTCGAAGGGGCGCGAGGCATGAGCCGGCGTCTCATTGAAGCCGGTGGACAGAGAGCGTGCCGCGGCGAAACCACCGAGACTGACGGTGTTCAAGCATGCTTCTGTCCCACCACACACGGCGATATCGGCTTCGTTGGCGCGGATAAGACGGGCGGCGTCGCCGATCGCCTGGATGCCGGCCGCGCACGCCGTCACCGGGGCGCCGAGTGGCCCCTTGAAGCCGTAGCGGATCGAGATGTGGCCCGCCGCGAGGTTCACGAGGAAGGACGGCACCGTGAAGGGCGATAGACGGCGGACGCCGCGCTGGTCGACCGTGCGCACCGCCTCGGTGATGGCGGGGAACCCGCCGATGCCCGAAGCGATGATCGTGGCCGTGCGCAAGCGATCCGCTTCCGAGACGGGTGTCCACTTCGCTTGAGCGAGTGCCTCTTGTGCGGCGGAGAGCCCGAAGAGGATGAACCGGTCTACCTTGCGCTGGTCCTTCGGCGCAAAGACGGTATTCGGATCGAAGCCAGCGTCGGGGTCTTCTTCTAAGGAGGGGACCACGCCGCCGATCTTCGCCGGCAGGTCTCCCACCACATCGTCCGGAAGCCTCCGGATGCCCGAGCAACCGGCCAGGAGACGCGACCAGGACGTTTCGACATCTGCGGCAAGGGGCGTGACCGCGCCCATCCCTGTTACAACAATCCGTCGCATCATTCTTCCTCTCGATCTGGGTATGTGAGCAGTGCTGCTCAGCCGTGGCTCAATCCTGTGCGGGCGCGAGCGCGCGACCGCCGCTTGCTTCTTCTGCGATACAGAGCGTCGCGTTGGATGTGCTTCATGCTTGCACCTCCGCTTTGGGCTGATGAATTGCGACAGGGAGAAAGACCAGAAGGGCAAGCGCCGAACCCGTCGTTGACCCATTTGAAGAAGTCGATGTCGATCACCAAGATGCATATTCAGCGCCGATCTTCACGCTGAACCCTCATCCAACCTCTCCCCTCAGGGGAGAGGGGGCCCGCGTTCCGTGGTACCGGCTCGCAACCTTCAGAATACGATAGCTCGCGGCAAGGAAGCCGGTGCTGGTTTATCAGAAGGCCCCGCAGGCGGCAGCGGCGGAATAGTCAGAGCCAGCGGCGAACCTCGGCCTTGTAGCGGCGGTAGTCGTCGCCGAACTTCGCTTCGAGATAGCGCTCCTCGCGGGCGATCACCTGCGTCTGGATCGCGATCAGCACCAACGGGAGCAAGGCGAAGGCGATCGGCCCGTCGAAGCCGATCGCAAGGCCGGCATAGATGAGCGCCATGCCGAGATACATGGGATTGCGGGTCCACCGATAAGGACCGGTCGTTGCGATGAGGGTCGTTGGCTGCGACGGCGGAACGTTGGTGCCCAGCCGCCGGAACAGCCCCGCCGCCGCAAGCATCATCGCCGCGCCGGCAACGAACAGCAGCGCGCCCGTCGCGACCAGCAACCGCCAGTCGATGCCGAAAGAGCGCAGGGTGACGAACTGCTCCGCCGCCAGCCCCAACAGCAGCGCTCCCAGATAGACGAAGGGCGGAGGGAAGCGCACACCCGCGCTGTCCGGTTCGACGGCCATGCTCATCTCCAATCTGTGCTCTCAAACCAGCATCGACTGCTGGGCGAAGATACCCGCCATCGCGCCTTGCCATGATGCCGTGGTGACCGAGGGCATGAGGGGGTTGGCGAGGTCGCCGGCGGCGTAGATGCCGGGCATGCTGGTTTCGCGGCGCTCGTCGACCTTGAGGGCGATGCCGAGGGGCGTATCGACCGTGGCGAGACCCAGTGATTCATGCAGGCTTGCGGACGGCTTGTTGCGCGGATGGGCGAACAGGATGTCGACCGCGACATCGAGGCCGGTATCGAGCTTGACGGTGGCGCTATGGCCCCCGTGACGGGCGATCTCGATGATCCGGCCCTCGACGACAGGTATGTTGCGGCGCGCCAGATCGGCCCGGATATCGGGCGGAATGTCGTGACCATCGGCGAAGAGCGTCAACCTGTCGGTCCAATCGTGGAACAGCCTGACCTGATTGTGCGACTGCGGGCCGGACCAGACGAGGCCCCAATGCTGGCCGGCGACTTCAAAGCCGTCGCAATAGGGGCAGGGCACGATGGACGTGCCCCAGCCTTCGGCAAAGCCCGGAACATCAGGTATCTGGTCGGCGACGCCATAGCTCAGGATCAGGCGCCGCGCCCCAAGGCTTTCGCCATCGCCAGTGCGGACGGAGAAATCGTCGATGGCGCCGGAAATGCTGTCGGCCCGGGCATTGACCAGCCTGATCGTGGGATAGCGCGCTAGCTGCTGCCGCGCCTCGGCCAGGATGTCCAGCGGTGGCTTGTGATCGTGACCGAGCAGGCCATGCGAGTGGCCGGCGAAGCGGTTGCGCGGCAGGCCGGTATCGAGAACGGTAACCTTGCGGCGGGCACGGCCGAGCTGCAGGGCGCCGGCGAGACCGGCAAAGCTGCCGCCGATGATGATGACGTCATCCATGGTGATGGGCTCCGAGTTGTGAATGGAGGGGGTTGGGGCTGGGCCTGGCGCGCAATATCGTCCAGCGATACGCGCTCGAGACGGGCAGCGAGCAGGGCTTCGGCATCGGCGAGAAAGTCGGCCATGACTGTGTTGACAGACCGGACGATGCCGCATTCATCGAATGCATCATTTCCGAACAGCCAGCCATCATCCCGCGGGACATCATGCCGCCACCCATCATGCCCCGGCCCATATGGCCCGTGCTCGTCCCTTGGTCCTCGCTGCCGGCGGTGCCGTTCTGCGCGAAAAGGGAACGATAAGACCGCCGAGGCCTGCGGCCAGTATGGCGATGCTTGTGTCCGGTGCTCATGCTAATTCTCCTCTTGCGGTGAAGAGGTTTCCGAAGGCCGGTTCTCGACAGGGCTGCGGGACTCAGCTGGAGAAATCATCGTCATTGGAGCTGTCCCTTTTGGCCAGCACCGGCAGACAACCCCATCACGCTCTTGGCGGCCGCTTGCAAGAACTGCTTCGACAGCTGCTCGTCGTTGACGGCGCGCGAGAGGACCATCGCGCCGACCATAGTTGAGAGGATGGTCATGGCCTTGCCGCTGGGCTCCTCGCCCTCGGCATCGCCAGCCCAGCTACCGAGCATCTCGAGGTATTCCCTGATCCCGGCTTCGAATGACGCCTTCACGTCGACGCCCTGCCGGGCAGCATCTGAGCCGAGTGCTGCGACCGGGCAGCCGTCCATCCGCTCTTCGCGATGTTCCGTGCTGAGGTAGAGCGCGATTGCCGCGCCAAGGGGATCGTCGGGATTTGCCGCGGCCGCGGCTGAAAAGCGGTTGAAGGCGCTCGCCATCGCCCGCCTGGACGCCTGCGCCGCCAAGTCGTCCTTCGACGCGAACTGCTTGTAAAACGCGCCTTGGGTCAGCCCGGCACTCTCCATCAGGTCCTTAAGGCCGATGCCGTCAAAGCCGTGTTCCCGAAAGAGGCGGCTGGCAACATCGATCACGGTTTGCCGGTTTTTCTCAGCCTGAACGCGACTCACGCGCATCGCCGTTCTCCTTTTTTAGATTGCATTCGTAATCTATATCCGATATAGAGTGCGTGCGCAATCTATTTTGTATGAGGCAACGGGCATGAAGAAAAGACCCGCTATTTTGCTGGCAGGCGTCCTGGCCACTGGGTTGGGGATGGCCGCATTCGTTACGCTTGCCTTTCGCCCGCAGGAAGCCTCTGCCGTGAGCGACCCGAGGCAGGAACCACCGATCGTCAGACTGGTGACGGCAGCGCGGGTGACCGGATCCGAACGCAGTTTCACGGGCATCATAGGCGCGAGGGTGCAGAGCAATCTCGGTTTTCGCGTCGCCGGCAAGATCGTGGAACGGCTTGTGAATGTCGGTCAGCAGGTCAAAGCCGGTCAGCCGCTGATGCGGATTGACGAAATCGACCTTCGCCTGGCGCTCACGGCGAAGCGCAACGCCGTTGCCGCAGCACGTGCATCCGTCGTTCAGACGGACGCGGATGAGCGGCGATACGCCAACTTAGTCAGCAACGGATGGGCCTCCCGACAGCGCTATGAGCAGGCGAAAGCCGCGTTGGATACAGCGGAGGCGCAACTCGCCGCCGCTGAAGCCGAAGCACGGGTCGCCGAGAACGAGGCAACCTACTCGGTCCTGGTGGCGGACGCGGATGGAACGGTCATCGAAACGCTTGGCGAGCCGGGACAGGTCGTCTCCGCCGGCCAGACCGTGGTTCGGCTTGCCCAGGCTGGCCCCCGTGAAGCAGTGGTCGCGCTTCCCGAAACGATCCGGCCGGCGATCGGCTCGATGGCCGAGGCCAGCCTGTATGGGGGCGATGGGCGCCGCTTTACGGCGCATCTGCGGCAATTGTCGGATTCCGCCGACCCCCAAACCCGCACCTACGAGGCTCGCTATGTGCTCGATGGCGAGGCCGCGGGGGCGCCGCTCGGCGCGACGGTGACCATTCGGCTGGCAAGCCAGGCGGGTCGGCCGGAAGTCCAGGTGCCGCTCGGGGCCGTACTCGACGACGGCCGCAAGACCGGCGTGTGGGTTTTCGACAGCGCCGCATCGACCGTGCGATTTCAACCTGTCACGCTTGTACGCGTGACCAGCGAAACAGCCGTGATCTCCGGGCTGAATTCCGGAGAGCCGATTATTTCGCTCGGCGCTCATCTTCTGCAAGAAGGCGCTCGCGTCCGGACCGCATCTCAGAGCGGGGGTAACCGATGAGCCTGAATCTTTCCGCGATCGCCGTCCGCGAACGGGCCGTCACCCTCTTCTCGATCCTGCTGCTGGTGGCCGCCGGTGCCTACGCCTTCCTCATGATGGGCCGGGCGGAGGACCCCAACTTCACCATCAAGACCCTGACGGTCACGACTGCATGGCCGGGCACGACGGCGCGCGAGATGCAGGATCTCGTCGCCGAACCGCTTGAGAAACGGCTTCAGGAGCTGACCTGGTACGACCGGGTCGAAACGACCACACGGCCGGGCTACGTCTATATGACGGTGACGCTGAAGGACAGCACGCCGCCCTCCGCCGTGCAGGAGGAGTTCTACCAAGCCCGCAAGAAGCTCGGGGATGAAGCGCGCAACCTGCCATCCGGCGTCTTCGGCCCCTTCGTCAACGACGAATATTCGGACGTGAGCTTCGCCCTCTATGCGCTGAAGGCCAAGGGCATGCCGATGCGCGAACTGGCGAGGCAGGCCGAAGTCATCCGCCAGGACCTTCTGCATGTGCCCGGAGTCAAGAAGATCAACATTCTCGGCGAGCGTCCGGAGCAGTTTTTTGTCGAGTTCTCCTTTGCCAAGCTGGCGACCCTCGGCGTCTCCGCGCAGGACATCGTCACCGCCTTGCAGCGGCAGAACATCGTCACCCCGGCAGGCTCGATCGACACCAAGGGCCCGCGCGTCTTCATCCGGGTCGACGGCGCCTACGACAGCGTCCAAGCGATCGCCGACACGCCGATCGTCGCTGCGGGGCGGACGCTGAAGCTCTCCGATATCGCCGAGATCCGCCGTGGCTACGAGGATCCGCCCACCTACCTCATCCGACGCCAGGGCGAGCCCACCATCATGCTCGCGGCCGTCATGCAAGAGGGCTGGGACGGCCTCGCCCTCGGCAAGGCGCTAGAAGCCAAGACGGCGGCCATCGCGCAAACACTTCCTCTCGGAATGACCCTCGACAAGGTGACTGACCAAGCCGTCAACATCACCTCGGCCGTCGATGAATTCATGATGAAGTTCGCAATGGCGCTCGGCGTCGTGCTGCTGGTGAGCCTGCTCAGCCTCGGCTGGCGCGTCGGCATCGTCGTGGCACTCGCCGTCCCGCTGACGCTCGCCGTCGTCTTCCTCATCATGCTGGAAACCGGCCGCTTCTTCGACCGCATCACGCTCGGTGCCCTCATCCTGGCGCTTGGCCTGCTCGTGGACGACGCCATTATCGCCATCGAGGTGATGGTGGTGAAAATGGAAGAGGGCATGGACCGCATAAAGGCGGCCGCCTATGCCTGGAGCCACACCGCGGCGCCAATGCTCTCCGGAACGCTCGTGACCGTCGCGGGCTTCCTGCCGGTGGGCTTCGCGCGCTCGACGGCCGGCGAATACGCCGGCAACATCTTCTGGGTCGTCGGATTCGCGCTGATCGTCTCCTGGATCGTCGCGGTGGTCTTCACGCCCTATCTCGGCGTCAAGATGCTGCCCGCGATCAAACCGATTGAAGGCGGGCACCACGCAATTTACGACACACCGAACTATCGGCGTCTGCGACGGCTCATCACCTTTGCCGTGCGCCACAAGTTCGTCACCTGCGGCATCGTTGGCATCGCCTTCGCGCTTTCCGGTGTCAGCATGGGCGCCGTCAAACAGCAGTTCTTCCCGACATCCGACCGCCCCGAAGTGCTGGTGGAGGTTCGGCTGCCGGAAGGCACCAGCATCGCGACGACGACCGCCACAGTCGAGAAGCTCGAACACTGGCTCGACGACCAGCCCGAGGCCAAGATCGTCACGAGCTATGTCGGTCAGGGCGCGCCCCGCTTCTTCTTCGCGATGGCGCCGGAACTGCCTGATCCTGCCTTCGCCAAGATCGTCGTGCTGACCCCGGACACTGAGGCGCGCGAGGCGTTGAAGCGCCGGCTCCGAGAGGCGGTGTCACAGGGGCTCGCACCCGAGGCCTATGTGCGCGTCACTCAGCTTGTGTTCGGACCCTACACCCCGTTCCCGGTCGAGTTCCGGGTCATGGGACCTGATCCGGCGCAACTGTACGCGATCTCTGAAAAAGCCCTCGACATCATGCGGGGCGTCCCGGACGTGCGGCAGGCCAACCGCGATTGGGGCAACCGCTCGCCCGTGTTGCGCTTCATTCCGGATCAGGATCGCCTGAACCTCATCGGCCTCTCACCGGCGGAGGTGGGCCAGCAGCTCCAGTTCCTGCTCACCGGCATCGCTGTCACGCAGGTCCGCGAGGACATCCGAAACGTACCCATCGTCGCACGCAGCGCCGGCGGCGAGCGGCTGGATCCGACGCGTCTGGCGGATTTCTCACTGATGAGCCGGGACGGCCGCCAGATTCCGCTCGACCAGATCGGCCATTCGGCAGTGCATCTGGAGGAGCCGATCCTGAAGCGCCGTGACCGCACGCCTGTCATCACGATCCGCTCGGACATCAATGAGGCGACCCAGCCGCCGGAGGTGTCCAAGCAGATCATGACGGCCCTTCAGCCGCTGATCGCATCCCTTCCGGCCGGCTACCGGATCGAGATGGGCGGTTCGATCGAGGAGGCGGCCAAGGCCAACGCCGCGCTGGCAAAGATCTTCCCGGCGATGATCGCCGTCACGCTGATCGTCATCATGCTGCAGGTGCGATCCTTCTCGACAATGGCCATGGTGCTGCTGACGGCGCCGCTTGGCCTCGTCGGCGTCGTGCCGATGTTGCTCACCTTCAACCAGCCCTTCGGATTCAACGCCATTCTGGGCCTGATCGGACTGGCCGGCATCCTGATGCGCAATACGCTGATCCTGACCGAACAGATCAAGGAGAATCGTGCTGCCGGCCTCGACGCCTATCACGCCGTCATCGAGGCCACGGTGCAACGCACGAGGCCCGTGATCCTGACTGCACTTGCCGCTGTGCTGGCCTTCATCCCCCTCACGCACTCAGTCTTCTGGGGATCGATGGCTTACACGCTGATTGGTGGCACGGCGGTCGGCACGGTGCTGATCCTGCTCTTCCTGCCGGCCCTCTATGCGGCGTGGTTCCGGATCAAGCCTGAGGTCGTCGATGAGGACCATGAGGCACTGCAAGGCACTGAGCCGCAAAGACTGCCCGACGTTGCCGTGGCAGCGGAATAGCGTGGATCTGAGAGTGTCCGAAAGACGAGGAAGAAAGATGAAGTGGTTTCTGGAGAGGATGCGTTTGTATTCCGAGGCGCTTTCCGGCCTCGATGATGCGAGAGGCGAACACTTGCACTATCTGGAAGCCCGGGTGCGGCGCCTGGAGAGCGAGATTGCTCGTCTTGAGGTCCTCGTCGAGGCGCTTCGGCACCGCGGCTGAAACGGAGATTGCTGCTGTCGGATTGAGGTTACGGGTTTAGGGAAGGACCGCTCATGGCACAACGCTGAAATCCGCAGGATGTCAGCGAATTGGTCTAACGCACCCGTTCAAGTGAACGGGTGCGCCGTCTGGCTCCACCCAAGATCCGCCACCACCATACCGGGACCTTGCGCCGGATTTTCATGCCTGGGCACCGGTTCCCTTTACTGGCGACACTCAACGCTAGGGGGCGGCTAAAGGCGGGATAGTGTTGACCCTAGTGTTGACCGCTAAACCCTTGAAAGCAAAGGAATTAAATCACCACTCAACACTATCAACACTATCAACACTATATTTTAAAAGTTTATATGTAATAGAGAGAGCAGTCATGACGCATGGAGCTCGGTCGCCTGACAACCCTTCATCACGCCCTCGTATATATATAGGGTTGTGAGGTGCCCTGTTTTTAGTGTTGTAGTGTTGAGAATGTCCTGGAGGCCAGTATTCATGCGGGTTTCAGGCAACACACTAGGTAAATATCAAGTGTTGAGTAGTGTCGAAATGAAGTGTTGAGGCTCCACCAGGGGCGCGGATGGACCGCTGCGGCCCCAACACAAGGGTGTGCCGGCCACCGCGAGCTGTTCGGCCTCGTAGCCGGAACTGACTTCAAGATCGACCTTATTGGCCGCCTGTCGCGTGTTCCAGGCGCGGTGAAGGCGGAGGAGGGGCAACCTGGGTCGAAGGCTCGGTTTGCGAGCAACCGGCCGCAACGGTACCTCGCGATCCCGCTGGGAACGATTGCCGGCGGGGAGGGCCGCGGCGTCGATGCGGCGGATGACCTGCCCATCTGATCTTTGAGACGCCCGGCCGTGGACGCCGGTATGTGTATGGCTTGAGGCGACCTGCAATGGGTCGCCTTTTCATTTTCCATGGCCTCAGATGGGCGATCGGTTATATCAGGCACACTAGGTGCGGGCCTCGGAGCTCCGAACTCATCTGAATGCCTTGGAGGTGCTGATCGTGCGTCACACTACAACCCAGTCGACAGAGACGGTCTCAGACATCACCTGTGATGTTTGCGGTCGAAGCACCAGCGTGGAAGGCTTCGGCTGTCAGTATGGCACCCTGCAGGCCCACTGGGGCTACGGTTCGAAGCACGATGGGGAGCGCTACGAGGTTCATCTCTGTGAGTCCTGCTTCTTTGGCACGCTAGGCATGCTGCGCCGCGACCGCATGGTGAACACGATGTTCGATGAGGGGACGAAGGCATCCGATGAAACCTTTGGACTTGTCGGGAGGGAGGATTTCTCGGGCGAGAGGTGACCTGTCATCTGCCGCTGATCGGCACGGCGGGCACATAGCGACCTACCGTTTCCATGCAAATACGTGACATGTGACCAGGGTAGTGATGGCACACTATCCGCATGACCAGACAACACGAACACCAGCGGCCTGACGACCTTCACGCAATGCGTGACGCAGCCAGGGTGCTGTATGAATCTCGACCCGACCTCACCTTCGAGCAGGTTGCCAAGGAGACTGGCGTATCCAGGCGCACCATCATGCGCTGGAGCGCTGTCGATGGCGGCTGGAAGAAAGCTGGTGGGCCGATCATCAGCGCTCGTGCGCACGAGGCCGCTGACAGGATCGCCAAGGCAGTCGAACATGCCGGGCCGGATGCCGGCGAGGCAGCCAAGCAGGCCGCGACCGACGCTGCACGGATCGAGGCCTCGGTGGACGAGCGTGCCCAGGTGCTGGTGAAGCATCGCTCTGAGTGGGGCATCGTGCGCGGCCTAGTGGCCGAGGCGGTGCGCAGCCGTGACGGCGCGAAGGCGCGCTTGGCCGTCGACGTCGGCCGCGCTCTGAAGTTCGCCCAGGATGGCGAGCGCAAGGCCTGGGGTTTGGATGTCGAGGCCCAATCCAACGCTATT
Source organism: Pseudomonadota bacterium (assembly GCA_023386155.1). Classification (GTDB taxonomy): domain Bacteria; phylum Pseudomonadota; class Alphaproteobacteria; order Rhizobiales; family Beijerinckiaceae; genus Microvirga. The sequence goes on from JAEWKH010000001.1 coordinate 59,900, forward strand.
GTCGTTATTGAGAGGAACTGAACGTGCTCGAAGGAAATCCATTCTGGCGCGCCCCGCGCCGCACTGAGTACCTGGTGCACCAGGAGCTCCATGCGCTCCTGCTCCATCTGTACAACCCAGCTGACCATCGTCTCGACCTGGACGCCTTCCTGGCAGACCTGGCTGGCGATCAGCTGGAGCTGGCCAGCGAGATCCTGGAGAACTACCGCGAGGGTGGTCGCACCGATGCCGGGTTCGTGCTGCTGGCCTCCTCCCTGGAGACGGCGACCCGGAAAGTCGAGCGCGAGTACAGCGCTGATCGGCCTATGTGAACCAGCCGACCAGGACGGCGCCGGCGATGATGAGGGCAACACACACGATCGCTATCCTGAGCCGATTGATGCCTGCGCTCCGTTTCGGCGAGTGAGGTCTGACATTAGAGTCGGCAGTTGGCTCCGACTCGTTGGATAGCCCGGCAAAGAGCTCGTGCAGTTCGTCGCGCGCACCGACGAGCAGTGTTGCCGCGAACGATAGGCACAGTGAGGTGTAGTTCTCTTCGATCTCGCTGGGTAGGCCGCGCCCACGTTCCGCGTTCTCGCCGCCCATGCGGTAGAACGACATGGGGAGCCCATGGACGTGCTGGGAGAACAACACGTGCAGGTACTTGAAGGTGCTTCGTCCGACACCAGCGCGCTCGGCCACATCCTCAAGTGGATATAGGTAGGCGTCACGCCCCTTGAGGAACTTCTTCTGTTGCTTCTCCGGCAGCGCGGTGAAGAAGCTGTTTGAGGTCAGCCGCTGTCGCAGTTCGTCGGCTTGGGTGTTGAAGCCGTCCAAGTCTGGCGCTGCTCTTCCTGTCATCTCTTCTTGAGCCTCGAAGAGACGGATGCGGGCGACGCAGTCATGCAGGTTGAACAGGTTCCACCGACACTCCCATTCCTCAGGCGAACACGGATCGACGCAGAGATAGAAGAACGCCAGCCGCGTCTCGAGCATGGAGCGCACAACACCGGTGAGGGAACCGTAGTCCCAGTGTTCAATCACCTTCGTGGCCCAAGGTGATAGCGGACAGAAGATCGCGAGTGTCACGCCCTTTGTGACCAGGCTCGTGAATAGGACTGAGGCGTAGAAGTGCTTTGAAGTAGGAGAGCGGATACCTCCGTACTGCCGGGACACGTGAATGCACTCGCGAACCACGTTATCGAGAGCATTGAGGCGCTGCAGATACTCCTCTGACGGCTCTGGTCCCACCTGACCTGCATCCCGTATGTCATCCAAAGTCGAAGCGGCCATGTGTTTTTCCATCTGGTCGGGACCTGCCGACTCCACAAGCGTCTTACCCGCAACGACTGTGGCGGGAGGGATCGAGGGGAGCCATTCCAGCATGCTTAGCTACGAGGTAGCCGATGCGGTGTCGAGAGGTGGCGCGAGGCTGACTTTCCGGAAGCGTGGCCAATTTGGTTGATCAAAAATGATGTGGCCAAATAGGATCGGGCAGCGGACTAATTGACCAATCTTGGCCGTTATGGCAGAATGGGTCTACTCAAATTGACCATGGTTGCCAAATATGTCCGCCCTCAAGATCGCTCGCATCTATCTCCGTGTGTCCACCGACCAGCAGGACCTGGAGCGCCAAGAAGCCATCGTCGCCAACGCCAAGGCCGCCGGCTATTACGTGGCGGGGGTCTATCGAGAGAAGGCCTCTGGCGCCCGTGCTGACCGCCCTGAGCTGCTGCGCATGATCGCAGACCTCCAGCCGGACGAGGTGGTGATCGCCGAGAAGATCGACCGCATCAGCCGCTTGCCGCTGTCTGAGGCCGAGAAGCTGATCGACACCATCAGGTTCAAAGGCGCACGGCTGGCCATCCCGGGCGTGGTCGACTTGTCCGAGCTGGCTGCCGCTTCCGATGGCATAGCTAAGGTGGTGCTTGAGAGCGTTCAGGACATGCTCCTGAAGCTGGCCCTCCAGATGGCTCGCGATGACTATGAGACCCGCCGCGAACGCCAGGAGCAGGGAATCGCGATCGCCAAGAGCAGAGGCACCTACACGGGCCGCAAGGCTGACACCGCTCGCCATGAGCTGATCCGAAACCTGCGCGCGGCCGGCAAGAGCATCGCCGAGACGGCTCGCCTGGCGAAGTGCAGCACGGGCCTGGTCAAGCTAGTGACGAAGTCAGTCGCTACCGAGAAGGCCGAATGACCGACGAGGACCAAGAGATCTCCATGGCTGCCTAACCTACCTGGCAGCCGTCGCACTCTTCAGGTCGCACTCTTCCACCACAATCGGCTCCAGCAGGCTCGAGTCGCTCTCGAGCCGAGTGGCCACCACCTCCAGTGCTCCGCTGTCGAGTGCCTCTCTCACATGAGATGAGTATCCATCTGCCCAGCGTTCAGCCCGTAACAGCATGTGGACCCAGTGGCGCAGCCCCCCGAACTGGCATGCACCCAGGTGCTCGCGGGGCCGGCTTTTCATTTGCTCGAACAATCCGCCATCCATCATGGAATAGTCCCCGCAGACGAAGCCACAGGCATAAGCGGACACGACAAACTTCCGGTACTCCGGCAGTTCGAAGAACTCCTCAAGGCCTATGCCCCGACGCCGTTCATAGGTCCGTATCAGGTCTCGCGTCAGCAAGGCGAACAGCTGCGCCTGATCGCTCAGTACCTGTGCGCGCCGACTGGCAGCCTTCTGGGCAATAAACATCGCACACCTCTCGGGTCGTGACGGCACATTAACGGTGGGAACCGGGCAATGACCGGGGAAATGCCGGGGAAGCACCGGCATCTCGACGATACGACCACCATGGGTGATGACGCAATGACCGCAACAACTACCGAACAACTGAAAGAACAACTTGATCAGGCCCAGGTGGAGCTGATCGAGTGCCTGCGCAACGGCGCTGATACTGCGCCAATCCGCGCGAACATTTCCCGCCTCGAGGGCGAGCTGTCCCAGGCCTTGGCTGCCGAGCAGGCTGCGGCCAGCGCTCAGGAGGCGGAGGAGGCCCAGGTCATCGCCGAGCAGGCCGCCGACATCGCCACCGAGGCGCATGCCAACATCCAGGCCCGCACCGAGGTGGAGGGCTTGGCCGAACTCGCCGGTGATCAGCTGCCGGCCGTACCGCGGAATCCGATCGTTGAGGATGCTGCTGCTCGCGTTGCCGCTGCCCGGGCGGCCCTGGCGAAGGCTGAAGCCGCTCAGAAGCCTTTGAAGGATGAGGCGGTGCGCCTGTCCCAGCGCCTGGGCGTTAAGCGCGCCGCTGCCGACAAGATCCGCACTCGCCGTGCAGCGGGCGACGAGCAGCCGACCGACGCGACCGATCTGGGTCTGCTACTGGCCGACATCGAGGGCTTGGAGCCGCTAGTGAATGAGGCCAACCGCGCAGCCCGTGCAGCTGACCCGGCAGCACAGCGCGAAGTCCTGACCACTGCCACCGCTGACCTGACCCGCGCAGAGGTGAAGGCTGCATTCAACGCTGCACGCGAGGCTGTGGTGCAGGCCGAGGCAGTGTTCCTGCGTGCGTTCAAGAACCTGCTCGAAACGGGCCGGGCTGCTGGCGAAGGGTCGCCCTGGGCCGCGTGGAAAGCGTCGCCGGACATGCGCCGCGCTGTGACCGGCCAGTACGTACCAGGCGGCACGTTCTGACTGAAGCCAGCCACAACACAGGGGCGCCAAGCCGGCGCCCGCACCCTCCAGAGGCAAGAACCATGAGCATCGAGAACACCACCAACACCGAGCGCGACGGCAAAGGCCGCTTCAAGCCCGGGAACAACGCCAACCCTGCAGGCCGACCGAAGCTGACCACCGAGCAGCGCATCGAGCGCGCTCTTACCACTCATGGCCCGGCGATCCTGGATCGCGCATTCGTCGAGGCGAGGACGGATAACACAGTCATGGCCGCGTTGCTGAACTTCCTGGCCAGCTGCCAGGGCGCTCAGAACCTGGCCACCGCCGCGATGCTGCAGGCAGGCGGCAACAGCACACACTAATCACCAACCACACAACGACATAATGACCATGACCGGCACTATCGATTATTACGGCAACCCCTGCATGAGCGACGAGGAGCTGCTTCGCCTCATGCGTAAAGCACTCAAACGCGGACGCAGCACCAGCGCAGCCAATCCAAAGAAGCGCGCCGTCCTGCTGCACAAGGCGATGGCGCCGGACGACGCCATGATCGCGGGCGCGGCGAAAGCCTCCGGCGCGGTGGCAACGAAACCCGGCGGCTTCACCTCTGCCGAGATGCTGAAGCGACTGAACACTGCCGTTACCCTTGGCAAGGTCACCGGTCACGACGCCGTTGTGGCCGAGAAGCTGATCCGCCTCGGCACTGAACTGCCTACCCCCCTGCGCAAACTGCTCGAGGGGATGAAGGCATGAGCATCCTCACAAACTCTGGCCGCGCTGCTGTCGCAGCCTCCATCATGTCGCAGGAAATCCACCTCGCATGGGGATCTGGCGACGCCGCATGGGACACGACGCCTGTCCCTGAGCAGGCTGATTCAACTGCGCTGGTCAATGAGATCGGCCGTCGTCGTATAACCCGGGCGCTGTTCTGCCTGCCCCACCCGCAAGGCGAGCTCATCGTACCGACCGGACGGTTCACCCAGTCCGATGCCCCGACCAAGTACCTCTACGTGCGCTTTTCGTTCGACTTCGCCGACGCGCCCGCATCCACGATCCGCGAGGTCGCGGTCTTCAGCGGTACGACCGTCAAGGACTCTGTGCCGGCTGATCAGGACTACATTGTGCCGTCCGATATCGAGAATCCCGGGCTGATGCTTGCGCTCGAACACATCGGCGCTCTGGAGCGAAGCGCGTCTGTTCGCCAGCAGTTCGAATTCGTCATCCAATTCTAAGAGGCGCCCATTATGGCTATTCGTATCCCTATCGAGGCTGACTTCGACCCCACCCAAGTCGAGCAGCAGATCCAGCGGATCAACAAGCAGATCGCTGCGATGGGCGCTGCCGTGGCCAAGGCCAGTGGGCAGAAGTTCGAGCCGATCACGCTGGAGAGCAAGCGGGACCTTGAATACTTCGTCAAGCAGTCGCAGCAGCTGCTGAAGATCCAGGGCGAGCTCAACAAGCGCATGAACGCCAGTGGCCAGAGCGGCAAGACGCCGTTCGAGGCCAACTGGTCGAAAATGTACCTAGACGAAAAGCAGCGCATCAAGCGGATGCAAGAGGCGCTGGTCTTCATGGGCGCCTCCTTTGAAAGCCCGAACGCCCCTGCGCGCCCAGGTCAACGCCCAGGTGGCGGCAGCAGCCAGCCGCCGAGCCGTGCGCCTGACCCACCCACCAAGCGCACCCCGGGCATCGGCGCCCAGTGGGCCGGGGCCGGCCTGCGCGCCTTCGGGCCGGCGGGCGGTGTTGCCGCAAACTCCCTGTCGACCGGCATGTCCGCCGGCTTCGGCGCTGGCCTCATGGGCCTGCTGGGCGGCCTGGGCGCACTCGGTATCGGCAAGATCATCGGTGGCGTCACCGAGAAGATGGGCCAGGCCGAGGACAACGCGGTCGCCTATGACCGGCTCAAGCGCACCCTGGGCGACGTCAATGTCTCGTTCGGCGCGCTGAAGTCCGTCGTCGAGGGCTCGGCGGACAACGTCAAGATCACCTTCAACGAGGCGGCCCGCTTGGGCAGCCAGTTCGCGAAGCTCGGTAACCTGACCGCTGAGCAGTACCGCAGCCTGGGCACCGAGATCGAGACCGGTACCGGCCTCTCGCGCGCCTACGGCCTCGACCCGTCCCAGGGCGTGGGCATGCTCGGCACCATGCGTGGCCTGCGTCTCACCAACAACGAGCAGGACAGCCGCAAGCTGGGTCTGCTGATCGGCGAGACCATCGCCCGCTCGAACGCTTTCTCCAAGGCCGACGAGGTGATGGACGCGATCGCCGGCTACGCCACCCAGCAGACCCGGGCCAGCCTGGGCGCCAACGTGGGCGGCTACGCCGGCATGTTCTCCGCGCTGACCGGCTCCGGCATCCCAGGGCTCGATCCGACCGGTGCCGCTGGCGTGTTGGCCAAGGTGAATGCCTCGCTGTCGGCCGGCGGCGCGAAGGGCGAGGCCTCGCAGTTCTTCTCAGCCAGCATCGGCGCCCGCTACGGCCTGGACCCGTTCCAGACGCAGCTGTGGCGTGAGGGCGGCGCGTTCTCGACCCTGGACGGCACCTTCGGCCCGGGCAGTATGGCGTCGCGCTTCGGCATGCGCGGCCCGGGCGGCAACACCACCTTCCTCAGCGCATCACTGGACGAGCTGCGCCGGCAGTACGGTGGCAACCAGGGTCGGCTGGCCCACGCGGCCGCCAATCACCTGGGCGTTAATATGCACCAGGCCATGGCCCTGCTGGCGATCGACCCGAACCAGACCGGCGATATGGAGCGCCGCATGCGCTCGGCCGGCGTCAGCCTGACCGACCTGAACGCCGCGGGCATCGCGTCGATGTCCAAGGTTATGTACGGATCCGACTCCGACCGCATGAGCGTGGCCAACAGCCTGCGCGGCCGCACCGGTGCCGGCGCTCTGAACGCCGACGAGCAGCGCCAGCTCGATGCCGCAATGAAATCCGGCGACATCGATGCGCAGAAGGAGCTGCTGACCCGCCTGGTGGCTTCGCGCGACCAGGAGCAGACGCAGGGCAAGGACATCCGCGACAGCAAGACCGCCCTCGACAACATCAAGACCGCGCTCGCCGACCGCCTTATCCCGCTGACCCAGGAGATGCGCCACGGGATCATGTACCTGGCCGGCGGCGAGGGGAAAATGTCTGGCGCTGACATCCAGGAAGCGATGATGCGCGCGGACTCTAAGGGCCGGCGTCAGGCGATCGAGGGCAAGTACAAGGCCCTGGTCGATGAGCAGGGCCAGGGCATCGTCGATGCCCGGATGAGCGAGGACCCATTCGGCCCGGACGCTGTGAAGAAGGCCGAGGAGTCTGCGCGTATCCAGGCCGAGGCCAACGCCGAGATCAACCGCCTGAAGCAGGAACAGGCCGACCTGATCGAAGAAGAAAACGACCTGCTGAACAACCGGATTCGCGACATGCGGGCCGAGGCGGAGAAGGCTCTGGTGCCTGCCCAGTCTCCCACTGTAAGCGCCGGGGGGCCAAGCCGCCGGTACGTGAATGGGAGCGGACGTCGCCACGTTGCCGCCGTGTCGACAGGCGCCGGCCATGCCGGCGGCGCGCTCTATAGTGCACTGCTGCAACAGGAATCGGGCGGTCGCCACACCGATGCCTCTGGCAACCTGATCACCTCAAGCGCGGGAGCTCGTGGGATTTCGCAGGTGATGCCGGGCACCGGCATTGATCCGGGCTTCGGCGTCACGCCGCTGCGCGACAATTCCGAAGCCGAGTATCAGCGTTTCGGTCGCGACTACCTCAATGCGATGCTGCGCCGCTATGGCGGCGATCGAGCTAAGGCGCTGGCTGCGTATAACGCGGGGCCTGGCAACGTCGACAAGGCGATCCGGCGCCACGGGGACAACTGGCTGAACGGCCTGCCGGAAGAGACGCAGAACTACGTTCCAGGCGTGCTCAACCGGATGGGCGGCGAGGGAACGCCGTTGCCCGCCGACACCAGAGCCGGTGATCCGTTGCGGGTAGACCCGATGGCCTTCCGTGGCGGCCAGATGGCTGGTGAGCTGACGGTCGAGCTGGGGTTGTCAGCGGAGGCGCGTCGGCTGCTGCAAGCTCCGTCGGGGCCGCTGACCACACGGATCAGCACTGCGCGCCCGTTCGGCGCAGCGTAGGGCAAAGGGGCCGCCTTCGGGCGGCCTCTTGCTGTCTGCTTCATCGATTGGCACCGTACTGGTTTGTAGCTGTGACAGTAGCCCGCTGCTCCCACTCCGTGAGCTTGGCACGGTCGTAGAGGATGGCGCCGCCCAGCTTCGTGAACGGCGGTCCCGAGCCTTGCGAACGCCAGTTGGCGAGGGTTCGCACTTTGACGCGACCGCCCCACCTGGCCGAGACCTCAGCGGGCGTCAGATATTTCGGGGTTTCGCTCTTCATGGTTCATCACTCCGACTCACGGTGGCACCTTGGTGTGCATGACCGCAGACGCAGAAACAACCCATAAGCCATTGCTAAATCACGCGTTTTCACGATCCTGATTAGAGGTCAGGTACTCAGTCACCGGCTCACCTGTCAGATCAATGACTTACGGCCAGTGGAAAATTTTCGGGCGCCAATCGGGCGCCGCAGCGATGAAAGGCGAGAAGGTCCCGTGGCTTGGAAGTTAGGCGTTGCGCAGGGCGCGCCCGGGCGCGCTCGATCGCGACCTGCAGGGCAACGAGACGCTGCTCGCCAGCGACCCTGATTCGCTGCTCTGCCGCTTCGGTGCGGATTGTCAGCATGGCGAGTTCGCTCAGGTGCGCTCGGATCTCGTCGGTCCGGTTCACCGGCGAACTTCGGCCAAGCACTGGGCGCGGGCGGCCTGGTCCTGGACCGCGTAGCACATGGACGGCTCACCGCGGGCCTTCGCCAGGCACCAAGCACGGTGGTCAGGGCTGGCGATCGTATAGCAGCTGGAAGCGTCGGCAGCCTGCGCTGCAGCCGGCGCAATAAAGGCGAGAACCAGGACCCAACGCATAAACACCTCCAAACCGTTGTGGCTGCTGCCGTTTTGGCCAGCCTTGCGCCCTATGTGCGCCCTAAAATTATTCCACAGCCCTAAACCCGTGCAATCTCAGGTGTTTCGGCGTTAGACCACCAGACTAGCAGTCTGGTGCAACGCTGAAGGATAAAAAGCGCTTGCGGAGCAGTAAGTTAGGACGCGATCAGTTCATCCGATATCACTGGAGTTCGCGCCATGACCAAGAAGTTCCTTTCCGCTCAAGAGCTCGTCGACCGCTGGGGAGGCGCCGTCAGCAGCCGCACGCTGGCCAACTGGCGCACGCAGGGCAAAGGGCCTCGCTACGTCCGCGTGGGCGGCCGGATCATCTACGCCATTGAGGAGGTCGAGGCGTGGGAGAAGCGTAGGTCCGTCCAGAGCACCTCTGAGTACGCGAAGGACACCTTCAGCGGCGAGGGCATTTGAGCGTTTCCACGTCCGTTTCCACGCTGCCCGGAGTCGTGATCGGAGAATTGCCTCATCGCCAGTAAGCATGAGGAGTTCGGCAACATGGAAACGCGCTTGAAACGGCATCGCAAAAAGCTGCGGGAGGCCGGGGCTATCCGCTTTTCACTGCAGCTTTCGCGAACCGACGTGGAAACGCTGCGCCGGCTTTGCCGAGAGCATGGAAAGACCCAGCGGGAAATGCTGGGGCTCGGCATTCAGGCCGCAGATGGTCTTCTGGCTGGCCGCTTGCAGGTGGCCAATCGGCAGAGCATCGCAGAGAGGCCGCAGGTGCGTGCTCAGCAGGTACCCGCACCCACACCACCCACTGACAGCCGATCGGAATCCCTATCGGCCCTGGAGCAGCCTCAGCAGACATTCACACCAGCCACAGACGCCGGTGCCGGTGAGCCCTGGTGGCCGGAGAACTACCGCCAGATTCTTCAGCAGGCCCGGGGGTGACCGATGGAGCTGGAATACTTTGAGCTGTTGCCGGGCTCCGGTCTGCGCCATTTCGAATGCAAGAAGCTGCACGCGACTATCTCTACCACCACCTGCGGCGCTCGGTATGCCGAGGCGCTGGCGAAGCCTGAGAGCTGCCGGCTGGATCTCTGCCGCACCTGCCAGATCGGCCCAAGGCACGTCGGCACCGAACAGCAGACGAGGCGTGTCGCGGCGGCAAAGGCCATCATACAGGCTGCGTCGGGCGGGCTGATGCCGGCGGACAATCCACGCATGTGTGTACGCACTGGTCGCCGGGACCAGCGCCTGGTGAACAGGACGCTCTGTGTGTCGGCTTCGAATCGCGAGCAGGAGTGGCGCCGCGGCCGCAACGCCAAGGGCACAGTGCCGTCCGCCTTTGTCCCCCTGGTACCAAGGCGCGTTGGCGTGCTGATCGACGGCATGCCGGCCTACCGGATGGTCAGAGATACCCAGAACTGCCAGGAGCCGCTGGCCCGCGCGATCCGCTTCACCCCTGGGGTGCGATTCCACGGACAGCGACCGGGCACGCCCACCTGGAACGCTGACCGCGGCGCCTTCGAGTATCGGGCTGCAGGCCGTGTGCTGCTGGAGCTGCAGCTTGACGGCGCCCTGCATTATATCCCGGTTGAGCGCCTTCACCCGGGCGAGACGCCTGCACACGTGCACCAGGACACCCTTGTCTGGCCCGTTGAGGTGGCCGCGACCTGGCTGGCCATGGCTGGCGAGGAGGAGGGCCTACAGGTCGATGAGTTCATGCCCATGCCGATCATCTGCGGCGGCTGCAATTCCGCCCAGGTGTTCGCCCGTGAGCGTGCAGGCCGAGTTGAATGCAAGTGCGGCGCGTGTGGGGCCGAGGCTTCGGAGCGCATCGGATCCACTAGCGCCGTCAAGGAGGTCAAGAAAGCGACGGCGGGATGACCCATCAACGCTGACAAGGCGCCGCCCAGGGCGACCACGCTAGTGGAGGCATGGACCGGCGCTTGGCGGTGTTGGCTTGCCTCACCCGTGCCGCGCTCAAACCCACGGCTTAGCTGCGAGCGAGCTCGAGCTCGTCTTCGGGAACGCCTTTGCTGGCTGCATACTCCAAAAACAGTCGGAATGCGTCATCAGGGGCCATCGGCTGCATGTAGATGACTTGGTCACCGTAGGTTGCTGGAAGCTCGAACAGGCCGTGCTCGTAAACCGGGAAGGTCCCCCACTTCGAACGAACTCGGCCGTTGTCGACCAAGGTGCCGATATGGCTCCAGGTGTCGTTTTCGAGGTAGAGGACGATGTCGCCCTCTTGAGGGGGGCCGTCGCGGGGAACCAGGTGGTGACGCATGAGCCACTCCATGAAGTCGCGCCCTGCGTAAACATCGGGCTCAGGGATCTGCACGATCCACCGGTAGCCCTTCCTGCTACAGAGGCCAAAGGCATAGGTCGCGCACGTCCCATCGCTTTTCACATCTGGGATATGGACGATCGTATGCGGGTAGGTGCTCCCGAGGACCCTGATGGTGTGCGGGTGCGCCGCTATGGCCACCTTGCCATCCAAAACAAGCGCTTCCCGAAGTTCGCCGGAGGCTGTGTCGTCATCCGTCATTCAACACCCTCGCTTTAGACCACGGACTTTCTACGCGCTCGCTGGGCGCCTGGCTATCCGCGCCCTGATGAACTCATGCACCTCCGACTCTACCCAAGCCACAGGTGGGCATTTTCCATCGGACAGCGGCACGGGCGCCGGGAACTGGCCGGCAGCGATCAGCTTGTAGAGGGCGCTGCGCTTCAGGCCGACCAGTTCCTCAACGGCGGGGCGGCGTAACATTCTGACGGGTGTCGTGCTCATCGATCTCTCCACGATGGGTGTCCGTCACCGTGGGTATCGTCACGACCGCGAATCCCCGTCACCCACGTCCGCGCCAAGTGGGTGATGGACTGGGGCACGCAAAGACGCTATCCCGTCAGATGCGCTGATTTTCTTAGGGTTTTTGCAGGGGAATGGCGGAGAGGGGGAGATTCGAACTCCCGATACGGTTGCCCGTATGCCGCATTTCGAGTGCGGTGCATTCAACCACTCTGCCACCTCTCCGGGGTGCGAAGGCCCTAGGGCCCGCTGGTTGAGGCCGGGTGGATATCATGGGCTTGGCGGGTCTTCAAGCACCAAAAATCAGGTTTCTGATTGACAAATGCAAGGTCAGCCCGTAGTGAGGCTTCCTCTATGGGCGGGTACGAGTGCCTGCCCATATCCATGCGGCAGCTCGCGCTCGCCGTGAACCGAAGCCGGAAACTGCCAAAAAGCCAATCCGGTGGGGGCTTTCCCCGCTGAGAATTGGGTTTGAACACGAGGATTAAGATGTTCGCAGTGATCAAGACCGGCGGCAAGCAGTATCGCGTTGCCGCCAACGACGTCATCACCGTCGCCACGCTCGCAGGCGAGCCTGGCACCGCCGTCACGTTCGACCAGGTTCTCATGGTCACGAACGACGGCTCGACCCAGGTGGGCGCCCCCCTCGTCGAGGGCGTGACCGTGGCGGGCGAGGTGGTGGAGCACACCCGCGGCGAGAAGGTCATCTCCTTCAAGAAGCGCCGCCGTCAGAATTCGCGCCGCAAGCGCGGGCATCGCCAGGACTACACCGTGGTGCGGATCACCGAGATCCTCGCCGGTGGCGCGAAGCCCAAGAAGGCTGCGGCCAAGAAGACCACCAAGGCTGCGGCTGACGAAGCTGCGCCGGCCACCGCTGAATAAGCGCAGGCATTACACAGGAACACGGGAGTAACCCATGGCTCACAAAAAAGCAGGCGGTTCGTCTCGCAACGGTCGCGACTCCGAAGGCCGTCGTCTGGGCGTCAAGAAGTTCGGCGATCAGCAGGTTGTCGCTGGCAACATCATTATTCGTCAGCGCGGCACGAAATGGCATGCCGGCGCCAATGTCGGCATGGGCAAAGACCACACCCTCTTTGCCACGGCCAATGGCCGAGTCCGATTCCTTACGCGTCAAGGCCGAGCCTTTGTATCGGTCGTACCGGCCCAAGAGGCCGCAGAGTAAACGGCGAGAGCGAAACGAAGGAGCTCCCGCCGGCATCACACCGACCCGGCGGATCCAAAGCTCCAAACAGGCCCTAAAAGGCCAAGCTCGGATCCGAAATCGACAGGGGAGGTGGGATGTCCACCTCCCCTTCGTCATTTCTCGGGCCCAGGGAGGGCCCAACGGATCGGAGCAAGACGATGTTTCCCGACCTCACCCGTGACGATGTTTTCCGCCTCGAGACCCGCGGCCTGTGGCTGCGCTGGGCCCGTCTCGCGGATGCCCAGGCCATCGTACGCCTCGCCGGTGAGAAATCGGTCGCGGAGATGACGGCCCGCATTCCGCATCCGTATCACCCGGACGATGCCGAGCGATTTATCTTCCAGTCCAGGCGGTCCAATGCGGACGGCCATGGATTGCAGCTCGCCATCACGCCCAAGGGCCGGCCCAACTGCCTCATCGGCATGGTTGGGATCGGGCCGGATCCGGAAACGGGCAAGCCCAGCCTCGGCTACTGGCTCGGCACGCCCTACTGGGGCAAGGGCTATGCCACCGAGGCGGCGAGAGCGCTGATCGATGCTTTCTTCGCCTATGGCGAGATGGACGAGCTCACCGCCTCCGCCCGGGTTATCAACCCGGCCTCCCGGCGGGTGCTGGAGAAGTGCGGCTTCGCCTATCAGGGCGCCGGCCTCGTCGAGCTGCCGGCCCGGGGAGGACTCTATCCGGCCGACCATTTCCGCCTCGACCGGCGGGCTTGGGAGAGCCTGAAGAGCTGGAGCCATACCGGCCTCGTGCGCGAGCCCGTCTGCGTCGATGTCGAGGTGGACCGGGGGATGTCCCTCGCGAGCTGAAGACCAGGGAGGCGCCCCCGCACGGGGGCGCTTCTTCCTTGTCCGTGTTGCTCCCGCACCCCCACGGCGGCCGGGAGCATTTTTTAACCGCAGGGCCCGATCGGCTTTTGCGAAAAATGCTCCAGTCCCGTAAAGGATGCGGGTTATGAAATTTCTCGACCAAGCCAAGATCTACATCCGCTCCGGCAACGGGGGCGGCGGCGCCATCTCCTTCCGCCGTGAAAAGTTCATCGAGTTCGGTGGGCCGGACGGCGGCGACGGCGGCCGCGGCGGCGACGTGTGGGCGGAATGCGTGGAAGGGCTCAACACCCTCATCGACTACCGCTACCAGCAGCATTTCAAGGCCAAGACCGGCGGCCACGGCATGGGCAAGAACCGGCACGGCGCCAAGGGCGCCGACGCCGTGCTCAAAGTCCCGGCAGGCACCGAGATCCTGGAGGAGGACGGCGAGACCGTCATCGCCGACATGACCCATGTGGGCCAGAAGGTGCTTCTGGCGAAGGGCGGCAATGGCGGCTTCGGCAATGCCTATTTCACCACCTCGACGAACCGCGCCCCCCGCCGCGCCAATCCCGGCCAGGAAGGCCAGGAGCGCACGCTCATCCTGCGCCTGAAGCTGATCGCCGATGCCGGGCTCGTCGGACTGCCCAATGCGGGCAAGTCGACGTTTCTCGCCACCGTCACGGCGGCGAAGCCGAAGATTGCCGATTATCCCTTCACCACGCTTCATCCCGGCCTTGGCGTCGTGCGGGCCTATGGCCGGGAATTCGTGCTCGCCGACATTCCGGGCCTGATCGAGGGCGCGTCCGAGGGCGTGGGCCTCGGCGACAAGTTCTTAAGCCACGTGGAGCGCTGCCGGGTGCTGCTGCATCTGGTCGAGGGCACGAGCGAGGATGCCGGAGAGGCCTACAGGACCGTTCGCCACGAGATCGAGGCCTATGGCCATGGGCTCGCCGGAAAGCCCGAGATCGTTGCGCTCTCCAAGGCCGATGCCCTCGACGAGGACACGCTCAAGGAGCAGCTGAAGAAGCTCAAGAAGGCCTGCAAGCAGACGCCTCATGTGATTTCCTCGGCATCGGGGCAGGGCGTGCAGGAGGTGCTGCAGGCGCTTCTCTCCGTGATCGATCAGGCCCGGGCCGAGGAAGAGCCCGCCGCACCGCAGGAAGAGTGGCATCCGTGAGTCCCGAGCTCAGTCAATTCCGCCGTGTGGTTCTGAAGGTCGGCTCCGCGCTGCTGGTCGACCGGGCCCGCGGCCGGCTGAACCATGCCTGGCTGGCGGCGCTGGCCGAGGATATCGCGGATCTTCACGCGAAGGGCGCCGACATCCTCGTGGTGTCCTCCGGGGCCATCGCCATGGGGCGCACGGTCCTGGGGCTCCCGTCCGGCCCCTTGCGGCTCGAGGAAAGCCAGGCGGCCGCGGCCGTCGGGCAGATCGCGCTCGCCCGGACCTGGTCCGAGGTGCTGGCCCATCACGGCATCACGGCGGGCCAGATCCTGGTGACCCTCGCGGATACCGAGCAGCGCCGGCGCTACCTCAACGCCCGCGCGACGACCCTGAAGCTTCTCGAGATGCGGGCCGTGCCCGTGATCAACGAGAACGACACGGTCGCGACCTCGGAGATCCGCTACGGCGACAACGACCGCCTGGCGGCACGCGTCGCCACCATGATCGGCGCCGATCTCCTGGTCCTTTTCTCGGACATCGACGGCCTTTATACGGCGCCGCCGGCCATCGATCCGAAGGCCGAGCACATCCCGGTGGTCGAGCGCATCACGCCCGCAATCGAGGCCATGGCCGGCGGGGCGGCCTCCGAGCTGTCGCGCGGCGGCATGCGCACCAAGATCGAGGCGGGCAAGATCGCCACCTCCGGCGGCACGCACATGATCATTGCCGACGGACGCACGAAGAATCCCCTGAAGCGCGTAGCCGAGGGCGGGCGCTGCACCTGGTTCCTCACGCCGTCCAACCCCGTCACCGCGCGCAAGACCTGGATCGCGGGCGCGCTGGAGCCGCGCGGCACGCTTTATGTGGATGAGGGTGCCGTCCGCGCGCTCCAGGGCGGCGCGAGCCTGCTGCCGGTGGGCGTGCGCCGGATCGAGGGAGGCTTCCATCGTGGCGATGCGGTGACGATCAGCGACGGGCATCGCGTCCTCGGCAGGGGCCTCGTGGCCTACGATGCCGATGAAGCCGCCCGCATCATCGGCCGTCCGAGCCGGGAGATCGAAGCGATCCTCGGCTATCCGGGACGCTCCGAGATGGTTCACCGGGACGACATGGCATTGGCCATCATCGGCATGCAAAGCGACGCGAGCGCTGGAGCTTAAGGAAGCGGACGAATCATGGATGCCCTCAAGGTGATCGAAAGCGGCAATATCGACGCGCTGATGGCCGATCTCGGCCGCCGCGCGCGCGCTGCGGCACGGCGCGTGGCGCTGGCGGGTGCCGAAGACAAGAATGCAGCCCTGCGTGCCATGACGGCTTGCATCCGGACCCGAGCGGACGCGATCCTGGCCGCCAATGCCGAGGATGTCGCCGCGGCGAAGGCCAAGGGCCAGACCGGCGCCTTCATCGACCGCCTCGTTCTCAACCCTGAGCGCCTCGAAGCCATCGCCCAGGCCGTGGAGAGCATCGCCGCGCTGCCCGATCCCGTCGGGCGCGTGCTCGCCCGGTTCGAGCGCTCCAATGGCCTGGAGATCGAGCGGGTGGCGACGCCGCTGGGCGTGATCGGCGTGATCTTCGAGAGCCGTCCCAACGTGACGGCCGATGCGGGCGCGCTCTGCCTCAAGGCCGGCAACGCCGCGATCCTGCGGGCCGGTTCGGAGAGCTTCCGCACGTCCCTTGCCATTGCCGAGGCGATGGGCGAGGGGCTGGAGCAGGCGGGCCTGCCCGCCGACGCGATCCGTCTCGTGCCGACCCGGGACCGGGCCGCCGTGGGCGCCATGCTCTCGGGTCTCGACGGCAATCTCGACGTGATCGTGCCGCGGGGCGGCAAGAGCCTCGTGGCGCGGGTGCAGGAAGAGGCGCGGGTCCCGGTCTTCGCCCATCTCGAAGGACTCAATCACGTCTATGTGCATGCCGGGGCCGATCTGGAGATGGCGAAGGCTATCGTGCTGAATGCCAAGATGCGCCGCACCGGCGTGTGCGGCGCGGCCGAGACGCTGCTGGTGGACCGGGCCTGTGCCGGGACGCATCTCAAGCCCCTCGTTTCCATGCTGCTCGATGCCGGCTGCGCCGTGCGCGGCGACGAGGCGGTGCAGGCGGTCGATCCGCGCGTGACGCCGGCCACGGACGAGGATTGGCGCACCGAATACCTCGATGCCGTCATCTCGGCCCGGGTCGTCGACGGGCTCGATGCCGCCATCGCGCATATCGAGACCTACGGCTCCCATCACACCGATTCCATCGTCACCGGGGATGAAGCCGCCGCCGAGCGCTTCCTGGCCGAAGTCGATTCGGCCATAGTGCTCCACAACGCCTCGACCCAGTTCGCCGATGGCGGCGAGTTCGGGTTCGGCGCCGAGATCGGCATCGCCACGGGGCGCATGCACGCCCGCGGGCCCGTGGGCGTGGAGCAGCTGACGTCATTCAAGTACCGCATCCGCGGCTCGGGCCAGACGCGTCCGTGAAGCTGAGCCGTTCCCGCTTCCGCAGCAGGCCCTCCGGCCTGACCCGCCTGCCGCGGGTTGCCCCTGGCATGCGGGTCGGGCTCTACGGCGGGTCCTTCAACCCGGCCCATGCCGGGCACCGCCATGTCAGCCTCATGGCCTTGAAGCGCCTTGGCCTCGACCGGGTCTGGTGGATCGTCACGCCGGGAAATCCCCTGAAGGATACCGGCGAGCTGGCCACCACCGCGCTGCGCGTGGAGGAGGCCTGGCGGGTCTCCGACGATCCGCGCATCGATGTGACTGCCTTCGAGGAGGAGATCGGGGCCCGCTATACGGTGGACACCCTGGCCTTTCTCAAGCGGCGTTGTCCGGGCGTCCGTTTCGTCTGGATCATGGGCGCCGACAATCTGGCGGGCTTCCATCGGTGGCGGGGCTGGCGGCGTATCGCCCGCATGATGCCGATCGCTGTCATCGACCGTCCCGGCTGGACCTTGAAGGCCACCCGTTCCCGAGCCGCGGCCGCCCTGTCGGCAAGCCGCATCGGGGAGGATGAAGCCCTGGGCCTGCCGGATTTCGAGCCGCCGGCCTGGGTCTTCCTGCACGGGCCCCGATCCCATCTGTCGTCCACCCAGCTGCGCCAGATGAGACGAACTTCTCCCACCGGGAGACGTTGAAAAATGGGGTCTATCGGCATTATCTTAAAAGCCGGCGTCAGAGAGCGCCGTTGAGAAAGGGTCTGAACCTGAACCGACTATCTCCCCTCGAAGCGGACAAGAACCCGCTTCCTCCTCTCTCCGGAGCGGACGCTCCGCACGATGAGGACATCCGGGCCGTCGCCCTGGCTTCCATCGAGGACATGAAGGCCGAGAATACGGTCGAGATCGACCTGGCCGGAAAAACCTCGCTCGCCGACACCATGATCGTGACATCGGGCCGTTCCGACCGCCATGTCGGCGCGATCGCCGAGCGCGTGATCAAGGACCTCAAGGACAAGGGGTTCGGAAATGCGCGCGTCGAGGGCCTTCCTGCCTGCGACTGGGTGCTGATCGATGCCGGCGACGTGCTGATCCACGTTTTCCGCCCCGAGGTTCGTGGCTTCTACAACCTCGAGAAGATGTGGGGCGCCGACCGTCCGCAGGATCGCGTCAGCTAACACAGGGCGAGATACGTGCGACTGAGCTTGCTGGCCGTGGGCCGTCTCAAGAGCGGCCCCGAGAGGGAGCTTGTCGAGCGTTACAAGCAGCGGGTCGAAGGCATGGGCCGTGCCTTGGGCCTGGCCGGGTTCGACATCGTCGAGCTGCCCGAGAGCCGGGCACGCCGCGAGGACGACCGGCGCGCCGAGGAAGCCTCAGCTCTCCTCGAAAAGGCTGGCTCGTCCGTCCTGATCGTCTTCGACGAGCGCGGCAGGAGCCCGTCCAGCGAGGCATTCTCCGAGCGAATCAGGCAATGGCGCGACGAGGGCCGCCCCGGCGTGGCCTGCGTCATCGGTGGTCCGGACGGGCTCGATCCCAAGCTGAGGCAGCGAGCCGACCTCGTCGTTTCCTTCGGGGCGCTCACTATGCCGCACCAGATCGTGCGGGCGCTGGTGGCCGAGCAGCTCTATAGGGCCCTGACAATCATAGCCGGACACCCTTATCATCGCGCCGGCCACGATGATTCCTGACGGATGACCTACTTCAAATCCTTATTTCCCCGCAAAGCCCTGGGCTTTGCCGCATGGATGGTTGCTGCCAGCCTGAGCCCTGCCGGGGCGCAGCAGCAGACGCCTGCGGCCCAGCCGGTGCCCGACTCGGCGGCCGAGGAAAAGACCCAGCGGGAGAAGGACCTGAAGGTTCTGGAGGAGGCCATCGCGGCCAATGCCGAGGCCCGCAGGCGTCTCGAGGCCGAGATCGAGTCCATCAAGGCAGACCGGGCCAAGCTCAATGCCGCCCTGATCGAGACGGCGGAGCGGGTGCGGGGCACCGAGGACCGGATTCGGGGCCTGGAGCAAAGGCTCCAGACCCTCAACTCCAGCGAAGCGGCCATTCGCCGCTCCCTGCAGAGCCGTCGCGGCGTCATCATCGAGGTCTTCGCGGCCCTCCAGCGCATGGGCCGGCGCCCACCGCCGGCGGTGCTCGTGCGACCGGAGGACATGCTCGAGGCCGTCCGCGCCTCGATCATGCTGGGCGCCGTCCTGCCGGAACTGCGCCAGGAGGCCGAGATCCTGGCGACCGACCTGGCCGAGCTCGTGCGCCTCAAGGAAGCCATCGCCACGGACCGGGCGACCCTCAACGGGGAGCTGACGGCCCTGAACAGGGAGCAGGAGCGCCTCGCCGCCCTCATGGAGGCCCGGCAGAGCCGGATCGCCGAGGCCGAGCGCAATGTCGGCACCGAGCGGCAGAAGGCCGAGGAGCTCGCCCGGCAGGCCGGGACCCTGAAGGAGCTGATCGACCGCATGGAAGCGGAGATCGCCGGGGCACGGCGCGCCGCCGAGGAGGCCCGCAGGGCGGCCGAGGCGCAGGAGCGCCAAACCCGGGAGAAGTTCGCCCAGCTGGCTTTCCGGGATCCGGCCCGGCTCGCCCCGAAGATCCCGTTCTCCGAGGTCCGGGGCCTGCTGCCCCGGCCCGTCAGCGGGGATACTGCCCTGGCTTTCGGGGCCCCCGACGGCTATGGCGGAACGACGCGTGGCATTTCGATCACGACGCGGCCCAAGGCGAGTGTGGTATCGCCCGCGGACGGGTGGGTTTCCTTCGCCGGCCCGTTCCGGTCCTACGGTCGACTCTTGATCATCAATGCCGGGGGAGGATACTATATTCTTCTGGCCGGTATGGACCATATCAACGTCGATGTCGGGCAGTTCGTGCTCGCAGGCGAACCCGTTGCGACCATGGGGGAAGCTCCTCTCATGAGTTTGATCGGCGCCGCCATAGAAAAGAACAATCCCGTCCTCTATGTTGAGTTCAGGAAAGACGGCAGTTCGATTGATCCAGGTCCCTGGTGGGCAAAATCGCAAAGCGAAAAGGTTCGCGGATAATGCGCAAACTATCCCTTTTGATTCTCGGTGCGGCCATCGGCGCCGGCAGCGCCACAATGGTGTCGCAGACCAGCCTCCTGTCGGGCATGAGCGCGATTGCCGCATCCGCTGACACGTACCGGCAGCTGAGCCTTTTCGGAGACGTTTTCGAGAAGGTCCGCACGGATTACGTCGAGAAGCCCGAAGAGTCGAAGCTCGTCGAAGCCGCGATCAACGGCATGCTGACCTCGCTCGATCCCCATTCGAGCTACATGGACGCCAAGAGCTTCCGGGACATGCAGGTGCAGACCCGCGGCGAATTCGGCGGCCTCGGCATCGAGGTCACGATGGAAGACGGCCTCGTCAAGGTCGTGACGCCGATCGACGAGACGCCCGCCTCCCGGGCCGGGATCCTCGCCAACGACATCATCACCCACATCAACGACGAACCCGTTCAGGGGCTCAACCTGAACCAGGCCGTCGACAAGATGCGCGGTCCGGTCAATTCCTCGGTCACCCTCAAGATCCAGCGCAAGGAAGCCAAGGATCCGGTGGTGGTCAAGCTGACCCGCGAGACCATCAAGGTTCGCCCGGTGCGCGCCCGCGTCGAGGGCGACATCGGCGTCCTGCGCGTGACTCAGTTCAACGAGCAGACCTACGAGGGGCTGCGGACCGGTATCGAGAAGCTGACGACCGATATCGGCGCGGACAAGGTGGCGGGTTTCGTCATCGACCTGCGCAACAACCCGGGTGGCCTGCTCGATCAGGCGATCATGGTGTCGGATGCCTTCCTCGACCGGGGCGAGATCGTCTCGACCCGCAGCCGCAATGCCGAGGATACGCAGCGCTTCAGCGCCAAGGCCGGCGACCTGGCGAAGGGCAAGCCGATCATCGTTCTCGTGAACGGCGGCTCGGCCTCGGCCTCGGAGATCGTGGCCGGAGCCCTGCAGGACCACAAGCGCGCGACGGTTCTCGGAACCCGCTCCTTCGGCAAGGGCTCCGTGCAGACCATCATCCCGCTCGGCGGCAACGGCGCAGTGCGCCTGACGACGGCGCGCTACTACACGCCGTCCGGCCGCTCGATCCAGGCCAAAGGCATCGATCCGGACATCGAGGTGCTTCAGGACGTGCCCGACGAGCTCAAGGGCAAGGACGAGACCAAGGGCGAGGCCGGCTTGCGCGGCCACCTGCAGAACGGCGGCGAGAAGGAAGAGCGCGGCGGTTCCTCCGCTTACGTTCCGCCGGATCCGGCCAAGGACAAGCAGCTCCTCGCGGCCTACGACCTGCTGCATGGCGTTCGCAAGGGTGCCGCCAACACGACCACGGCGCCGAACTGATCGGCGATCGGTTCAAGATATATTGCTGCATATGGGCCTGACGGGAGAGATCCCGTCAGGCCCATTTCTCATTCAGGGGCTCACAACCCTGCCGAAAGGCTTGTGCAAGGCTCGGCGAACCGTCACTCTCGTGACCTGCTTTGGAACCATGCGTCAGCGCCGGCACTATTCAAGAACCGGCCGCAGCGGGTTTTCGTCTTCGAGGGAGTGTATGTCGGATGAGGAGCGCAAGAGGATCACAGGCCAGAAAGGATCTGCCCTATCGCTCCTGTGTCGGCGTCATGTTGATCAACAGGGAGGGGCTGGTCTTCATCGGCCGGCGCCGCTCCGACGCCGATGCGGCCGCCGACGGCTATTCCTGGCAGATGCCGCAGGGCGGAATCGATCCCGGCGAGGAGCCTTACGAAGCCGCCTTGCGCGAACTTTATGAGGAGACGAGCGTCCGCTCGGTGAGGCTCCTGGCCGAAGCTCCGGAATGGTACGCCTATGACCTTCCGTCCATGGTCGCAGGTCGCGCCTGGCGCGGCCGCTATCGCGGGCAGAACCAGAAATGGTTCGCCTTTCGCTTCGAGGGACCCGAGAGCGAGATCAACATTCACCAGCCCGGCGGCGGTGGACATCGGCCTGAATTCGACGAATGGCGCTGGGAGGAAATGCAGCGCCTCCCGGAACTGATCATTCCATTCAAGCGGCCTGTCTACGAAAAGGTCGTCGCGGACTTTTCCCCATTCTCGCAGCAGAACCTGCAGGCCTCGGATCACTCCTGAACGAGCCAGGTTATATACGGCCGCGCCGCAGCTTAAGCTGTGGCGCGGCCGTATATCTTGGCAATGAGTCCAACCAGCGTAGCAGCTCAAAACGTTCATGAAGATGAATGGGAGATGTACGCGTGATAACCAGGAAGAAAATAGAGGGAACACTGCCGAAAACATCTCGTTGGTACGCATTGAAGAGGGCTCATGAGAGTGCTCTATTCATAGGAGATCTTTCAATGCGCACGACTTTGATGGCGACGGTTGCCGCAGCGGCTCTTTCCTTGAGCGTCGCGGCCATGGCTCAGACCAGTGGCGGCTCGAGCGGAGGTTCCGGCGGAGCCGCAGGAGGAGCTTCGGGCGGTTCGACGATCATGACCCCGGGCGGCTCCTCCGGATCCGGCGGCGCAGCAGGAGACGCCGGATCCGGAACGTCAAACGGAACGACGTCGGGCTCCGCTTCAAGCGGCACGAAGGCCCCCTCGGGCAGCGCGAGCGACAGCGCCGCGACCGGCACGTCCGGTGGAACGCGCGGGACTGCACCCGGCGCAGAGTCCAGCGGCGCGAGGAGTACAACCGGCAACGCGGCCGGCCAGACGGGCGGAGCCGCCAACACGACCGGCAGCACGTCGTCGTCCAACTCCACGAATATCAACGTGACTTCGGAGCAGCGCACGCAGATCACGGAATCGTTCCGCAGTGTGAAGGCCGAGCCGCTCACGAACGTGAACTTCAGCATCAGCGTCGGCTCGACCATTCCGACCTCTGTTACGACCCTGTACGACTGCCCGGACAACGTCGAGCGGATCCTGAGCGGCCTGCCGGAATGCAAGTACGTGCTTGTGCGCGATCAGATCGTCATCGTGGAGCCGAGCTCCCGGCGCATCGTCACGGTGATCGAGCATCGCGGCTGACGGATCCGTTCTTGACGGATCCGCGATAAAGAAGCGGCGCCTGCGGTCGACCGGCCGCAGGCGCTCGCATGGGTATCGATCAGGCGATGAGGTATGAGCGCGCCTGCGCGATGGCGGGCTCGTGCTCAGAGATGGAAGGGGTCACAGAAGCAAAGTCTGGAACATGTCTCATGCCGCATAAGGGAAGATGCAGGTCTCCGCTCCGGGCGTCTTCCGCGTGCGATGCTCCGCGAGCAGTTCCAGGGCTATCTGGGCGTAGCAGCGAAACTCGTCCTTGACGATGTCGCGCTCGCGGTCCCAGATCTTCGTATCGTCCTCGGCGTGATAGAGGGCTCGGGCAACGAATTCGATTTCGGCTTCCATCACAAGCCCCTCCTTGCGGCTTTGAAGGCATTCCATGATATGTGCCGAAAATCCCCCTTGGCGCACGTTCGCGCCGCCCCGATCAAGAATCCGCATCGTTCTTCGGCCGCGGCCATTTGTTCCAAAGAAACTGCCCTCCGCAAGACCAAAGATGGGGTAGCTCAAAAGCGGTAGAGCTGTTCGAAAGATAAAATCCGCTCCCGGGATGCCTGCGCCTTTCTCGTTCCTCACGAGGGCATCGCGCAAACCTAAGCAAACGGAACGCCCGCCATGGCTACATGGTTGACCGCTTATAGCCTTGAGAGAAGAGCCAAAGTCGATGCGCCCCTCAAGGAATGGTTCCGCTGCCTGGGCGCGAGGATGGTTTAGCGCCTCACGTCCGTCCGGAGACTATGATGACGAGAAAATCCGACGACACCCAGTCTTCAAAGGGAGCGGACCCGGAAAAAGCCGCCGATGACGGGCGGATGAAGCAGCAACGGGACGTCGAGACAAGACGCCCGGCGGAAGCTCCGGCGACCGCGAAGAGCCATCCCAAACTGCACAGGAGTGAAGACGAGGGGCCTATTCAGGATTCGTCCGGCGAGCCGGTCGTCGAGGACGAGCCATAAAGCAAATCGGGCGTCGTCTTTACTCTCTCCGGGCGGATTGGCTACGGGTGTATCCCATGCTTCCCCATGATCCCTAGGCCTGGTAGGGGGACATCTGCAGGGCAGGTGAAACTCCGGAGAGCGCAGTCTCAAGGGGCGCCTCCTGCTTTAGCGAGAGGCTGGTTCGCAGGATCTCGCCCTTGAAGCCGGACAGCGCGGCCAGAACTTTTTCGGGCTGCGCCTTGCGAACGAGTACGAAAAGCGCCGAGCTTCCAGGCTGCAATGTCGCCGAGAGGGACCGGGCGAAATCTTCGCCGATTCCATAACCAGTCGCCGTTCCAGTGAGCGCTCCGGTTCCAGCCCCGGCCAGGCCACCCACGGCAAAGCCTGCGAGAGAGTCGAGGGGCAGCGAACCGGCCATCACTCCCCAGATGGCTCCCGCCGAAGCGCCAATGGCAGCGCCGCCTCCAATTAAATCGATGCTCTGCTTGAGCTGCACCTTGCCATTGGCTTGGCGAATCGCAACGACGGCATCTTCCAGATCGATGAGATGCTCCTGTTCACGGTGCCTGAGTTCGCTCAGGATGAGGTCTGCCTCCAACAGACTGCCAAAACCGACCACCACAAGTTCTGCCATGATGTATTTTCCCTTTTCTGCCCGGACATGACGAAATCGATGCACAGATCTCCACGTCTCGGAGAAGGTTTTAGTCGCTGTTCAAGACCGCTCTTGCAGATATGCGCGACAATTGACCAAAGGCGGCGAGCGGGATGCTGTTTGTCCCACCACGCACGGCATCGCGTCAGCCCACCTCACCGTCAAGAATGCGGGAGGCCAAAGAAGAAAGCTGATCCCACTGTTGCGGAATCAGCTCTAAGGAATTCAACGGTTCCATCCGGGAACGAGGGAGAAGGCGCGCTCACCTCTTTACCTCGGTGAATGAAGTCTCAGCCTGTCGTCATAATCCAGGTCCGAACCGTTCATTCACCTTGGCAGAGATGCTGCTTGCCGTCTGCGTCCCAGTACGTGTTCGAAACGGGATCATAGGTTTTGTACTTGTGGGAGCAGTATGCGATCCACGACTGGCCTACCGTAGGCCCATCGGCGGGCCTATCCGCTACAGGCTTGTAGTTGCTGGGATAGCCGGAATCGTAACCATAAGGGTTCTGCGGGTTGTGGTATTGAGCAGGAGTCTGGCCGGCAGATGCACGCGGTTCGGTCGCATAGGCCGAAGTGGCAAGTGCAGTGAACATTAAGCCTGTCAGTAGAATCTTGTTCATTGTGAATCTCCATCTGCGCTTTCTGCGGTACGACATATGACGCACCAGAGGGATAAACTGACCCGCCGCTGTGGAATCGACTTGAACAATGCCTTTCAATTTTGGCTGAAACGACCGCTGAGCCGTCATTCACGGCTTGCCGCAAATCGACGATGGCAGTCAATCCGCCGCAACACGTCAAGGGCCTCGTTAAAGCGCGGAGAACCTTCTCTCAGGGCTGCGCATCACATCCGCGGCTTCGTCGGGCAGAGTGTGCAATGGTGAATATTGCTGGCCCTACAAGAAGAGCTTCCTCTCGTCGGGAGGTCGGCGCAGACCGACGGAAGGTCGGGCAATCGGGTCTTGGCCTTAGGGCAGAAGCCGAGGTGTTTCAGGCTGCGTGCCGCACGGTTTCTTCGACCGGATCGGACCCTCGCAAGCGGCGCCAAGCGTTGGGACTCATGCCGGTGAAGCGCCGGAAGATGCGCGTAAGGTGGCTTTGGTCAGCCATGCCGCAATCCAGCGCGATCTCGGCAAGCGGCGAGGAGGTTTCCCGCATCAGCCTGCATGCGAGTTCCACGCGCTTGCGGAGAACATAGGCATGCGGCGTCTCGCCGAAGGTGGTCTTGAAGGCCCGGCCGAAATAGCTCGCGCTGAGCTTTGCACAGCCAGCAAGCTGTTCCAAAGTTACCGTCCTGGCAATATGTTCGGCGATGTAGGATTCAACCCGCTTCATCTGCCATGGGGCAAGACCGCCCGAGAAAGCCTTCTCGTCAGCCGTTTCCAGCAGCTTGACAGCGCGCGTGACAAGCATTCTTGCAGCCGATCTGTCGATGGTCAATGTGTTGCGGGCTTCGAGCAGCAGGGAAGAAATCAGGCAACTTGATGCGGGAGCAGAAGAGATCTCAGAGCGATAATAGTCCACGGGCATTGGTGCCTCCATGCTTGCGATCTTACCGGTCGGAAAACCTGCGAGAATGCTTGCCCAAGGCGCGGTTGCGTGAAATCGCACTTAGATTGGATCGCGATAAACGTTGTTTTGGAAGCGTTAAACCCAAGTATGACGATGCCTGCTGTCTGGCCCGGACAAGATGGGCAACCCAATGTATGATTTTCTTCGATCTTCTCAGGGTCCAGACTGGCCGACGCGCGGCGATGCCACGCTCGAGAGGGTCCAGGTGCCAGACTTGCCACTGATCTGCGTCATTGATGACGATCGTTCGGTTCGTTCCGCTACGGCGCGTTTAGCTCAGAGCCTTGGGTACGAGGTGCGGGTATTCGACTCGGCGGAGACCTATCTGACTGCGACCGTCGCCGACCCGCATATCCTTGTATGCGATGTTCAGATGCCTGGCATGAGCGGCATCGATCTATACGAGAAACTTCAAGCAGAGGGGCGGAAGGTCCCCACTGTCTTTGTGACCGCCCACGATCCGGCTGCTGCCCAGCAACGGGCCGGGCCAGGGACCAGAATCCTCGGCAAGCCATTCAACGGGAGCGACCTCGCCCGTTGCATCGAGGATATGCGATTGTCGTTATGACGTATCATATGTTGTTCAATCGGGGATGGCCTCTTGTGACGGACCATCGCTGAATTTCCTTGTGGTCAGGCGAATCGATGATCCAATGCTCGAATGGCTATGCACGGATACCGTAGCGCTCAATGGCGAAGCGAAGGTCCTGATGAGGCGGAAGACGTTCCGTTGGCGAGGCGCGAGCGGGTGGATCTCGCCAATGCCGTCGTTGCTCACCCGCATCCTCACATGGCGGGACGACCGCGATAAGGCAATGACGATGCGCCCTGGACCTTTGCATAGCCCATAGCGTGCGCTCAGGACGACCATCTGAACCAAAGCAAATCCCAGTTGCCTTGCAACATGTGCAGAAAGACTGCCCAAGGCGCCGGACATGCCGACCTGAATGCCGACCTCCTCGAGATAGGCCCGCGACGTATTCTCGAGCAGGCCCGATAGGTAGACATCGCCATCAATCGAGGCCGTCCTGCTTCGGGAGACCGCCGCGCATATCTGTCCTGCGGCCGCGATAGAGGATGTGGCGTCATCGAGGACGTGAGCCGATGCATCCGGCTTCCACGCACGTCGTGTCCCAATTGCGCCCGCAAGAAGGTCGCGCTCCATCCATGAGTTGGACCCGATGGAAAGTTCCGGGAAAAGCATGATCCTCGCCTCCATTGATGGATACGATCCTCGCCAGGTTCATTGAATTCGGCTCGAACGAAACAGGCTGGGTTTGTAGGGAAACCCCGTGCCCGCCCGCGTGGAGGGACCCTATCGTTGGATGGTGCGGTAG
>JAEWKH010000013.1 GCA_023386155.1 Pseudomonadota bacterium
GGCGTGCTGTCGATGTCGGCGTTCAAGGCGGGGGCGGCGACCTCGACGTCGCACAAGATCCTGTACAACCAGGCGACGGGCGATCTGTCCTACGATTATGACGGCTCGGGTTCGGCGGCGGCGGTCAAGATCGCGACGCTCAATCCCGGCACAACGCTCAGCGCGTCGAACTTCTTCGTCGTGTGAGTCGCGACGCTGCGCGCAATCGGCGCGGAGCGCCGCAGGACTAAAAACGATGGGCGGGCCCAGGGCCCGCCCATTGAACCGATCGTGTTGAGATCGGCTCAGGCCGCTTCTTCCGTCGTTCCCAGGCGCTTGTCGAGGTACTCGTCCACGGCCACCATCAGCTCGTCGACACGGCCGTCGAAGAAGTGGTTGGCGCCGTCGATCACGGCGTGCTCGAGCTTCACGCCCTTCTGGGTCTTCACCTTCTCGATCACGCTGACCACGTCCTTGACCGGGGCGACCCGGTCTTCCGAGCCGTGCACGAAGAGGCCGGAGGACGGGCAGGGGGCGAGGAACGAGAAATCGTATCGGTTGGCCATGGCGGCGATCGAGATGAAGCCCTCGATCTCCGGACGCCGCATGAGGAGCTGCATGCCGATCCAGGCGCCGAAGGACACGCCGGCGATCCAGCAGGCGCGGGCGTCCGGGTTCATGGCCTGGGCCCAGTCGAGAGCCGCGGCGGCATCGGAGAGCTCGCCTTGGCCGTGGTCGAAGGCGCCCTGGCTGCGGCCGACGCCGCGGAAGTTGAACCGCAGGACCGAGAAGCCACGCTTCACGAAGTCATAGTACAGGTTGTAGACGATCTGGTTGTTCATCGTCCCGCCGAACTGCGGGTGCGGGTGCAGGATGATGGCGATGGGAGCGCCCTTTTCCTTGGCTGGCTGGTAGCGTCCCTCGATGCGACCGGCAGGACCCGTGAAGATGACTTCAGGCATATACGCGAACCTCTTGATCACCCCTCCATAGGGAGGGGGAAAACTGCGGGCGACCTTGACTCCAGGCCGCGGTTCCTCATAAAAGAACCCTTAGAACTATTCTAAAATGTTCCATTGTTTCAAAAGGCTGCGCGGCGACGGCCATCAGGAGAAACATGGGACAGATGTGGTTGCGGTGCTTTAACACGGCAACCAGGGTCGATTGCAAGAATTTCGTGAGGCTTCAGGCAGCCATGGCTTCCAGCCAGCGCACATATCTCGACCATAACGCGACCTCGCCCCTGCGGCCGGAGGTTGTCGAGGTCGTCCTGCGCGCGCTCCAGCTTCCCGGAAATGCCTCCTCGGTTCATGCCGAGGGCCGTGCCGCGCGGGCCGAGATCGAGAATGCCCGCGAGAAGGTGGCGCGTCTCGTCGGCGCCAGGGCCAAGAACGTCGTCTTCACCAGCGGCGGGACCGAAGCCGCCAACCTGGTCCTGACGCCGGGCTTCCGGCGACTGGGGCAGGGAGGGGCGTCGAGGCTTCTGCTCGGCGCGACCGAACACCCTTGCGTCCTCAACGGTCACCGCTTTCCCGCCGAAGCCGCCGGGATCGTTCCCGTGGACGGACGCGGTATCCTTGATCTCGCCTGGCTTAAAGCCCACCTGGAGATGGCGGGGGACGAACGGGTTCTTTTATCCGTTCAGCTTGCCAACAACGAGACCGGCGTATTGCAGCCGGTGGCCGAGGCGGCCCGACTCGTGCACGAACATGGCGGCTTGATCCATGCGGACGCCGTGCAGGCGGCCGGGAAGATCCCGGTCGACATGGCCGGGCTCGGCGTCGATGTCCTGACGCTCTCCGCCCACAAGATCGGCGGGCCGAAGGGAATCGGAGCCGTGATTCTCGCCTCCGACCAGTTCGAGATCGCCGAGAGGCTGGTCCGTGGCGGCGGCCAGGAGAAGGGCTTCAGGGCCGGCACGGAGAACGTGGCCGCCATCGCGGGCTTCGGCGCCGCGGCCGAGCTCGCCCTGGCGAGCCTGGAGCAGGAAGCCGGGCGGCTTCGGGGCCTGCGGGACGAGGCCGAGGCGCAGGTCCGCCGGATCGCCCCGGATGCACTTGTTGTGGCTTTCGACGCCGAGCGGTTGCCTAATACCTTGGCCTTTGCCATACCCGGCCTCAAAGCCGAGACGGCATTGATCGCCTTCGATCTGGCAGGGGTGGCCCTGTCCTCCGGTTCGGCCTGCTCGTCCGGAAAGGTCAAGCGATCGCATGTGCTCGACGCCATGGGCGTGGAGCCCGCCCTGGCCGAGGGCGTCTTGCGTGTGAGTTTGGGGTGGTCGAGCACACAGGAGGACGTAATCCGCTTCGCGGAGGCGTGCGAAAGGGTGGTCGGCACCTTATATAAACGGAAGGCGAGCGCGGCCTGACAGGGCCGGTTCGCATTCCATGTCATCAACCCGCGGCCCTTGAAGCCGTGAGCGGTGGGAGAGACGGATGCCTGCAGTGCAGGAAACGATCGATCAGGTTCGCTTGATCGACGTCGATCAATACAAGTACGGATTCGAGACCCAGGTCGAAATGGAGAAGGCGCCGAAGGGCCTCTCCGAGGACGTGATCCGCTTCATCTCGGGCAAGAAGGGCGAGCCGGAGTGGATGCTCCAGTGGCGTCTCGATGCCTACAAGCGCTGGCTCACCATGAAGGAGCCGAACTGGGCGCGCGTGTCGTACGACAAGATCGACTACAACGACATCTATTACTATGCCGCGCCGAAGAAGAACCCGGCGCCGAAGTCCCTCGACGAGGTGGACCCGGAGATTCTCAAGACCTACGAGAAGCTCGGCATTCCGCTCCGCGAGCAGGAAATCCTCGCCGGCGTCGAGCCGGAGCGTCGGGTCGCCGTGGACGCGGTGTTCGATTCCGTCTCGGTCGCCACGACCTTCAAGGAAGAGCTCGCCAAGGCCGGCGTGATCTTCATGCCGATCTCCGAGGCGATCCGCGAATATCCGGACCTCGTGAAGCAGTATCTCGGCTCGGTCGTGCCGGTGACGGACAACTTCTTCGCCACCCTGAACTCGGCCGTCTTCACCGACGGTTCGTTCGTCTATATCCCGCCGGGCGTGCGCTGCCCGATGGAGCTGTCGACCTACTTCCGCATCAACGAGAAGAACACGGGCCAGTTCGAGCGGACGCTCATCATCGCGGACAAGGGCTCCTACGTCTCCTATCTCGAAGGCTGCACGGCGCCCAAGCGCGACGAGAACCAGCTTCACGCCGCGGTGGTCGAGCTGATCGCCCTCGACGATGCCGAGATCAAGTACTCCACGGTCCAGAACTGGTATCCGGGCGATGCCGAGGGCCGGGGCGGCATCTACAACTTCGTGACCAAGCGCGGCGATTGCCGCGGCAAGAACTCGGTCATCACCTGGACCCAGGTGGAGACGGGCTCCGCGATCACCTGGAAGTACCCGTCCTGCATCCTGCGCGGCGACAACTCGCGCGGCGAGTTCTACTCGATCGCCGTCTCGAACGGGAAGCAGCAGGTCGATTCCGGTACCAAGATGATCCATCTCGGCAAGAACACCACGAGCCGGATCATCTCGAAGGGCATCGCGGCCGGAAAGTCCGAGAACACCTATCGCGGCCTCGTGTCCGCTCACCGCAAGGCGACGGGCGCGCGCAACTTCACGAACTGCGACTCGCTTCTTATCGGCAACCAGTGCGGCGCCCATACGGTGCCCTACATCGAGTCGAAGAACGCGACCGCCGTGTTCGAGCACGAGGCGACGACATCGAAGATCTCCGAGGATCAGATGTTCTACTGCCAGCAGCGCGGCCTCTCGGAAGAAGAGGCGACGGCGCTGATCGTGAACGGCTTCGTGAAGGACGTTCTGCAGCAGCTTCCCATGGAGTTCGCGGTCGAGGCGCAGAAGCTGATCTCGATCTCGCTCGAAGGCTCGGTGGGCTAATCGCAACATAGCCCCTTGTCCCGAGGATCCGCCTGCGGCGGCGAAGGGCAGGGGCGTCTCGTCGAAATCGTCCTTCGAGACCCGCGCGGAGCGCGCTTCTCAGGATGAGGGTGTTAGGAAGATTACAATGCTCGAAATCAAGAATCTTGTCGTCCAGATCGAGGACAAGCGCATTCTCAACGGCCTGAACCTCACCGTGAACAAGGGTGAGGTTGCGGCCATCATGGGGCCGAACGGGTCCGGCAAGTCGACCCTGTCCTATGTGATCGCCGGCAAGGAGGACTACGAAATCCTCGACGGCGAGATCCTGCTCGACGGCCAGAACCTGCTCGAGATGGAGCCGGACCAGCGCGCCGCCGCCGGCGTGTTCCTGGCCTTCCAGTACCCGCTGGAGATCCCCGGCGTCGCCTCGATGACCTTCCTGAAGGCCACCCTCAATGCCCAGCGCAAGGCGCGCGGCGAAGAGGAGCTGACCACGCCGGACTTCATCAAGCGCGTGAATGCCGTGGCCACCCAGCTCGAGATCCCGAAGGACATGCTCAAGCGCGCCCTCAATGTCGGCTTCTCCGGCGGCGAGAAGAAGCGCATGGAGATCCTGCAGATGGCGCTGCTGCAGCCGTCCTTCTGCATCCTGGACGAGACCGATTCCGGCCTCGACATCGATGCGCTGCGCATCGTGTCCGAGGGCGTGAACGCCCTGCGCTCGCCCGATCGCGCCTTCCTGGTCATCACGCACTATCAGCGCCTCCTGAACCACATCGTGCCCGACACCGTGCACGTGATGCATGGCGGCCGCATCGTGCGCTCGGGCGGCAAGGAGCTGGCGCTCGAGCTCGAGGCGAACGGCTATGCCGATTACCGGGAAAGCGAGGCCGCGTAACATGGCTGACGTCACCCTCATGAAGACGCCGGCGGAAACCGCGCTGGCGCAGGCCTTCGAGAGCGCGAAGACGGCGTTGCCGGGCCAGACCGAGTCGCGCGCTCAGGCCTTCGAGCAATTCACCCAGCGGGGCCTGCCGCATCGCCGGGTCGAGGAGTTCAAGTACACCGATCTGCGCGCCCTGCTGCGCGAGGTCGCTCCTTTCGCGGATGCGCCCTCCACCGAGCAGGCCAAGGCTGCCCTGAAGGGCGCGAAGGCCCTCGCGGGCATCGAGGCGCTGCAGGTGCCGTTCGTGAACGGCCACTTCGTGCGCGAGGCGGTGGACTTCCGTGCGCTGCCCGAGAATGTCGAGATCGTGCCGCTGGCCGAGGCCCTGGCGAACGGTCACGACTGGCTGGCGAAGTTGAGCCCCGTTCCGTGGGCGAACGGCAACCCGGTCTACCAGCTCAACACCTCCTTCATGGCCGACGGCGTCATGATCCGCGTGGCCGGCCCGGTCGAGACGCCAGTGCATCTGCGCTTCGTCACGGCAGCGAATTCCGCCGTCGCCACCGCGACTCGCGTCCTCGTGGTCGTGGAGGAGGGCGCGTCCGTGACACTGCTCGAGACGCATGAGAGCACCGATGGCGCCAACCACCAGCCGAACGACGTGGTGGAGATGATCGCGGGCGACCGAACCAACGTTCAGCACGTGCGGGTCAATGCCGAGGGCGACAAGGCCCTGGCGCTCTCCACGCTGGCCGCCAAGATCGGCGGCGATGCCGTGTTAAACAGCATCAACGTGGTGGCGGGCGCCGCCACCTCGCGTCATCAGGTCTTCGCCATTCTCGACGGCGAAAACACGAATATGCGCGTCAACGGCGCCACGATGCTGAAGGGTTCGCAGCACGGCGACTCGACGCTCGTGGTCGAGCACGGGGCTCCCCACTGCGAAAGCCGCGAGCTGTTCAAGACAGTCGTCGACAACGAGGCGACCGGCGTCTTCCAGGGCAAGATCATCGTTCCGCATCATGCCCAGAAGACCGACGGACGCATGATGTCGGCGGCGCTCCTCCTCGAGGAGGGCGCCTCCATGAACAACAAGCCGGAGCTCGAAATCTTCGCCGACGATGTGCAGTGCGCCCATGGCGCCACCTGCGGTCAGCTCGATGAGGATCTCCTGTTCTACCTCATGGCCCGCGGCCTGCCGAAGAAGGAGGCCGAAAGCCTCCTGGTTCAGGCGTTCCTCGGCGAGGCGCTCGAGTTCGTGGAGAACGAGAATGTCCGCGACGCGCTCATCGGGACGGTCGAGGGCTGGCTGAAGGCTCGCACCTGACTTTGCCCTTCCCCTTGCGGGGAGGGTGGCTGGAGTGAGCATAAGCGAACGGAAGTCGGGTGGGGGTCGTGCAGAGTGAAACGGTTCGAGTGCCTCCTGCACCACCCCCACCCCTTACCCCTCCCCGCAAGGGCGAGGGGAAAGAGGCAATCATGAACGCTCCTGTGAAGCCATACGACCTCGAAGCGATCCGGGCGGAGTTCCCGATCCTGGCGAGCCAGGTCTATGGCAAGCCGCTCGTCTATCTCGACAATGCCGCCTCGGCCCAGAAGCCGCGCGCGGTGATCGACGCCATGGTGAACACCATGCAGTCGGGCTACGCCAACGTCCATCGCGGCCTGCACTATATGGCGAACGTGGCGACCGAGGGCTTCGAGCGCGCGCGGGAGACCGTGCGGGAGTTCCTCAACGCCGAGTCCGTGGACGAGATCGTCTTCACCAAGTCGGCTACGGAAGCCTACAACCTCGTGGCGGATTCCTTCGGCCGCATGGAGATCGGGGAGGGGGACGAGATCATCCTCTCCATCATGGAGCACCATTCCAACATCGTGCCCTGGCACTTCCTGCGCGAGCGGAAGGGTGCGGTGATCAAATGGGCGCCCGTGGACGACGAGGGCAACTTCCTCGTCGAGGAGTTCGAGAAGCTCATCACGCCGCGCACCAAGATCGTGGCCATCACGCACATGTCGAACGTGCTGGGCACCGTGACGCCGGCGAAGGAGATCATCCGCATCGCCCATGCCCATGGGGTGCCCGTCCTGATCGACGGGGCGCAGGGCGCCGTCCATCTCCAGGTCGACGTGCGCGACCTGGATGCGGATTTCTATGTCTTCACCGGCCACAAGGTCTATGGGCCGACCGGCATCGGCGTTCTCTACGGCAAGCGGGAATGGCTCGCGAAGATGCCACCCTACTCGGGCGGCGGCGAGATGATCCGCGAGGTGCGCCAGGACGCGATCACCTACAACGACCCGCCGCACCGCTTCGAGGCGGGCACGCCGCCGATCATCGAAGCCATCGGGCTCGATGCGGCCCTGCGCTTCATGATGCAGCTCGGGCGGGAAAACATCCAGGCGCACGAGGCGGCGCTCTCGGCCTATGCCCATGAGCGGCTCGGCGCCATGAACTCCATCCGGATCATCGGCCGCGCCAGGGGCAAGGGCGCCATCCTGGCCTTCGAGATGAAGAACGCGCATGCCCATGACGTCGCGACCATCATCGACCGGCAGGGCGTGGCCGTCCGGGCCGGGACCCACTGCGCCATGCCGCTCCTGGAGCGCTTCGGCGCGACTTCGACCTGCCGCGCCTCGTTTGGCCTCTACAACACCATGCAAGAAGTCGATAAGCTGGCGGATGCGTTGCAGAAGGCGGAAGCCCTGTTCGCGTGAGGATTGACCTGTGAACGACCTATCCCCGACCAACGCGCCGCAGGCGTCCCCGGGCTCCGCGCTCCCGCCGGAAGAGCTCGACCGCATGACGGACGACATCATCGCGGCGCTCAAGACCGTCTACGATCCGGAAATCCCGGCCGACATCTACG
>JAEWKH010000113.1 GCA_023386155.1 Pseudomonadota bacterium
CCAGAGGAGAAGTCGATGGCTTATGAAGGTATTCTATCGCGTGTCGGTCGTCTGGTCGCAGGCCTTGCCCATGCGGCCGTTGACAAGGCCGAACAGAAGGACCCCGTCGCCCTGGTCGAGCAGGCGATCAGGGAGATCGATCGTGAAGCGGAGGAAGCCCGCGCGGCTCTCGGGAAGCATACGGCCGAAAAGCATCGCCTCGAAAGCCGCACCCGCGAGCTGGATGCGGAATTGCTCGCCCTCGCAGGCAAGATCGCGACGGCTCTTCAGCAGGGACGCGAAGATCTCGCCAAGGCCGGGATCGAACGGCAGATCGATATCGAGGCGCAGATCGCCGCTCTTCAGGTCGCCATAACCGATGCAAATGAGAGGATCGAGGAGGCTCAAGGGGCCGTTCAGGCCGTCATCGCAGCCCGTCGCGAGGGCGAGGCGCGGCTTGCGGAATTGAAGCGCTCTGTGGCCCGCGAACAGGCAGCGTCACCCCCGGACATCGGTTCTGCCCGCACGCTGTCCGCAGCCGACAAGGCCCTGCGCTCCCTGGAATCGATTTCACGCGTGACCGGCGTTCCCTCCTCGGGCGGGCATCCCCATGCCGCACAGATGAACGAGCTGGAGCGCCTGCACCGGGACAGGACCGTCGAGGAGCGTCTCGCCGCCTTCAAGGCCAAGAGCCAGGACTGACCGGAGCCCTCGATGGATGCCCTCCTTTCCGCCAGCTACCAGCCCTTTACGATTGCCGGTCTCGTCATGGCAGGCCTCGTGGCAATCGAGACCGCCTCGCTGGTCGCCGGCTTCTCCCTCAGCCACTTCATCGACAAGAGCCTGGATCCGGAAGCGTTCAGCGGCTACCACGCCGATGCCGGCAACACGGGTGTCCTGGGCGGCCTGCTGGGCTGGGTCAACGCCGGACGCGTCCCGTTCCTGATCTTCATCATCACGTGGCTCGCGGCCTTTGCAGCTGCGGGATTCATGATCCAGACGCTCGCCATGAGCATCGTGGCCGCCCTGCCCGTTCCGGTTGCCGGCCTCGCGGCGTTCTTCCTTGCCGCTCCGGTGACGCGCGCCACGACACGCCTCGTCTCTCATCTCGTGCCGCGCGATGAAACCTACGCGGTGTCCAATGACGACCTTGTCGGCCGCGTTGCGGAAGTGACGCTGGGCCCGCTCGATCGAGGTCCGGCCGGACGCGTCAAGGTTCGAGATGCTTACGGGAACTGGCACTTTCCCCTGGCCAAAGCAGCCGAAGGCCACGAGCCGATTCCGGTCGGCACACCGGTGCTTCTGGTCGACATGAGCGGCCCGGTCTTCATGGCCGTTCCAGCCCCCGAAGAACTCAAGACAATCAACTGAAGCAGATCTCCTGGAGAACTCCCATGCTCAATGGCATCATCATCCCGGTCGCTCTCAGCCTCATTGCCATCGTCGGCATCGGCATCGTGGTCGGCATTCTCTACAAGCGCTCGACGCGCGATCAGGCCTATGTCCGCACAGGGCTCGGCGGCAAGAAGGTGGTTCTTGACGGCGGCTCCGTCGTTCTTCCGGTCTTTCACTCCATCGCATGGGTGAACCTCAATACGCTTCGCCTCGAAGTTCGGCGCGGCGAAGGTGACGCGCTCATCACCAGGGATCGCATGCGTGTCGATATCGGAGCCGAGTTCTATGTACGCGTCCGTCCGGAAGCCGACTCGATTGCCCTTGCGGCCCAGACCCTCGGCGACCGGACCAACAATGCCGACGCATTGCGTCAGCTGATCGAGGCGAAATTCGTAGACGCGCTCCGCTCGGTGGCCGCGACGATGTCGTTGAACGATCTCCAGGAGAAGCGCACCGAATTCGTCAAGGCCGTGCAGGAGACGGTCGCGGCGGATCTCACGTCCAATGGTCTCGAACTCGAGAGCGTCTCGCTGACGCGCCTCGACCAGACCGATATCAAGCACTTCAACCCGAACAACAGCTTCGATGCGGAAGGACTGGCAACGCTCACGAAGATCACCGAGCAGCGCAAGAAGGAGCGCAACGAGGTGGTGCGGGATACGGAAGTCGCCATCGCGGAGAAGGACCGTGAGGCTCTTCAGCGCAAGCTCGAGATCGACCGTGCCTCGAAGGAGGCTGAGCTGACCCAGCAGCGCGATATCGCCAATGCCACGTCGAAGACCCGCGCCGAGCAGGCGGAGAAAGAAGCCGCGGCGCGCCAATCGGAGGAAACGGCGAGGATTGCTTCCGAACTTGCCATTGCCGAACGCGAGGCAGAAGCCAAGCGCATCAAGGAGAATGCCAACATTGCAGCAAGCCGCGCCGTTCAGCAGTCGGAGCTGGAAGCCAAGCGCGATCTGCAGATCGTCGCGCAGGAAAGTTCCATCGCCGTCGCCAACAAGAGCCGCGAGGAGTCCGAGGCCAAGGCTGCGGCCAAGGAAGCGGAAGCTCTCGCCGTCGCCGCGGACGAAAAGGTCGCAACGGCGAGAGAGGTCGAGATTGCGGAGCGCCAAAGGCGCATTGCGGTGATCGCCGCGAAGCAGGAGGCCGAAACGGAGGCGACGAACGTAACCGTCTCCGCGCAGGCCGATAAGGATGCGGCCGAGAACAGGGCTCAGGCCATCAAGACGATCGCGCTCGCCAATGCGGAGGCCGCCAAGATCGAAGCGGCGGGCATCCGCGAAAAGGGCGCAGCCCAGGCCGAGGCGGAGGCGGCCATGACGGAGGCCCGCAACAAGCTGTCCCCCGCCCTCATCGAGTTCGAGCTCACCCGCGAGCGCATCCGCATCATCCCATCGGCCCTGGCCGAGGCCGTGAAGCCCATCGAGAAGATCAAGGACATCCGGATCTTCGACACGGGCGGCCTGGTCAACGGCAAGGGGAGTTCCGAGGGGGCGGGAGTGGGTCTTGGCGACGGCCTCGCCGGACAGCTCCTGTCGCTCCAGGCCAACAAGCCTATCCTGAACAGCATTCTCGCCGAAGCCG
Organism: Pseudomonadota bacterium; assembly: GCA_023386155.1. Taxonomy (GTDB): domain Bacteria; phylum Pseudomonadota; class Alphaproteobacteria; order Rhizobiales; family Beijerinckiaceae; genus Microvirga. Next base: position 2,959 of record JAEWKH010000113.1, read on the forward strand.
GATTTTCCGGTGGCAGCAATGCTCTCGACACGCTCCTCGGTTCGGTGACGGAGAAAGGGCCCAGCAAGGTTGAGGGTGGAGTCAACGGTGCCGGTCGAACGGCCGTACCGAACGAACCGGGCCAATCCATGTAAGCCACATCCTCAGGGCCGTCGTTGCGTCGACGGCGGCCCGAGAGCGATTTCGTCCATCTGTCCGATAGACTCAATCCATCGGCACTGGCCATCACAGCTGGACCTTTCGACGCCAGGTGTCATTCGCGGTACCCTTCCGGGTGAATTGACGCTTCAGCCTTCTTCGGGCGACGCTTCGTGCCTTACGATGTGGGAAGAGCACGATGCTCAAGCGTCTGTTAGCCGGTTCCATCCTGATCGCCTGCGGCACGCCTGCCATGGCCGACATCCTCATCGATCAGGCCATGATCACCGCAGGCGAGCTGCGCGTCGTCGGCCGGTTGAGCAAGCCCCGGCAGGTGTCGGTCTTCCTCGACGAACGGTTCGAGGCGAAGTCCGAGGCCAATGGCCGGTTCACCTTCCGGATCGCCTATCATCCCGCGTCCTGCATCGTGAACCTTCAGGCGGAGAACGAGCAGCGTCAGGCGGTTGTCGGGTTCTGCGGGCAGCGCGGTCCGGAAGGAGCCGGCACCGCGCCGCAATCCGCAGCAATCGACCCCGTCCAGCCCGGACCGGCCGGCCCTCCCGGCCCGCAGGGCGAGCCCGGCAAGGACGGCGCACCCGGACCCAAGGGCGATCCGGGGCCGGAGGGGCCTCCCGGGCCGCGCGGAGAGCAAGGCCCGGTCGGTCCGCAGGGTCCCGCAGGACCTCCGGGACAACCCGGGAATGCGGAAGCACGAGCTGTTCCTGACGGGCAGCCGGGACCGGCTGGACCCGTCGGGCCCGAAGGCCCGGTCGGCCCTCCCGGTCCCCAGGGACCGCAGGGGCTTGCGGGCCACCAGGGGCCGCAGGGGCCTCAGGGCGTTCCGGGGCCGCGCGGAGAGCCCGGACCGGCCGGGCCGCCCGGTCCATGGGACCACCCGGCGCCGTGGGAGCGGTGGGGGCCATCGGTCCGGCAGGGCCGGCCGGCCCTCCAGGCCCGCAGGGTGTCGCCGGAGAGATCGGTCCCATCGGACCGCCTGGCCCCATCGGTCCCATCGGCCCGGCCGGCCTCACGGGCCCGGTCGGATCGCCCGGCCCTGCGGGACCGGAGGGCAAGGCAGGACCGGCAGGGACGATCCTGCGCGTCCTGGTGCAGGAATGTGCATCCCAGGGGCGATGCGTGGCGCGCTGCGGCGAGGATGAGTATCCCGTCAACGGCACCTGCAACCGGGGCGACCGTTTCGACATGGATGAAACAGGCGTCTACTGCTTCTCCACGGGCGACGGCGCAAAGGGCATGATGGCGCGCGCGATCTGCGCGAGGAAATAGTCGGATCGGGAGGAAGGCTTACCGGGCCGCGTGGCTGTCCTTGCGGGCCTGTATCGCAGTGCCGCCCACGAGGCGTGGAGCGAAGGCGCCGCTGCGCGGATGCGGGACCCAGGTGCTGTCGGACGACGACACGAGCCTGAGCGCCCCGAACCAGCGATGCCGGAAACGCGTCGCGGCTCTCAGGTCGTCGAAGCCGACCAGGCCCCACTCGTCGAGCAGATGGTAGAAGTCCCAGGCGCTCCCCTGCCCATCGAGCCAATGGACGACCTCCTGGTTCAGGTCTCGCCCGCTCTCGTTCCAGACACGCCAGTCATTGACCATGAAGACGTAGGGCCAGAGCTTCGAATAGGCGTCGATGCCGTAGCGGGCCGAGGAGGCCATCTCCTCATCGCGCCATGTTTCGTCAATGGCCTTCTTGAGTTCGTCCAGGTCCGTCATCGCTCAGGTCTCGAATCGCATTACCCACGCAACGGGAATGTGTTACAAAGTTCACAATAGCACATGGTTGTACTCCATGAGTAGTAAAAAATATACTTAAGAATGTCATTCGGCCCTTATGACCACTTGATAAACAAAACAGGCAGGTCCTCCACCTGAAAGCGGACCGAAATCAGTCCCTGGAAATGATCCTAAGGCTTTCACCCCCTCGAAAGCGGTATCGGCATGAGCGATATCAACCGGTTGCCTGTGTTCTAATGAGGTACTCCTTTAGAGCAAGGGAACGAATGCCTCTCCAATTACCTATCTGGTTAACAGCCACAGGGAGACTTGCATGTCCCCAGATCAGGTCGAGCGCGTCGCGAAGGCGTTCTACGCCGCCGAATATTCCGATTGCTGGGACGACGCTCCCGAGATTGTGCAGAACCGATTCAGGGAGATGGCGCGCACGGCGATCTCTCTGCTGCACGAGCAGATCTCTCATTGCCGCTTATCCCTCACGCTGATGAGCGCTTCGGAATGTCCTCACGGGAAAGAGGCCACTCGACTCTCATCCTGATCGCCCGCCGGGCGTGTGCACGCCCCCGCAGGAGTCACGCTGCCTCATCCCTTTTGCGGCATTGTCCCGCCTCACGCGCCCGGCTAAAGCACCCTATCCATTTATAGGGGGCAACAATGGCGACACTCACGTGGAACGACTCGGCCGGGTTCAATCTCGCCGATCTCAACCTGAGCTATCTGGCCTATGGGATCGACTACACTCAGGCCTCGTCCCGCTTCGTGGTCAAATACAATTACAGCGGCTCCAGCCGCGATGAATTCCGGGGCTCCGGCTTCACGTACAATGCCGACGGCATCCCGACGGGCGGCACCGTCACCAGCTACGCATCCTACGATGCCGGGAAGAAGGTCGGCTCGCTCAGCGGCACGTCGATCGCCGTGACGAGCCTCGTGAAGGCCGCCCTGACGGGCTCGGTCTCGGATGACCGCAAGGTTTTCAAATCACTCCTTGCCGGGAACGACAAGATCACGGGCGGAAGCGGCGACGACAAGCTGGAAGGCTTCGGCGGAAACGACGTGCTGTATGGCCGCCAGGGAGCCGACAAGCTCTATGGCGGCGCCGGTGCCGACACGTTCACGTTCAAGTCCGTCAGGGACAGCACCGTCGATGCGGACGGGCGCGACACGATCCAGGATTTCTCGGCCTCGCAGAAGGACAGGATCGACCTGCGCTCCATCGACGCCAACATGAAGGCCGGCGGCAACCAGGCCTTCAGCTTCATCGGCAAGAACGGCTTCCACAACAAGGCCGGCGAGCTGCGCTACGAGAAGTATGGCAGCGGCGTCCTGGTCAGCGGCGATGTCGACGGCGACGGCAGCGCGGACTTCTCGATCCACGTGAAGGGCCTGTCGAGCCTCTCGAAGGGATACTTCATTCTCTGACCCGGCACGCGCCGAGCCGAACGGATCGTTCGGCGATCTCCCGCAAAGGGCAACCTGACAGGCTGCCCTTTCCTGCGCAGGCTCAGGACGCGGCGCGCCTTGCTTCCGCCGCCCGTCGCGGCTTGAAGCCGCTCCTTCGCCGGAACATGCGATAGACCTGCCTCACCGCGTCCGGCACCCGTGGACGGACATGGTTCCAGTAGGCGGCGCGCAGCAGGATCCAGGGCAGCTGAAAGAGCATCGGCAAGGCGGCGCGGCGCACGAGGTGCACGTCGACATAGGCCTCGCCAGGCATGTGCCAGAAGGAATGCGCCTGCGCCTTGCTCATGGGATTGAGCTCATGCACATCGGGCCGGGAGAAGGAATCCTTGAAGGTGGCGTCGTTGAGGAGCGTGCCGGGGCGGCACTCGGCGAAATCCTCGTTGAAGGCATATCTCAGAAGCGTGAGCGATGTGTTGCATCGCAGGATCAGCCGAGCGGCCACGAGAATGGCATCGACCCAGATCAGGTGCCATTCCAGGCGATCCTGAGCGGCGAAGTTCTCGATGAGAGAACTATAGAAGGCAAAGGAATCCGCGTGTGCGAGAACGGCGCTCGCATAGCGCCCCTTCCAGCCGGAAGCTTCGAGTGCCATGAAGTTCGGCGCGAAATCGGCCTTCGCATCCGCCCCTTTCCTGAGCTCGACGGTAACGTTCCCGCGGTCCTTGAGCTTGCGGCCATATCGCTTCAGGTTCTTGCGGATGTTGCCCAGTCTGGCGACGTATTCATCGTAGCGCCCGGTCACGTCGAGGCGGGAGAAGCTTTGGCGCGCGCCCTGGAGCACCACATGGCGATCCATGCCGTTTTGCACGGCCGCAAGGACGGGCGAGTTCTGCCGGACCGCCGGAAGCCTGATCTCGCAATAGTTCGGCAACTGGCGGCGAACCTCGCCCAGCAGGGCCTCGAAGGTCTGGCCCGCGCAGTCGGGCGCGAGGGCGATGTCGCCGGACGGCGTCAGCTTGCCGTCCGTGCGCAGGATGGGCCAGCGCGGCCCGAGAACGGGGTGCGGCGTCACGATGATCGGAAGAACGCCGACCAGCCTATCGCCCGCATAGGCAAAGCAGCACGCCCAGCGCCAATCGGGCCAGAGACCGTGCTGGAAGACGGCCGTCGTCCACGCGGGCAGCATGGTCGCAAGGGCCTGCGGAGACTCCCAGACCAAGCGATCCCAAGCCTCCAGATGCGGCCTCAATCCTTCGACCTCACGAACCGTGACGATCCGCACCTCCTGAGGAGCGGGAATACGAAAATCGTCCCGGCTCTCACACTCCAACCACTTCCATTCGATGCTTTGCGTCATCCCGGAGGTATCCTAAGCGCTGAATATTCCTCGCTCAGGACAGCCGCGAACCATAGTGCAACTGAGGTGCAGGTCGGGAAAGTTGGGGTTAATCAGTGAGGATGATTGGCGCTTAAGGGTTCCGCATCATTGAGAGCCTCAGAATGGAAGCCATAACGCTCCATTCGCCCCTCCCTGCCTTACACTCCTCAATGACCTTTACCCGAGCCACCTGTAGCTGATCGAGAGAATGAGCGTCGCAAGGTTTTACCCGCGACGCTCCGACAGTGGCTTACCAGCAGTCCAGGGGATCGTTGGGGCCGGAGGGGGCTTCGCCGTAAGCGGGAATGATGACGGGACCCTCTCCCGAGCCGGAGGGCGTCCCGCAGAACGGAGGAATGCCGCCGTCATGGTCGTTGCCAGAAGGGAACCACGAGGAAAGATCCTCTAACAGGTGAGACCACGGATTGCCGCCATATAGCGGCCCCTCGTCCCCGCCAGGGCCGCCGTTCGGTTCCACCGGAATGGGTGCTCCCGGATTGGGCTCTCCAACAGCAATTGCAGGAGCTCCCCCGTCGGATGGAATTTCGCTGCTGGCCGGTTCGTAAAGTAGATTGTAGCCGCTCATGAGATGTCCTTTACAGTAGGTCTGCTCGCTTCCGCCGAGGATGCTCTCCGACGGCGAACGAACACCTTGTCTCACTTCGCAAGGACTGATCTGTGAGATGCCTCACAGCCTGCCAGCGAGCTCTGGGCAAACGGAAAATTGCGGTCTCCGGACAAGACGGAGAGATGATCTACTCCCGCGAGGCAACTGCCCGCGATAGGATCGCGATTGCCAGCCATTGCCGAACGCCCATGGTCATTGGACGTCGACTTGGCCTGCGGATCAGAAGCTCTTGACGGCTTTCGCTTGCAGGCTCGGATACTTCGCCTCGGAATACCCGCTGGCGTAAACACCGCCCGACGCCACAGCAGCCCCGATGATGAGGCATAGCCCAACCCCGAGCGCCCATCCCTGCCTCTGAGACCTCCAGAGGGCCAGCACGGCCGGAACCAGGCACATGCAGAACAGTATGAGGGCAAACATGAAAAACGCGTGCAAGTTCGGAGAGTGGTAGATCGCCCCGACGTCGAAATCTTGCTGCCGCGGCGGCTTTCCAAGGAAGAATTGAGCAAGAAACGTAAACACGGTATCGCCCCCCAAACGACGCCAGGGAGTGTCGCCCTCCCATTTGGCCTATTCTGGCCGTTGCGTAAGCTACCGCGCTTTGATGTCCCGGTCTATGTTGCGACCGACCAGTCTGTGCGTCTCCGAACACCGTGGGCTCAGGTGATCCGAGGCCCGAAGGCAGTAGAGGCAATCATGAGGACGATGCCGCAGCTCCAGGCGATTGTCGATTGCACCAATCATCGCCGCATGAGCGCCCCTGATTCCGCATGGCGCGCCCGCCCGAACCAGAAATGCTGGAAACAAATCGTATCGAGCATGCAAGGATACACGAGGCCCTCAGAGCACAAGAGATCTTTACTTCAAAGGTGCATGCAACGGCGTGATTAATTTCATATTTTACTATGGGATTCGCGCACCTGACGACCGTGGCATATGCGCACCGCGAGGAGCTTCAGAGCACCACGCGGCTTCAAACCTTCGATTCTTCAGAATGGAAGTGGTGCCCAGGGGCGGAATCGAACCACCGACACTGCGATTTTCAGTCGCATGCTTACCAGCCATTATCAACAGCTTAGGCTATGGTTTGATTGTCTACCGGGGAACGGGAATCAATGGGAATTCG
>JAEWKH010000120.1 GCA_023386155.1 Pseudomonadota bacterium
GTAGAGGCCGTGCGCCGTTTATTAGACGCGGCATTACAACGCCGAGACACAATTGAAAGTATAATGGAGAAAATCAGAGAGCGCCTAAAGTCCGAAAAGGACCTACGGATTATATCTAGAGATATTCTCGTCACTCATCCCCTAGTTAAATCCATCAGACTTACCGAAGATGGGCTTTATTTCGACCTCGAAACAGGCCAAGGCGGGCAAATTACTAACAACCTGAAGACATTTGTCTCTTATGACCTAAGTAACTACGAAAACTTTCCGCCTTCTCCCTCTCGAGACTTTAGCCGACCTACTCCTTTTGGTAGCAGATCAAAAGCAGCAGATTTCGACGACGATATTCCATTCTAATTGCGGGATTTAAACGGCCTACCCTTCTGTCGCCCTCTGATCACCATGCGCAACTCGCGCTCCCAGCACTCTCCTCTATGACCTCGACCTGGCAAGGGATTATGCCTGTCAGGTCAACGAGCATGACCCCAGCCCCTCTTCTCATCTTCCAGAGGCCCCGGCACGATGACCGATGAAAACCCATTGATCGCAAAGATCGGCCAAGCCTATCAGGTGATCGGAACGCTGAGCAGCGGCAAGACGGACATTCCCGAGGAGGAATGGGAACGCGCCTTAGATTACTTTGCTGACGAGGCGCGGTATGACGACGACTTCCTGCCTTGGCCGCGCAAAGGCTCTGCCCTCCTTGAGTAGGCATGATTGAAAATCGGCCTTATCTCGTTGAAATTGCTGAGGGCTGTTACTCAGCCCTCGCTCCTCTGCCATAACAATCCCAGGCAATGAGCTGTAATGGCTTGATGGGCACCTCGGTCGATTAAACCGACGATCAGTTGATCAGGTTCTTCGGTGGATTTGGGGCTGGCTCGGATTGGGGATCGCTCCCGCTGACCCCAAGGATTTCTCCCAGCACGCCGTGCAACCTCAACGCAAATTGGTGGGATAAGCGCAAGCGCGCACCGACAACTACTCGAGGAAGCTCGTCATCTGTGACTTTCATGGAGTGGTCGATTGTCCCAAGGGCCAGATTTACGACACCCTCCGCCTGCCCGCACGTCACGAACCAGTCGACGAACACCACCGGCACTTTGTGAGGGTCAACCACTTCCGGGCGCTGCTCAGTGGGCTTCGAAGTTTCCTCGTCTGCCATCTACTCCTCCTGTTCCGGCGATTGCGAAAGCTCGAAGTCCAGTCTCCCGTCATCGGCCTCGCTTGGGATTGTCGCTTAAGGATGGGGATTCTCAAGAGCAGCAAGGGGAGTAGGGGCGCAACGGGGCGCCCCTGCCACTTCTGAGCCTAACGCTTCGGAAGTTGGGGCACCTGAGGCTTGGGCTTCAGCACCCCGACTGCCGTCAAAACTGCATCTGAGTATGCGATCTGAAGCCTGCCATCTTTTACGAGACGATTCAGGTACTGAGGGAAGTGCGTCGGGATGTAGACGTTCTTCACCCACCGGCGGTAGGTCGCCAGTGCCTCATCAGGATATGCCCATGCCTGCTGCGGATTAGACCGGGACTGCGGGAAGTAGCTGGGATAGGAGTGCATATAGGACACCCGGGCGCCGTAGTCTTCAGACAGCGCCTTCTCTTCCCAATAGCGGCCCCAATGCTGACCGACACTGATATCAGGGATCAACTTATCATTCGCCTCGATGCCGTTCGAGACCATCGTCCCGATCAGGTCAGCAAGCTCCTTGAACACGCTGAAGTAGCCGTCCGGCACCGCACCCCAGTTGAGGGTGATACGATCATGGAAAGGCTGCCAGTCGGCGGGGATCGGCGCGGCGGCCTGGCCATAGCCTCCGGTCTTCCGAATCGAGGGGATGACTTCCGAGGTCACCCACTTCCTGAAACGCTTCGCGGTCGGCTTGCGGCTGGTCAGAACCAGGCTGTAGAGCCCGGACTCATTGATGATGATCGTCTTTTGAGGTCCGCCAAGGGTATCATTAGTGATGAGACCCTTTTCATCATCATCCAAGCGGGTGGCCGCCTGAGACGGGTTGCTGATATCCAGCTCGCGGCATACATCTGCAAGGGAGAACCACACCTCCCCGTCAATGTCGAAAGTCCTGAACTCCTGCTGATCCTCACTCTTGAAGATCTGCAACTCGTACTGCTTTTCTCTCATGTTAACTGTTCCTTAAGCGGAACCTGAGAGCCTTGACACGCGTAAATCAGTGGTTATGGTCCACTTACACACTTTGTTTACAGCGCCCTTGACTTTCCCAGGTTTTTGGGTGGTTGCATAAGAGCCGAGGTTGCCGCCTCGGCTTTCTTATGAGCGCACGGATTCGCGCACCATCGCGCAAGGTCAGGGATTACCCCGAAATTGTCAAGCTGAGGGTGGAAGCGCTTCACAGGGATTCCCGCTATCTCGGCAGCTGACCACCTGCTCCTCACTCTTCCCTGCCTTACCGGCCATCAACATTCCTTACAGAAGACAGGGCTGGCGCACCACCTTCGCCCCATGAGACATACCTTGTATGAGGCCTTAAGCCCGTGTGAGGAAATAAAGATGAGCGACTGGAAACCGATTGATACGGCACCGAAGGACGGCCGGACGATCCTTGCTCGCGCTTTTGTCGGCGCCGGATCACACGACGTCTTCATTCGGTGGGATGAAGCGCGAGCGACTTGGGTGCATGCTGATGGCGGCACCGAATACACAGCCTATGATCCTGCGCTCTGGATCCCAGCACCCGCGGGCCTTGAGAAGGATGTGGCTGCATTTAAGGCTTGGTTCAGGCGGGATTGGCCCCAGCAATAAAGGGGCCGAAAGAGCAAGTGAGGACAGGATCCTCTCTTCCCCCTCCCCGCTATACCCTCCCCATGACCTATTCCCGCGATACCACCGCCATCTCCGAGCTCACCGGTGAACCCGTCAGCACCTGGTCTGAGGAATGGCGGATCGAGACCGAAGCCCGAGCCGTCCTGAAGATGTCGAAGCAGGAACGCGACGTCTTCTTCAACGGCTGGAAGGACGAGAACGGGAAGACGATCGACCGGGGACTGGTCGGAATCCGGGGACCGAAGGCGGCTGAGGCAATTATGGGCACGATGCGACAGCTTCAGGCGGTGCAGGATGCAAAGAAGGCCTGAGACCGCATCTGACCGGCCCAGTGCCGAGCAATTGCACTTCCGGGATCGTTACCGGAAGGCTCGCGGGCGCCGGGCCGGGATCATCGAGAAGGTGATTGTCCTTGTCGTCCTCTATGGAATGGCGCTCATTCCTTGGCTGATCTATGCGACCAAGGCCTAAGCTAAGGCCGCGGATGGCTGGAAATTAGCAGCCGATCCGCTTTTTGATTGCGTCGACCTGAGCCCTGGATCGGCAGACGCTCTCGCATGGGATGCCGTCGTTATCCCGGTCCGCCCCGCTGTAGCCGCCGCACCACATCTCGACAGCCTCCTCACAGGTGCTGGCGGCGCTACAGCTTCTGCGTTGCGCCACCATGAACTCTTTCACTTGCGAGACATTGGACCTGGCAGGCGGGTTCGACAGGCTTCCCGCCGCCCCTACCGGCCCAGCCATAGCCATTACGGCCAAAGCCGCGATCAGTACCTTCCTCATGTAGGCCCCCTAGCCTCTTGGAGCGCGCCACCCGGCCGCCCTTGCTTCTTCTTCTGTACAGAACCAGCGCTCCCCGCTGGCCTCATCGATCACCGTTCTAGCGTAGCCGTGGCCTCCCGGGACGTGATAGATCTTTCCTGAGCTCGAGATGTTGCCCTTGATAGCGCATTTCCGGTCGGTGCTTGTTGCGGCTTCCGAAGGCAGCCGCTTTCCGCGGCGCCACTCCCACGGCTCGACGAACCTACCAGCCCAAAGTCCCCGCTTCGCTTTCCGTGCTTCGGCCTCTTCACGAGAATAGCGGCCATCCGAGTACTGCTTGTACTCGAGAGCCCAGCCCTGCCGGACCAGCTCGGCATTGATCTCGCGACCGTTTGCCTGGCACACGGCGACGATACGGCCATAGCGGTCACGATCCTCCTCGCGGCACGTCACCTGGCCATTCCGGCCGATGATGGCGGAAAGGGCTTCAGCTGCTCGGGAGCCGCAGAGATACCGCCTGCCGGCGGCATCCTCGCAGGTCTGCTGTCCTTCGGGCGTATCAACGCCATACAGGCGGATCCGGGCTGACTGCCCACGAATGGCAAGGGTATCGCCGTCTATGACATCGGCCCGGCCGGAGATGTTCGGAGCTGATATCGCGGCTGAGACGACCATGGAGAACGCAAAAGCAAGGAGAACAAAAGACTTCATATCGGACAACTGCATCATGACTTCTTGCGCCGCAAGAGCGACTAGCACGGGCCGGACTGGCTACCGGCTCGGGGCTGAATTGATCCAGCTCTACGCTCGCACCCGCCTAGGACGGTGCTTGCTCTCCACCCCGCCTCTGCCTGGACAGGCGTCCCACAACGCTGCCGTGCAGGAATATGATAACCAATCTCGCGTTGGTTGATACTGTAGGAAAATGCAGTGTCGCTACGTCAAGCTACACTCGGGAGTTCACTCATTCGCGTCGTGTAACGCGGCGAGCGCTTCTCGAACTTCGTCTCCCAAGGCTTCTTGATGCCGGCGGCCGCCAGGGTAACCGCACCGCGACCGAAGCGAGCATTGGCGGCATCCATGGCCGCCATAAGCCGCCCTCCCCGCTCTTGGTCGAATCCGCCCAAGAGCGCTCGCGGCGCCCGGTCTATGGGCGTCAGATCCATAGTCACGACGCCCGCCTTGCAGTAACGGTAGCCGTCCTTCCAGATCTGGCGCGTGCCGGCTTCGGCCGCCTTTACCAGGATCGTGGTATCGTTGGTGGCCTCAATTAGATGCACGGTCGTGGAAACGCTCCGCTGCGGCTGGTCCACGTCATGGCCGGAGGTGTGATAGAAGACCGTCACGTGATCGGTGCCGAGCCCCTGCCTCCGCAGCTTCTCTCCGAGTCTGCTGGCATGGGTGGCGACCGCCTCCAGCATTTCCCGCAGCTCGGTGACCCGACCGGCGAAATGGCGCGTGACGGCGCAGCCCTTTTTCTGCGGTGGCACCAGCTCCAAAGGCATGCAGGACGTTCCCCGCAGCTCGTGCACAATCCGCTCACCGGCAACGGTCAGAAGCTGCCGCGCCAGGCGCAGATCCATATCCTTGAGATCCGCCACGCTCTCCAGCCCCAGCCGATCGAGCTTTGCTGCCGAGGCGGGGCCGATGCCCCAGACATCGGCCACAGGCCAGCGAACCAGCCAGTGGGCGCGGATTTCCTCGTCCGTCAGGTCGCAGACGCCACCGAGCTCCGGCACCGCCTTCGCGATCCGGTTGGCAAGCTTCGCCAGCGTCTTGGTTGGGCCGATGCCGACGCAGGTTGGAATGCCGACCCACTGCCGAACGGTCGAAGACAGGTCGCGTGCATAGGCGATGAGATCGCGCCGCTCGAAGCCGGAGAAGTCGAGGAAGCTCTCGTCGATGGAGTAGACCTCCACGTTGGGCGTGAACCGGCGGTAGACTTCATTCATGCGCCAGCTCATGTCGCCATAGAGCGTGTAGTTCGAGGAGAAGACCGCGACTCCCTCCCGCTAGCACAGGTCGCGGATCTTGAAGAAGGGCTCGCCCATGCGGATACCAAGGGCTTTGGCCTCTGCTGTTCGGGCAACAGCGCACCCATCGTTATTCGACAAGACGATGACAGGCCGCCCCTCGAGATGAGGATCGAACACCCGCTCGCACGAGCAATAGAAGGAATTGCCGTCGATGAGGGCGAAGGTCATCGCTTGGCCTCGTAGACGCGGCGGTAGATGCCGATGGCCACACCGAAGATCAGGTACTCGGTATGCTCCGCCATCCGGAACGGCTCGAAGTCGTCATTCTCGAAGGTGAAGCGGGCACGTCCGCCCTGAATCAACAGGCGCTTGACGCTGCGCTCCCCATCGATGTCCACGACCACGATGTGGCGATTGGCCGGCGTGATGCTGCGGTCGACGATGAGCAGATCGCCCGGGAAGATCCGGGCCTTGATCATCGAATAGCCGCCGACCTTGAACAGGAAGGTGAAAGCCGGGTTCGGGGCCATCCATCGCGGGAGTTCGACCTGCTCCTCGATGTAGTCCTGTGCCGGGGATGGGAAGCCCGCACACAAAACATGACCGTACATCGGGACGTGCACCGTCCCGCTGTCACTGACCTGTGCCAGCACGCCTGCTCTCCATGTTCACGAGAACATAATGAGAACACAAATCCTGTCGTTAGGTCAAATTGTCTCAATATTACATGTGGATAGCGGGGAGAATAGGGTTGCTTTGAGAGCAATAACCGCGGGGGTCAGCCTCGCCCCCTCCCCGTCTCAATGATGGTCTTCATGAGGGTTTCTCGGATGTCGCTCAATTCGGCCCGCATGCTCCGAAATCCCTCCTCCAGGCGGTCTTCGAGCCGGATCACCGCATCGTTGCTGACAAAGCTCTTTGATGCCTGAACCTTGAACTCGTTGAGATCCTTTTCAAGCATATCGATCCGGATCTTGATAGCGGCGTGTTCGATCTTCAGGGGCTCGCAAATCGAGATGGATTCGGCTCGGATCTTCATGTCGAGCCAGTCCCGGCCCTTGAAGATCGACCAGACGACGCCTGCGACGAGAAGCAGGCCGCCGAAAGTGAGCGAGGTTTCCTGCAGCGTGGGGGTGTCGGCCATTCGCTCAAGCCCTCGCCTTCCGGCTGAACAGCGGCTTGAGCCCTGATGCCAACCGGCCATAGACCGAATACAAGACGCCACACATCCCGATGACGGCGCCACCGGCGGAGACGATGGCGCCCCAGCCGTCTAGAATTGCCTGCCCTTCCTGTGGTGTGAGGATGCCGAGGGCTATGGCGAGCGGCATGGCCCCGGCAAGAGTCGTGCCCACACCGGCTAGAAAGTTGCCCCAGAGCACACGGCTCTGAATTGGCTTCTCGCCATTGAGTTCGTTGACGATAACGGGATCCGTGGTGATGGCCTCGGCCACCGCCTCGCGGATCTCCGGCCGAACGATACCGACGTTGCTGCGATCGACGGGTACGGTCGGTTTCTGGATGAGCTTTTCCGTGATCGCGTTGACGAGCGTGTTGAGCAGGATGCCGCCAACGGCGGTTCCGATGAAGTTCTGCTTTTGCATGGTTATGCACTCCGGGTCTTGAGGTAGGTGGAAACGGCGTTCCTGATTGCCTGCCAGAGGCCAGGCAGGATCTCGTCGTCAGGGACTTCGCGGGTATCGAGCGGAGGCTCTGGGGCGGCGATGACGATCGGCAGGTCGACAAGCTGGGTATGGGCTGCGATGAGCGTCTTCTCCACGTCCTCTGCCGAGACGAGCGCCTTGTTCAAGCCGTCGCCGGCATAGAAGCTCTGGCCCCGGGTGACCGTGCGGCTGCCGCCCTTGACCGTGTACGGCACCGGAAAGGACGCCCATTCCTTGGCGAGATTGAGCATGAAAGCCCAATCGGACAGGGTGCCCTTGATCCACTTATCGTAGCCGCGACGACGGAGGAGGTGGAAGCCAAGCCGATCCTGATAATCGGGCGTGAAGACATCCTCCGCCTTTAGCTCGAGTTCCTCGGCCAGATCGCGGAGCGTGGCGTCCATGAATTGGTAGCGACCGCAGGCGGAGGAGCCGAAAGTCTTAGTCCTCCATTTCCCCTGATCGAGGATCTCCTTTATCGTCATGGAGGTCAGAGGCTTTGGCATCTTATCCATGCGGTTTGCATAGACGGTGTCGTAGCCTTTCGGAGCTTCCTTGCCGCCGATGAAGTCAAGCAGCATCGCCGCCGGTTTAGGGACGGTCTTATCCATGAGGATCCTCGCTATGTTGGGCATAAAAAGGGCCCGCCGAAGCGAGCCCTGCGATAGTTGACGTTGATACGAGCCTTAGGCCGGCAGCGCCGCGGCCTGCTCCATGAACTCATCCATCGTAGGCTCGTCCACGCCCACGACCTGCATCAGCATAGGGACGAACACGCCATCGCGATCAAAGGTATCGCCGCGCTCCAATGCTTCTTCGGCCGAGGCCTTCTGCAATGGATCGGACAGGTTGGCGATGGCTGCCTGAACGGCCTCGAACAGCGTCCCGCTCCCCCAGAGCGTCACTTTCATGATCGTCCGCGCCCGCCACATCGCCACCGAACGGGGCGGCGGAGGCGGAGGCGGTTCCGTTCTATCGGCAAGCCCGAGCTGCTCGACTTGCGCCGGTGTCAGGTCACGCGGAACGCCCGAAACAAAGACACGCATGCTCTACCTCTTGCCTAACAAGCTGTATCGAAGATGGCGAATGGTGCTGTACTCGCAGAAGATCTTCAGGTTTGCGACACGGGCCGTTTGCCCGTGGCAGACACCTGTCGTGAATTGCGTATTGAGGAAGCCGCGCCAGCCTGAGAAAGAACATTCGAAAACAGTAGGGCCCGCAGCATCCTTTTGATTGGACCAGCGAATGACCCCTCGCGTTGACGGAGCATTGTTAATTGGTGTTGTGACCTTGATTCCATAGTCTCCATTCGTTGGCCCAAACGGAGTTCCGAACGAGCTGCCAGTGCCGGATCCGAAATAATAATATCCCTGATACTGGTAGGCCTTCACTCCCTGCTCAAATGCAAGCGGATCCTCATCATCGAACCCGGTCTGCATTCTCAGAAAGTCGCCATCGAGCAGCCCTAGATGGTCAATCTCGAGGATGTACCTTTTATAGCCGTCCGGGACGGGAATGAGAGCAGCAAACGTAGGCTCGTTGATGAGTCC
>JAEWKH010000069.1 GCA_023386155.1 Pseudomonadota bacterium
GCCCAGCAGGCGGGCCGCACGACCCTGTTCCCCAACCCGAGCGATCCGACCGGCGTGGAGGAGGGCGTGCTGATGTCCAGGCCCGCGGCGGTGCTCAAGGGCATCAGCACCTGGGACGAGGCCTTCACCAACCTGAAGGAGGCCTTCGCCAGGATCGAGGGCGAGCTGAAGAAGGCGGGAATCGCCCCGACGGGCCGGCCGGTGACGATCTTCGTCGACACGGACGACAACGGGTTCAAGTACGAGGCCATGGTGCCGATCGAGAAGGTGCCGGAGGGTAAGACCGAGCTCGCCCCCGGGATCGGGTTCGGCCGGACGCCCGAGGGCAAGTCCTTCCGCTTCGTGCACAAGGACGCCTACGACGAGATCGACGGCACCTACGAGACGATCACGGCCTATCTCGACATCAAGGAAATCGTCGCCAAGGACGCCTTCATCGAGGAATACGTGAGCGACTTCACGGATCCGCAGGACACCAATTTCGAGGTGAACATCTACGTTCAGCCGAAAGAATGATCGCGCTCTTCGATCTCGACGGGACCCTGACGGACCCGAAAGCGGGCATCACCCGCTCGATCCAGTATGCCCTGGACAAGCTGGGACGCCGTGTTCCGGAACCCGACGAGCTCACCTGGATGATCGGTCCGCCGATATTCACAGGCTTTGCGGAGCTTCTGGGCGGGACTGAGGACGTGCAGGACGCCGTGCGCCTCTACCGCGAGCGATACAGCGATGTCGGCCTGTTCGAAAACGAGGTCTATGCGGGCATCCCCGCCCTGCTTCAGGACCTTCGGGAGAAGGACGTCCGGCTTTATGTCGCGACGGCGAAGCTCCAGGCCTTTGCGCTACGGATCCTCGACCATTTCGACCTGTCGCGATTCTTCGACAGGATCTATGGTTCGGAACTCGACAACCGCAACGCCGACAAGCGGGACCTCATCCGGCACATTCTCGAGCAGGAACGCTTCGATCCGGCGGGAGCTGCGATGATCGGCGATCGGAAGCACGACGCCATCGGGGCGAAGGCCAACGGCCTCGCGTCCATCGGCGTGACCTGGGGCTACGGCTCCCGGCAGGAATTGATCGATGCCGGCGTGGCCTGCCTCGTGGACGAACCGCAGGGGCTCGTGGCGCCGATCCTCACGCTGACGGCGGCCACCAGGCCTCGCCCGGCCGCAACGGCCTGAACCTCTCCGCCGGAATCTCGGCCGCCTGGAGCGCCGCCGCCAGGTCCTGCGGGGGCTCCTCGATGCCCTCGTCGGTGAGCCGGAACGTGCCCCAGTGGTGGCCCAGCGCCTGCTCGGCCTCGACGATGCCGAGAACCTTCACGGCATCGTCCGGGTTCATGTGCTGCGGCTCCATGAACCAGCGCGGCTCGTAGGCGCCGATGGGCAGATGGGCGAGGCGGGGCCGGCCGAAGCGCTCGCGCACGGCCCGGAAGATCTTTCCGTCGCCGAAGCCGGTGTCGCCCACATGGTAGATCGTGCCGGCCGGTGTGGTGAGCACATAGGCGCACCAGAGCGCCATGCGCCGGTCGTTGATGCCCCGCGCCGACCAGTGATAGGCGGGCTCGAAATGCGCCGTGACGCCGTTGCCGAGCTCCACCGATCCGCCCCAGTCCCGCGTCTCGACCGGGATGTCGGGATGCTCGGCCCGGATCACCGCATCGTTGCCGAGCGGGGCGACGATCATCGGGCGGTGCCGCTGCCAGAGCATCCCCAGGGTCTCGGCGTCGAGATGGTCGTAATGGTTGTGCGTGATCAGCACCGCGTGGATCGGCGGAAGATCCTCGAAGGCGATGCCCGGCGGGTTGACCCGCCTGGGACCGGCGAAGGAGACCGGGCTCGCCCGCTCGGAAAAGACCGGATCGATCAGGATGTTGAGCCCCGCCGCCTGGATCAGGAACGAGGCATGGCCGATCAGGGCCGTGCGCAGGCCCTGCACCGTGGCCGGGGGCTTGTCCCGGAACGGGCTCGGGAAGCTCTCCGGCCAGTCCTTGCGGCCGCCCTGAAGCCGCCAGCGTGCCAGTTCGAGGAGGCCCTTGTCCTGCGGCTGGCCGGGCGTGAAGAAGCGCACCCCGTCGAAATGGTCGCTGACGGGGCCCTCGTAATAGCCGTTTCTTGCCCGCGCGGCCGTCATCCAGCCGAGGGCGCCGGTGGCCGCGACAACGGGAAGTCCGAGTGTTTTGAGAAGGGTGCGGCGGTTCATCGATGGATCGTGTGTTGTGAAGCTTTTAGCGTGGGGATGCAAAGACCGATAAGCAAGACGCCGCAGCGTCATCCCGGACGGCGAAGCCGATCCGGGATCGTCAGACAAGAGCGGCGCGATTCCCCTCTCCCGCGTGGGAGAGGGGATGCATCGTAGGTGCCTCGCGTCGTCCTGATGAAGGTCACTGCTCCGACTTTCCGACCCCAACGGCCGTTCCTCCTCGCAAGGGAAAGAGGATCGCCCCACCTCTCCGGCAGCCTCTTTCCTTGACTCCGCCGCCTTTTCCCCTTATCGGCTGACCGCAAATCTGTAGAGCGAGCCCTTTTGAGCCGCCGACCAGCCCGAGAGGCTGGAGGTCAACGTCCGACAGCGCGATGCGCCCTCGGGCGCGTTTCTCTTTGGGGTTCCTCTTGAATGATCCTCATCCTGAGGAGCCTGCGCAGCAGGCGTCTCGAAGGATGGGTCCAGTGGGCGCTGGAGACGCCTCGTCCTTCAAGACGGACCTGACGGTCCTCCTCAGGATGAGGCTGCGAAGGTGCTTTCGAAGGAAGGTCGAAGCGATGTCGGACGACACATTGCGCATCGAGGACGCGGTCAACGAGACCTGCCCGTGGTCGGGAAAGCCGATCGCGGCGGATTCGCTCACCCGCTATCGCGGCGAGGTGGTCGGCTTCTGCAATCCCGGCTGCCGCGACAAGTTCGAGGCGGCCATCCGCCACTTTGAAAAGGCCCTTGCCGAGCGCGATGTACCGCTCATCGCAAAAGGAATTGAGTGATCATGTTCGAAGGCCTTTCCGACAAGCTTTCCAATATCCTCAACGCGCTGACGCGCCGCGGCGCGCTCACCGAGGAGGATGTGAACGCGGCCCTGCGCGAGGTCCGCCGCGCCCTGCTCGAGGCCGACGTGGCCCTCGAGGTGGTGCGCTCCTTCACGGACAAGGTGCGCGCCCGCGCGGTCGGCGCCGAGGTGGTCAAGTCGGTCTCCCCCGGCCAGCAGGTGGTCAAGATCGTCCATGACCAGCTCGTCGAGATGCTGGGCGCGGACGCGGAGGTGATCAGCCTCAACGCGGTTCCGCCCGTGGGCATCCTCATGGTCGGCCTCCAGGGCTCGGGCAAGACGACCACCACGGCCAAGATCGCCCGGCGCCTCAAGGATCGCGAGAACCGCCGCGTGCTCATGGCCTCTCTCGACACCCGTAGACCTGCCGCCATGGAGCAGCTCGCCGTGCTCGGCAAGCAGGTCGGCGTCGACACCCTGCCGATCGTGGCGGGCCAGTCGGCCGTGCAGATCGCCCGCCGGGCCATGGAGGCGGCCCGCCTCGGCGGCTACGACGTAGTGATGCTCGATACTGCCGGCCGCGTGACCGTGGACGAGGCGCTCATGGTCGAGGCCGCCGAAGTGCGCGCCGCCACCAACCCGCACGAGGTTCTTCTCGTCGCCGATGCGCTTACCGGCCAGGACGCGGTCAACACCGCGCGCGCCTTCGATTCCCGCCTCGGCGTCACCGGCATCGTGCTCACGCGTATGGACGGCGATGCTCGCGGCGGTGCGGCGCTGTCCATGCGCGCCGTCACCGGCAAGCCGATCAAGCTCATCGGCACGGGCGAGAAGGTCGACGCGCTGGAGGAGTTCCACCCCTCGCGCGTCGCCAACCGCATCCTCGGCATGGGCGACATCGTCTCGCTGGTCGAGAAGGCCGCCGAGAATTTCGACCAGGCGCAGGCCCAGCGCATGGCCGAGAAGATGCGCAAGGGCAAGTTCGACCTGGAGGACCTGCGCGATCAGCTCGCCCAGATGGAGAAGATCGGCGGCATCGGCGGCATGCTCGGCATGCTGCCGGGCGTGGCCAAGATGAAGTCGCAGCTCGAGAACGCCAATCTCGACGACCGGATCATCAAGCGCCAGCGCGCCATCATCGATTCCATGACGCCTTCCGAGCGCCGAAACCCGGACATCCTCAAGGCCTCGCGCAAGAAGCGCATCGCGGCGGGCTCCGGCGCGAAGGTCGAGGAGATCAACAAGCTGCTCAAGATGCACCGCCAGATGGCCGATGTCATGAAGATGATGGGCGGCGGCAAGGGCAAGGGCATGGCCGGCCAGCTCGGCAAGATGTTCGGGCTCGGCGGCGGAATGGGAGGAATGCCCCAGCCGACCCCTGAGCAGATCGAGGCGCTGCAGAAGCAGATGGGCGGCAAGCTGCCCGACTTCCCGGGCGGTCCGGGCGGCGCCCTGCCGCCCATGCCGAAGGGCGTGCCGGGCCTGCCCGGTCTCGGCGGCGGTAAGATCCCGGGGCTTCCCGGCATCGGCGGCTTACCGTTCGGGAAGAAGAAATGAGTTTCGAGATGACAGCAGCCGAGCTGCTTCAGCGCGCCCATGCGCTGGCGAAGAGATTGGAGGATGCGGGGATCTGGAACGAGATCCGCTTCTTCCGTGAGGACGCGCTGACCGTCCTCGCCCGCGTTCCCGGTGAATACTGGGAGATTGATCTGCTCGAGGACGGAGCAACCGATGTGGAAGTGTTCCGAACCGCGGGTGACCTGGAGGACGAGTCCTCCATCGAACGCCTGATCAGCGAATTTCGTGAAAAACCTAAACACTAGGAGCTAACAATGTCCCTGAAGATCCGTCTCACCCGTGGTGGTGCGAAGAAGCGTCCCTACTACCGCATCGTCGTCGCCGACTCGCGCTCCCCGCGCGATGGCCGCTTCATCGAGAAGGTCGGCACCTACGACCCGATGAAGCCGAAGGACGACGCCGCCCGCGTGACCCTCGACGTCGAGAAGGTCAAGGCCTGGCTCGCCAAGGGCGCCCAGCCGACCGACCGCGTCCTGCGCTTCCTCGATGCCGCCGGCCTCCTGAAGCGCCCGGCCCGCAACAACCCGCAGAAGGCCGTCCCGGGCAAGAAGGCCCAGGAGCGCGCCGAGGCCAAGGCCGCTGCGGCCGGCGCCGGCGAAGGCGAGGCTGCGTAAGCACCATGAAGAGGGAGCGCCCTAACCAGCGCTCCACCTCATCCCTCCCCCCTGTGGGGAGGGGCAGGGGTGGGGGTGCGAGCGTCAAGAAATCAGAACGTGGCGCTCACACCCCCACCTCCCCCTCCTCCCCACAAGGGGGAGGAGAGCTTTCCCTGTCGCAGCAGGGTGATCTCGTCCTCGTGGGCGAGTTTGGCCGCGCCCATGGCCTGAAGGGCGAGGTGCGGCTGAAATCCCATACGGGCGACCCGGAGGCGATCGCCGGCTACAGGCCGCTCGTTGCGACGAACGGCAAGACTTATTCCCTCAAGAGCGTCCGGCCCGCTCCCGGCGGAGCGCCCGACCTGTTCATCGCCGTCGTCGACGGCGTGACGACCCGTGAGGCGTCCGAGGCGCTCAATCGGGTGCAGCTTTACGTCGAGCGCGAGAAGCTTCCGCCGCCCGACGAGGACGACGAATTCCTGCTCGCCGACCTGATCGGCCTTTCCGTCCAGACCGAAGCCGGCGAGACCATCGGCACCATCGTGGCCGTGCCCAATTACGGCGGCGGCGATCTTCTCGAAATCGCGCCCGCGCAGAAGGGCCCGACGGCGCTCCTGCCCTTCACGAAAGCCTTCGTTCCGATTGTCGACCTCGCGGGCAGGCGCGTCATCGCCGTGCTGCCGGACGATTTCTTCGAGATCGGCACGCCTGAGCCCGGCGAGGACCGCGCGTGAGTTTCTCCGCCACCATCCTGACGCTTTACCCTGAGATGTTTCCGGGCCCGCTCGGCATATCGCTCGCCGGAGACGCGCTCGCGCGGGGCGTGTGGTCGTTGGAGGCCAGAAACATCCGAGACCACGGCCTCGGCCGCCACCGCACCGTGGACGACACGCCGGCCGGCGGCGGCTCCGGCATGGTGCTGCGTTGCGACGTGCTGGGCGCCGCCATCGATGCAGCGGGGCCGGCCGACGATCCGCGCCCGAAGCTTCTGATGAGCCCGCGCGGCAGGCCGCTCACGCAATCGTATGCCCGTGAACTCGCGGCCGGTCCCGGCGTGGTCATCGTCTGCGGACGTTTCGAGGGCGTGGACGAGCGGGTGATCGAGGCGCGCGGCCTGACCGAAATCTCCATCGGCGATTACGTGCTCTCCGGCGGCGAGATGGCCGCCATGATCGTGCTCGATGCCTGCGTGCGGCTTCTGCCCGGCGTCATGGGCAAGGAGGCCTCCGGCACCGAGGAGAGCTTCGAGTCGAACCGCCTCGAATACCCGCATTACACGCGGCCCCGCGAATGGGAAGGACGGCCCATCCCGGATGTGCTCCTCTCCGGCAACCATGCCGTGATCGAGCGCTGGCGGCGCGATGAATCGGAGCGCATCACGCGGGAGCGGCGGCCTGATCTGCTTGACGACTAAAGCATCGGACCCAAAAGTGGACCCACTTTTGGGATCGAATCCGATGCTCAATGTTTAAACTGGCGCATCGTTCTTCGCGGACCCAGCGGGCCGCGCTAGCGAAAACCGGATCCACTTTTCCGCACGATGCGCTAGCGTCAGGCGCTTGCCTGAAGCCTCGTCCCGAAGGTCTTCAGGTATTTCATGCCGGTGTCGCACATCACGGTGACGATGGTGGCGTCCGGTCCCAGCCGCTCGGCGAGCCGCAGGGCCGCGATCACGTTGGCGCCCGTCGAGGTGCCGGCGAACAGGCCTTCCTCTCGGGCGAGCCGGAACGCCATCTCCAGGGCCTCTTCCGTCGAGACCCGCTCGATTCCGTCGGCGGTGCTCTCCTGCCAGAGCGGCACCACGTAACCGGCGCCGATCCCGTCGATCCTGTGCGCGCCCGAGGGGCCGCCGGAGAGCACGGCGGATTCGGCGGGCTCCACGGCCACGATCCTGACCGCGCCGCGATGGCGCCGAAGCCCTTCCGCGATGCCGCGCAGGGACGCCGCCGTTCCCACGCTCTGCACGAAGCCGTCGATGCGCCCGTCCGTCTGCTGCCGGATCTCGTCGGCCATCCGGTGATAGGCCGCGATCTGATCCCTGTTCCTCATCTGGTCGGTCCAGAAGGAACCCTTTGCCTCCGCGATGATGCGGGCCTGCTCGATCATGTCCTTGGTCAGCTTTTCCGTCATGCGCCCGCCGTCGCTCGGCACGATGTGCAGCCTGGCGCCCAGGAGCGCCATGTGATCGCGCTTCTCCTGCGCGAAGGCATCCGACGTCACGATGTCGAGCGGATAACCCTTCACCGCGCAGACCAGCGACAGGGAGACGCCGGTGCTGCCGCCCGTATATTCCACCACGGAGCCGCCGGGCTCGAGGCGTCCGTCCTTTTCGGCCGCCTCGATCATGGCCAGCGCCATCCGGTCCTTCATGCTGCCGGTGGGATTCTCGTTCTCCAGCTTCAGCAGGATGCGCGCCCCGTTGGCGGGACGGATGTTGCGCAGGGCCAGGAGGGACGTGCTGCCGATGCGGTCGAGGATGGTGCGGGTCTGGGCATTCATGGGCTTTGTCCGAAAACTCACGTGTTGGTAGGCCGCGAGGAGCCGCCTGTCAGGTCCGGAATCCGGACTTCAGTCGCGCATGAGGCTATGCTAGCCCTTCACTCATGGCAGATTACGGTCAGTTCTGTTCCGTGGCGCGTGCCCATGAGGCCATCGGCGGGCGCTGGACCCTTCTCGTGGTGCGCGAGCTCTTGTGCGGCAGCCGGCGCTTCAACGACATTCGCCGCGGCATCCCGCGCATCTCCCGCACCATGCTGTCGGAGCGCCTGCAGGCGCTGGTGCATATCGGGATCGTCACGCGCATCGCAGGGGAGCAAGGGCCGGAATATGCCCTTACGGAAGCCGGCCGGGAGCTGATGGGCATCGTGGGCGCCCTCGGCACCTGGGGCCAAAGATGGCTGCCGCGCCGTGCCGGGGACGAGGATCTGGATCTCGAGCCGCTCCTCGTCGACATGCAGCGGCGCGTCCGCGCCGAGGCGCTGCCGCCCGAACCCATCGTCATCCGCTTCGAGATCGCGGGGCAGCGCCAGCCGCGCTTCCTGCTCCTCAAGGAGGCCGAGGTGTCGTTCTGCACGCAGAACCCGGGCTTTCCGGAGCCCCTGCGGGTCCGCGCCGGCCTTCCGGCGCTGGTCGCCTGGTGGCGGGGCGACGTGAGCTTCGCCGAGGCGCAGCGGATGGGGTTGACGGTCGAGGGGCCCCGGGACCTGGCAAGGGCGTTCCCGGACTGGTTCGAGCGCTACCTGTTTGCCGGGGTCGAGCCTGCCGTAGCGTAAAAGAGGGATGCGGAGTGGAGAGGCTCGACAATCCTCCCGAACTCCTGTATAGGCCCGGCCTCAACTTAAAACAGGACGCCGAAATCCCGCGGGTTTTGAGACTGCTCAGAGCCACGCAACGGCAGGAGTATTACGATGAACCTCATTCAGCAGCTCGAGCAGGAGCAGATTGCCAAGCTCGCCAAGACCATTCCCGACTTCCAGCCCGGCGACACCGTGATCGTCAACGTGAAGGTGAAGGAAGGCGAGCGGTCCCGTATCCAGGCGTATGAGGGCGTCTGCATCGCCCGGTCCGGCGGCGGCCTCCACGAGAGCTTCACGGTCCGCAAGATTTCCTACGGCGAAGGCGTCGAGCGTGTGTTCCCGCTCTACTCGCCGAACGTCGATTCCATCAAGGTCGTGCGCCGCGGCGCCGTCCGCCGCGCCAAGCTGTACTACCTGCGCGACCGTCGCGGTAAGTCGGCCCGTATCGCCGAGCGCGCCGAGAAGAAGACCGAGGCCCCGGCTGCGGCCGAGTAAGGCTCCCGTCTCTATCTTCAGGAATTCGAAAGGCGCGGCTCGAACCGCGCCTTTTTGCTGAGGCGTCCAGGCGATCGCGACAAAAATATAATTGCGCGAGGTCCGGCGTCTGCTATGCGATCGTTTCAAGGCGGTGTGCGCTCAGGACATCTTCCCGTCCGGGCGACAGACCGCTAAACACGCCAGACCACCATTTTCGACCGTTGGAAGAGACATATGGCCAAGCCCCGCACCCTCTATGACAAGATCTGGGACGACCACGTCGTCGATCAGCAGGATGACGGGACGTGCCTTCTCTACATCGACCGCCACCTCGTCCATGAGGTGACCTCGCCCCAGGCCTTCGAGGGCCTGCGCATGACCGGCCGCAAGGTGCGCCAGCCGCAGAAGACCCTGGCCGTGGTCGACCACAACGTTCCGACCTCCGACCGCTCGCACGGCATCGAGGATCCCGAGGCGGCCACCCAGGTGGCGGCGCTTGCCCAGAACGCCAAGGATTTCGGCGTCGAGTACTACAACGAGCTCGACACCCGCCAGGGCATCGTCCACGTGGTGGGCCCGGAGCAGGGCTTCACGCTCCCGGGCATGACCATCGTGTGCGGCGACAGCCACACCTCGACCCACGGCGCCTTCGGGTCGCTGGCCCACGGCATCGGCACGTCCGAGGTCGAGCACGTGCTCGCCACCCAGACGCTGATCCAGAAGAAGGCCAAGAACATGCGCGTGACCGTGGACGGGCAGCTGCCCGCCGGCGTCACGGCGAAGGACATCATCCTGGCCATCATCGGCGAGATCGGCACGGCCGGCGGCACCGGCCACGTGATCGAGTATGCGGGCGAGGCCATCCGGTCCCTGTCGATGGAAGGCCGCATGACCATCTGCAACATGTCGATCGAGGGCGGTGCCCGCGCCGGCATGGTGGCGCCCGACGAGAAGACCTATGCCTACCTGAAGGACCGCCCCAAGGCGCCGAAGGGCGAGGCCTGGGACGCGGCCGTCCGCTACTGGGACAGCCTGCGCACCGACGAGGGCGCCTTCTTCGACACCGAGATCCGCCTCGACGCCGCCAATCTTCCGCCCATCGTCACCTGGGGCACGAGCCCTGAGGACGTGGTCTCGATTGCCGGCGTGGTGCCGAACCCGGACGAGATCCAGGACGAGAACAAGCGCCGGTCCAAGTGGCGGGCGCTCGAATATATGGGCCTGACGCCGGGGACGAAGATCACCGACATCACCCTGGACCGCGTCTTCATCGGCTCCTGCACCAACGGGCGCATCGAGGATCTGCGGGCCGTGGCCAAGGTCGTCGAGGGCAAGCGCGTCGCCGAGAGCGTCAGCGCCATGATCGTGCCCGGCTCCGGCATCGTGAAGATGCAGGCCGAGGCCGAGGGGCTGGACAAGATCTTCAAGGCGGCCGGCTTCGACTGGCGCGAGCCCGGCTGCTCCATGTGCCTGGCCATGAACGCCGACCGCCTCGCGCCCCACGAGCGCTGCGCCTCCACGTCGAACCGCAATTTCGAGGGCCGTCAGGGCTTCAAGGGCCGCACCCATCTGGTCTCGCCGGCCATGGCGGCTGCGGCGGCCATCGCGGGTCGCTTCGTGGACATCCGCACTTTCGGCTGATCCGAAACCCACACATGAAAAAGGCCGCGGCTCATGCGAGTCGCGGCCTTTTTCATGGTGAAGCCGGAAACTCAGTAGCGGCGGCCGGCGACGACCTCGCGGCAGCGCTCGACCGGACGCCGGACGACCACGCCGTTGCGGCGGACACGCTCTTCCATGACCGTGCGGCACACCGTGCGGGTCCGGGCCGGACGCACCACGCGGCGCTCGATGACGCGCTCGCGATAGCGCGGCCCGTGATGCCGTTCCTGCTCCACGCGAACGCCCGACGGCCCGATCCGCACGTCGACTCCCTGGGCCGACGCCGCACCGGCACTAAGAACCACCAGCCCGGCCGCAGCCAGGATACCAAACACCTTACGCATCATTGCCTCTTGATCAGTTGACCGTTCGGGGCTGTTAACGGCCCAGCGTGCGAGGCGTTCCGTTGCGAAGACGCGGTCCAGGCGCCATGGTAAGGCAATGGTGAAGGCCTTCAGGGAGGGTTCCATGAGCGATCGGGAGCGGGAAGACCGCGAGGCCGCCGAGGCGCGCGAGGCGCTGGAGCGTGTCCGGCGGGATTCGGACACCCTCGGCGCGTCGGCGCTCGCCCGCATGGGGCAGCGGGCCGGCGATCATTTCGGCGCCAGGGACGCCATCGGGGCGGCCGAGGGCGGCGGCACGGATCCGGTCGAGCTCTGGGGCCGCCGCATCGGCCGCGCCCTGTCGCTCGTCGGCGTGGTGATCCTGAGCCTGTGGCTTCTGGTTCAACTGGGCATCCTCTGATTCATGAGCGCTTTAGCCGACCTCCAGGCCCCCTCCCTCGACGATCTCGAAGCCCTGGCGCAGGACGCCTATGCCCGCCTGCCGGAGGAGTTCCGTCAGTTGTGCGAGGGCATCGTGATCCGGGTCGAGGATTTTCCCGACGACGAGACCATGCGCGAGATGGGCTGCGAGACGCCCTTCGATCTGCTGGGCCTCTTTCGCGGCATCGGGCTCGCGCAGGGCGGGGCGATGATGCAGACGGGCCAGTTCCCCAACATGGTCTGGCTCTACCGCCGCCCGATCCTCGATTACTGGGCCGAGCACGAGGAAACCCTCGGCCACATCGTCACCCATGTGCTGGTCCACGAGATCGGCCACCATTTCGGCCTCTCCGACGACGACATGGAAGCCATCGAGGCGGCGGCGGGGTGAGCCTTATAAAATTGCGCAAAGAGCGTGGCAGACGACAATTCTTTGCTCAGCGCGACCATCGTTGGCCTAGCGGTTCCCGAAACCCTTTGATATGAGGCACCGGACAAGCGGCCCGGCTGCCGCCATCAGGGATGTGAGGACAATGGACAAGTTCACCGTGCTGGAAAGCGTCGCGGCGCCGCTGCGGATCATCAATATCGACACCGATATGATCATCCCCAAGCAGTACCTGAAGACGATCAAGCGCACGGGGCTCGGCACCGGCCTGTTCTCCGAGATGCGCTACCGCGAGGACGGTTCGGAGAACCCGGACTTCGTGCTCAACCAGCCGGCCTATCGCAACGCCAAGATCCTCGTGGCGGGCGACAATTTCGGCTGCGGCTCGTCCCGCGAGCATGCCCCCTGGGCGCTGCTCGATTTCGGCATCCGCTGCGTGATCTCCACGAGCTTCGCCGACATCTTCTACAACAACTGCTTCCAGAACGGCATCCTGCCGATCAAGGTGAGCCCCGAGGACCTGGAAAAGCTCTTCGACGACGCGGAGCGGGGCGCCAACGCCACCCTGACGGTCGACCTGGAGAAGCAGGAGGTCCGCGGCCCCGACGGCGGTTCGGTCAAGTTCGACATCGACCCGTTCAAGAAGCACTGCCTGCTCAACGGCCTCGACGGCATCGGCCTGACCATGGAGAAGGGCGCCGCCATCGACAGCTACGAGAAGAAGCTCGCCGAGCGGGCGTGGGCCTGACCCTTCCCGGAGCGCCGGGTGGCGGCGCTCGATCCGACAGGAAGCGCCGATGACGCAGGGCAAGCCGAAGATCCTCAGCCGGGCCGACTGGGCCACCCATCCCGACCTGTTCTGGAAGGGCCATGTGGAGGGGCAGACCCTCGGCACCAGCGTGACCGTGCTCTTCTATGCCACGGAGGAGATCGGCGGCGGGCCGAAATGGCACGTCCATCCCTATGACGAGATCTTCATCATCCGCGAGGGGCGGGCGCTCTTCACCGTGGGCGAGGAGCGTTTCGAATGCGAAACGGGACAAGTCGTCTTCGGCCCGGCCGGGGTTCCGCACAAATTCGTCAATCTCGGTCCGGGACGGCTGGAAACCACCGACATCCATGTGAACGACCGCTGGATCCAGACCAACCTGCCCGATCCGGAGGTCGAGGCCGGTTGAGCCGATACCCGTCCTGACGAAAGCGTGAGGTGGGCCTCCGTTTTCACAAGATTAACCAAATTCCCTGCAATGTGCCGGGCATGAAGACCATTCTTGCCCCCGCTCTCATCGCTCTTGCCGGTTTCGCTGCCGCGACTCCGGCCTCGGCCCAGGCGAATTTCGCCTCCTGCCTGTCCTCCTTGCGCAGCCAAGCTGCCGCCAAGGGCATTTCCGGCCAGGCCTTCGACGTCGCGACCCGCGGCATCGCGCCGGACCTGACGATCCTCGACCTCATGAACAACCAGCCCGAGTTCAAGACGCCGATCTGGGATTACCTCTCGGCCCTGGTGGACGAGGAGCGGGTGCAGGACGGCCGGGCCGCCATGCGCCAATGGGGGCAGGCGCTCGCCTCGGCCGAGGCGCGCTTCGGCGTCGACCGCCATGCGATTGCCGGCGTCTGGGGCGTGGAATCCAATTTCGGCAAGGATATCGGCGGGCGCCCGCTGATCCAGTCCCTGTCGACGCTCGTCTGCTATGCCCCGCGCCGCAACGAGTATTTCAAGGGCGAGCTGATGGCGACCTTGAAGATCGTCCAGGACGGGGACATCAACCCGGCGAATCTGCGCGGTTCCTGGGCCGGCGCCTTCGGCCATACCCAGTTCATGCCCTCGACCTTCCAGCGTCTCGCCGTCGACGGCGACGGGGACGGCCGTCGCGACATCATGAACTCCGTGCCGGACGCGGTGCACTCCACGGCCAACTTCCTCAAGAAGGCCGGTTGGGTGAACGGCCTGCCCTGGGGCTACGAGGTGCGCCTGCCGGCAAACTTCAACGCGAGCCTCGCCGGGCGCAAGAACAAGAAGCCGCTCGCCGCCTGGGCGGCCATGGGCGTGCGGCGCGTCGACGGGCGGCCGCTTTCGGGCAACTACCCGGCCGGCATCATCATCCCGGCCGGCATCAACGGCCCGGCCTTCCTGGTCACCCGGAATTTCGATGCGGTCTATTCCTACAACGCGGCCGAATCCTACGGACTGGCCATCGCGCTGCTGGGCGACCGCCTCAAGGGCCTGCCCGGCATCCAGGCCGCCTGGCCCACGGACGATCCGCCGCTCTCGCGCGCCCAGCGCCGCGAGCTGCAGCGGCTCCTGACCGCGCGCGGCTACGACGTGGGCGAGCCGGACGGCAAGATCGGCGCCAAGACCCGCGAGGCCATCAAGGACGTGGAGCGCCGCATCGGCCTCGAGCCGCGCGGGCGGCCCGGCGGCAAGGTGCTGGAAGCGCTGCGCGGATAGGGCCCGTCCGCCCTTGTCGCCATCCTGGCCAGTTGCAGTGACCGTCAGTTTGGAGTTGTACTGACTCCATGCTGATCGCCATCCTCACCGACATCCACGGCAACCGCGAGGCGCTGTCGGCCTGTCTCGCCCATACCCGCCTGCTTCATGTCGACCGCCTGATCTTTCTCGGCGACTATGTCGGCTACGGGGCCGATCCGGCCTGGGTGGTCGATACGATCCGGGGGCTCGTGGACCAGGGCGCCGTGGCGCTTCTCGGCAATCACGACGCGGCCATCGACGGCTCCGACGCCGACATGAACAGCGTGGCCCAGGAGGCGATCCGCTGGACCCGGAACCAGCTCGGGCGGGAGCAGAGGCGGTTCCTGGCCGGCCTTCCCCTCGTCCATGAGGAGGGGAACGTCCTTTACGTCCATGCCAACGGGTATGCGCCGGACAATTGGGACTACATGTCGGGCCCCATGGAGGCCATCCGGCACTTCAGCCGGGTGGACGCGCACGTCACCTTCTGCGGGCATGTGCATGTGCCGATGCTCTACCACATGAGCACCACCGCCAAGGTCGGCACCTTCTCGCCGGTGGCCAACAACGAGATCCCGCTCCTGCCGACGCGCACGTGGCTCGCGGTGATCGGCGCCGTCGGGCAGCCGCGGGACGGGGTGGCGGCGGCGAACTATGCGGTCTTCGACACGGCCCGCCAGACCCTGCGTTACCTGCGCGTGCCCTACGACACGGCCGCCGCCGCCGGCAAGGTCCGGGAGGCGGGCCTGCCGGAAAAGCTGGCCCTGCGCATCGAACAGGGCCGCTGACGCATGCGCTGGCGACTAAGCCCGGGGATGGCGTTCGACGGCTTCCTGCTTCAGGAGAATCTGGGCACCGGCGGCATGGCGCAGCTCTGGGCCGTCTCCCGCGAGGGCGATTCGACGCCGCTGATCATGAAGATCCCCATGCTGATCGACAGCGACGATCCGCTGCCCATCGTCTGCTTCGAGACCGAGCAGATGATCATGCCGCACCTGAAGGGTCCGCATGTGCCCCGCTTCGTGGCGGCCGGACCGCTCGACCCGATGCCCTATATCGTCATGGAGCGGATCCCGGGCGAATCCTTGAAGGAGAGGCTCGACGACGTGCCTCTGCCCTGGCCCGAGGTCGCCGCGATCGGCGCCAAGGTGGCGCATGCCCTGCACGATCTGCACCTTCAGCATGTGATCCATCTCGACATCAAGCCGAGCAACGTGATGATCCGCGGGACCGGCGAGGCGGTTCTCATCGATTACGGCTTTGCCCGGCACGAACGCCTGCCGGACCTCCTGGCAGAGGAGTTTCGCGAGCCGTTCGGAACCACGCCCTACATGGCGCCGGAACAGGTTCTGCAGGACAGGGCCGATCCGCGCAGCGATCTCTTCGCGCTCGGCGTGATGCTGTATTTCTTCGTCACGGGGGAGCGCCCCTTCGGCAATCCGCGCGGCAGCCAGATCCGCCGCCGCCTGTGGCGCGATCCCGTGCCGCCGCGGGCGCTCTCCCCCGATTGCCCGCCCTGGCTGCAGGAGATCATCCTGCGCTGCCTGGAGGTCGATCCGGACGAGCGCTATGCCACCGCGGCCCAGCTCGCCCTCGATCTCGAGCACCCGGAGCAGGTCCGGCTCACCGAGCGGGCGCAGCGGCTGGAGCGGGATAGCGGCGTGAAGACCTTCCGGCGCTGGCTCAAGGCCCGCAAGGCGAAGACCCTCGAAGCGCCGAACATCGCCGGCCAGCTGTCCCGGGCGCCCATCGTGCTTGCCGCGGTCGATCTCTCGCCGGGAGGCGAGGATCTGGCCGAAGCCCTGCGCCTCATGGTCCAACGCATCCTCTCCCTGGAGAACGAGGCCCGCATCGCCTGCGTCAATGTCCTGAGAACCTCGCGCATCGCCGTCGACATCCTGGAGGACGCCGAAGGGCGCAGCCTCCACGTGCAGCGCCTCGTCCAGCTCAAGCACTGGGGCTCCTCCCTCGACATCCCGGCCGAGCGGATCTCCTACAGCGTGCTGGAAGCGCCCGATCCGGCGGCGGCCCTGGTGGATTACGCCCGGCACAACAATGTCGACCACATCGTGATCGGCGCCAGGGCCTCCTCGGCGCTTCGCCGCTATCTCGGTAGCGTCTCGTCCCGGGTCGTGGCGGAGGCGCCCTGTTCCGTCACCGTCGTCAGGACCCCGAAGGACCGGCGGCCCGAGGCCGGCCATGGTGCCTTCGCCTAACGGCCAACGCGACTAACGCTTGCCAAGAGCCGCGTTCGGTCTTTTAAGAGCCCTGCATTCGATCACGACAGAACAAGGGTCTTCCCATGGCAACGCACAAGCTTCTCCTTCTCCCCGGCGACGGCATCGGCCCGGAGGTCATGCGCGAGGTCGAGAAGATTGTGGGCTGGTTCCGCAAGCGCGGCATCGGATTCGAGACGGAGACGGATCTCGTCGGCGGCGCGGCCTATGACGCGCATGGGGCCTCGATCTCGGAAGCCGCCATGGATCGCGCTCAGGAAGCCGATGCGGTGCTCTTCGGCGCCGTCGGCGGAGCCAAATGGGACACCGTGCCTTACGCGGTGCGTCCCGAGGCCGGCCTGCTGCGCCTGCGCAAGGATCTCGGCCTCTTCGCCAACCTGCGCCCGGCAATCTGCTATCCGGCCCTGGCGGATGCCTCCTCGCTCAAGCGCGAGGTGGTGGAGGGGCTCGACATCATGATCGTGCGCGAGCTCACGGGCGGCGTCTATTTCGGCGAGCCGAAGGAGATCGTGACCCTGGAGGACGGTTCCCAGCGGGCGGTCGACACCCAGCTCTATCACACGCACGAGGTGGAGCGCATCGCGCGCGTCGCCTTCGACCTGGCCAGGAAGCGCCGCAACAAGGTGTCCTCGGCCGAGAAGTTCAACGTGATGAAGACCGGCGTGTTCTGGCGCCAGGTCGTGGGCCGCATCCATAAGGCCGAGTTCCCGGACGTGGAGCTCGAGAACGTGCTCGCCGACAACTGCGCCATGCAGCTCGTGCGCTGGCCCAAGCAGTTCGACGTGATCGTCACCGACAACCTCTTCGGCGACATCCTGTCGGACATCGCCGCCATGCTCACGGGCTCGCTCGGCATGCTGCCTTCCGCATCGCTCGGGGCCGAGGATCCGGCCACCGGCCGGCGCAAGGCGCTCTACGAGCCCGTGCACGGCTCGGCGCCGGACATCGCCGGCAAGGGACTGGCCAACCCCATCGCCATGATCGGATCCTTCGGCATGGCGCTGCGCTATTCCTTCGGCCTCCTCGACGAGGCGGACCGCCTGGACAAGGCCATCGCCAAGGTGCTGGCCTCCGGCACCCGCACGAAGGACATCGCAGCGCCTGGCACGAATGCCGTGGGCACCCAGGACGTGGGCGACGCGATCGTCAAGGAACTCGAGGCGCTCTCGTAAAAAGCAAAAGCCCCGGGTCCTGCCCGGGGCTCTCCGTTCCAGGAAGCGATCTATCGGATCGAGCCTGTCACGCCGACCTCCGGGACGCCGAACATGGGGAACGGATTGCGGGCGCCGACGAACGGTCCGTTGGTGACCGGATCGGGAAGTGCACCCTCGCCGAAGCGGTCCTTCTGGTAACCGTAGGGCGGGTTCGCGATGGCAGAGATCATCGGCGCGGTGACATAGCGGTTCATCGATCCGACCGGCACGACCGGGCCCGGATCGAGGAAGCTGCGGGGTTTGACCCGGAGAACGAGGGGACGGTCCTGGGCCTGCGCATCCTCCGCCAGCGGGACGGACGCGAGCGCAGCCAACGATATCAAACCCAGAAGTGCGAATCGGCGCATGGGTAATCCTCCAAGAGCGGCGCTCAGTCCTTATGCTGTGCGCGATCATCATGTGCGATGATGCAAAAACAAGGCGGCCTCCCTAAAATGGTTCCGCCGAAGCGTGACATTTCGCACGACGCGAGGAGGACGACTGCCGATGCAGGACAGGAAGGCCGGTGTGGATCTCCGGGGCAAGGAGGGCTTGAGGCTGCTGGGCGAAACCCCGCTGGTGGCCGAGACGCCGGAAGAGCATCTCGACGACGAGACGACTCCGGTCGCTCGCTTCTTCATCCGCAACAACGGGCTGCTGCCGCACCCGGTGGACGACGCCGAAGCCTGGACCTTCGTCATCGACGGCGAGGTGGAGCGCCCGCTCCGCCTGACCCTCGCGGAACTGAAGAGCCGCTTCCCGCACAAGACCTTTCGCATGGTGCTCGAATGCGGCGGCAACGGCCGGTCCTTCCTTCAGCCTGAAGCGGAAGGCAATCCCTGGACCAACGGGGGCGCCGGCTGCGCGGAATGGACGGGCGTCTCCCTGGGCGACGTCCTGCGCGAGGCCGGCCTGAAGGACACGGCGCTGTTCACCGGCCATTTCGGCGCCGATCCGGACAAGCACGGCAGCCATGAACGCCAGGCCATGTCCCGCGGCATGCCGATCGCCAAGGCGCTGGAGGAGCACACGCTGCTCGTCTGGGCGATGAACGGCGAGCCCTTGCCCTTCATCCATGGCGGCCCCCTGCGCCTGATCGTGCCCGGCTGGCCCGGCTCCTTAAGCCAGAAATGGCTCACGCGGATCTGGATCCGCGACCGGGAGCATGACGGGCCGGGCATGACCGGCCTGTCCTACCGCATGCCGGTCCATCCTCTGCCCCCGGGCTCGGACGGGCAGGGGGTGCCGACCCGGATTCTCGAATCCATGCCCGTGCGCAGCATCGTCACCGCGCCGGCGGATGGCAGCCGGTATCCGTCCGGGACGCGAACCATCGAAGTCCGGGGCGCCGCCTGGGCGGGCGACGACGGAATCGCCCGGGTCGACGTGACCCTCGACGGCGGCGCGACCTGGATCGAGGCTGGCATGACGCCGCCGCGCAACCGCTACGACTGGGTGCGATGGCAGGTCTCCGTGCCCCTGCCGGGCGACGGCTATTACGAGATCGTCGCCCGGGCGACGGATTCACGGGGCCGGGCCCAGCCGTTCCGCGCAGCCCATTGGAACCCGAACGGATACGGCTGCAACGTCATGCATCGGGCGGCGCTTACGGTCGGGCCGGAGGCCTGACGGTCACGGAGGCGGTGCGGGCACCCGGCCCGCAGGCCTCGTTCCGGTTGCGCTCCGTCTGGGCGAAGATCGCCTTCAACGACGGGCTGGCGCCACCGGCCAGCGCGATGCCGTCGATGAAGCAGGCGACCTGCGCATCGTCCGGCGTGGAGGAGCCGCAGAGCCAGCCCTGGAAGCTGAACGCGGCCGTTTCGTCCGAGAAGCGGAAGGCCTGGCAGGCCTGCTCGCCCCTGTTCGCCAGGGTCAGGGGGGCGGTTTCCACGGAGCCGAACTTCGTCGCGACCATGCGGCTCTGGCCCTGATGGGCAACCGCGAGGCCCGTGCGCGCCGCCCGCCGTACCGTCTCGATATAGAAGCTCCCGGCCGGCTCGGCCTGCCCCTGGACGAGAGCCAGCTGGGCGTACCGGAAATCGCCGAAGCGACCGAGGGTCAGGGCGTCCTCCCGGGCACCGTTCGCATGCTCGCGGGCTTCCGACATGAGCGGGGCGGACGTGCCCGCCAGCGCATAGACGGCCGGGGAGGGAGGCAACGGCTTCCAGGACGATGCGGGTGCGACCAGAACTGACGATGGAACGGATTTCTGGCGCTCGGCCGGGCGCGCGCCCTGCTCCTGCTCAAGGGCGAGATAGACGAGCCCCGCGATGCTGCAGCACGAGATCAGGACGATGCGCAGCCAGGGCAGGCGCTTCCGGCGCAGGCGACGGGTCGGGCGCTCGTCGACCCAGTCGGCGACGTCCTCCTCGTCCCATTCGGCATGAACCGCCCGCGGCATTGCTTGAACCAATCGACTCTGCTGATCCTGTCAGACCATGTTCTACCGTGACATTCGCGTGGGTTCGAAAGGTTTTGCTAAGCAAGGTAAACCAAAGCTTAACCGGACCGGCCGTTCTCGCCCCGATGGCCCCGATGCCGGGCGCGGATGATCGAAGGCGTGCGATATCGAGGAAACGCTTGACGGCAGCGTGACTTTGGTGTGTTGCTGGCGGGTATCGAAGCCCGGTCCGGGCTTTCAGATGGACGATGGCCATGGCGATGCTCATTCAGACGACGAGCAAAACGAAAACCGCCACGACGACCGTGAAAACCACGGTCGAATAAGCCTCGTCGTCCCCGGTCCTCTCTCCCTCGGGGCGAGAGGCAGCACCCGAACAGGGTTTTCAGACTTCCGGGGAGAGCGATAACAGGAGAAGATCAATGGGTTTCAAGATCGCCGTCGTCGGTGCGACCGGCAATGTGGGCCGCGAGATGCTGAGCATCCTCGCCGAGCGGGCCTTCCCGGCCGATGAGGTGGTGGCGCTGGCTTCCCGCCGCAGCCAGGGAACGGAAGTGTCCTACGGCGACAAGACGCTCAAGACGAAAGCCCTCGATACCTACGATTTCTCCGATGTCGATCTGTGCCTCATGTCGGCCGGCGGCGAGGTCTCGAAGGAGTGGTCGCCGAAGATCGCCGCCCAGGGCGCGGTCGTGATCGACAATTCCTCGGCCTGGCGCTACGACCCGGAGGTGCCGCTGGTGGTGCCGGAGGTGAACGCCGAGGCGCTTCGCGAGATCAAGAAGGGCATCGTCGCCAACCCGAACTGCTCCACCGCCCAGCTCGTCGTGGCGTTGAAGCCGCTCCATGACCGCGCCACCATCAGGCGCGTGGTGGTGGCCACCTACCAGTCGGTCTCCGGCGCCGGCAAGGACGGCATGGACGAGCTCGACCGCCAGACCAAGGCGCTCTACTCGCTCCAGGACGTGCAGGAGAAGAAGTTCCCCAAGCGCATCGCCTTCAACCTGATCCCGCACATCGATGTGTTCATGGAGGACGGGTACACGAAGGAAGAGTGGAAGATGACGGCCGAGACCAAGAAGATCCTCGACCCGAAGATCAAGCTCACCGCCACCTGCGTGCGCGTGCCGGTCTTCATCAGCCACTCGGAAGCCGTGAACGTGGAATTCGAGAAGCCGATCTCGGCCGACGAGGCGCGCGACATCCTGCGCTCGGCCCCCGGCATCCTGGTGGTCGATAAGCGCGAGCCCGGCGGCTATATCACGCCCCACGAGGCGGCCGGCGAGGACGCCACCTACATCTCCCGCATCCGCGAGGACATCACGGTCGAGAACGGCCTGTCCTTCTGGTGCGTCTCCGACAACCTGCGCAAGGGCGCGGCCCTGAACGCCGTGCAGATCGCCGAGGCCATGGCCAATCGCGGCCTCCTGAAGCCGAAGAAGCAGGCGGCCTGAGCCCGTTCTGGATGCGTAATCGTGAGGGAGCCGCGTCGCATGCGACGCGGCTCTTCTCATGTCTGGGGCATGGTGCTCGACGGGCTCGATAATGCCCGCCCTCGCCGTCATCGCCCTCCCCGATGTGATGCGGGGCTCCGTGCCGGTGATCCCGATTTTCATCCCCTCTCACCTCATCCTGAGGAGGTCGCGCAGCGACCGTCTCGAAGGAGGAACCAGAGGGCACTGGACCCTCCTTCGAGACGCCGCTTTCAGCGGCTCCTCAGGATGAGGACCGAGGGAGGCTGGGCCGGGTTCGACGGCGTGGATGGCTGACACGCCCGGCCATGACGGTGAGGGCATGGCCCTGCTGTGCGATGTCAAAGATCCAGCACCTTCAGGCCCGGAGCCATGTGGCGCCGGGCTTGAAGGGTCGAGGGAGGTGCGACGGGCAGCCCGGCTCGAATGCGATGAGAATGGAAGAGCCGGACGGCGCCTTCGCACGCGGTTCTTTTAGGCGTTTCGACTTGGTCCCGCACAAGGCTGCCAAGGGCCTCCTGCCCGGGCGGCTGCGTGCACCGTCCGGCAGGACCGCATCCCCACCCCGACACTCGTGACGCCTCGCGAAGCGCGTCCCTCGTCGGGCGGGGATAGCGAATGATATAGCCAAGCTTGATCGGCCTGTCAAGAACAAAATAAGAACATTGTCCCGCGGCGGGCCGAAAAGCTCTCCTCCCCCTTGTGGGGAGGAGCTGGAGGTGGGGGTGTGGGCGATAGCCTATCAAGGTCCGGCGCCCACACCCCCACCCTTAATCCCTCCCCACAAGGGGGAGGGAAAGACGCCTGCGCCTCGCACCGAAGGATGAGGGTCGCGGGGCGGGCCGAACCTGCATCCTCCCGTCTTCTCCGCCATCGGCCGGCCCTGATCCCGGGATCAGGGCCGGGGAGGCCATGATGGTGGTGGGGTGGATGGCGGCCAGGGCGCATGACCGGGGCGGGGCAGTGCCAGGTGTCGCGTGTCCGGGACGAGCGCATCGTGCGGACCCAGAGGGCCGCGTCAGCGACCCGTAGGGCCACGTCAGTGAAAAGTGGACCCGGTTTTTCGCACTCAACGATGCGCCAGCCAAGAGGAGGAGCACCGGAGCCAAAAGTGGGTTCACTTTTGGCTCCGGTGCTCGAGACGCCGCTCAAACGAGGAAGAAGTCCTTGTGGCTGATCTCGCCGCCGACCTTCTTGTCGTAGGTGACGGTGGCGATTTCCAGGGCCTTGCCCTTGCCCGAGCCGTCGGCATCGAAGAAGAGCTTGTAGGTCTTCGCATTCACCTTCTTGGCGATGAAGAAGTCGTCCCTGTCCTTCGCCTCTCCGAGGGCGAACCAGCCCTTCTTGATGGCGACCGCCTTGTCCAGCGAGGCCTTCTTGTTCTTCAGGTACTTGGTGATGGTCGCGTTCTTGAAGGCGTCGTCGTCGAAGTAGAACGAGTCGTACTTGAACTGGGCGTCCTTCACCTTGTCGATGTGGTTCTTGTAGGTGCTCTTCGTCACCTTGAAGTCGAACAGGAAGGCATCCTTGTTCAGGTCCGTCTTGGTCTTCTTGCCGCCATAGAGCGTGTCCTTGCCGGCTCCGCCCGAGAGGATGTCGTTGTTGCCGTCGCCGCTGAGGATGTCGTTGCCCGCGCCGCCGAACAGTCGGTCGTTGCCGAGATTACCGGAAAGGGTGTCGCCCAAGGCGCCGCCGTAGAACACGTCGTTGGCGGTCGAGCCGGAGGTGAACTCGGGGTTCCAGTCGATCACGCCGATGGCGATGTCCTTGTCGAAGGAAGCCCCGGCGCTGTCGGTCACGCGGACCTTGACCGTATGCGATGGAGCCTGCTCGAAATCGAGCAGGAAGCCGTTATCGACCACGATGTCATGGCCGTTGACGAGCTTGAACCGGCCCCCGGCATTGTCGATGAGCTCGTAGGTGAAGGTCTCGCCCGCATCGACGTCGGCGGCGCCCAGGCTGCCCACGAAATCGCCCGCGGCCGAGAGCTCGCGGATGCTCTGGTTCGTCAGGGTGATGTCGGTGGGCGCGTGATTGACCGGCCTGAGCGTGAGATCGACCTGCTTGGTGAAGGTCAGGGTCGTGTCGATCTGATCCGTGATCTTGACGAAGACCGGAACGGTGGTGGGGGCCAGCACGTCGCGCAGCCCGCCCGCGCCGACCTTCACGTTGCCGCCGGCATCGATCGAGAATTCGTTGCCCGTATAGGCGCTGCCGTCCGCGTTCACGAGGGCGTAGGAGTAGGTGCGGAAACTGGCCCGGGTGTCCGGGTCTATCACGTTCTGCAGGCTCGCCAGCGTGGTGCCGGCCTGAGCGCCTTTCGCCACGGCGGTGACCGCATAGGTCGCGCCGGTCGGCGCCTCGTTCACGTCCTTGAGGTAGACCTTGATCGTGGTGTTGGACGAGGTCAGCCCGGTCGGCCCGCTCTCGCGGGCTCGCACCACCACGTTGAAATATTTCTTCTCGTCGGGCGTGCCGGCATTCTCGGTCTGAAGCCCGATATTGGCGGCCTCGTAATTGGCGCCGCCCGCGAAGGAGATCACGCCGGTGGCCGAGTCGATGGAGAACAGGTTGCCGGGATTGCCGACGAGCTGGTATTCGACCGGATCGCCTTCGGGGTCCACGGCATGCACCGTGACGACGCTTGCGACCGGCCCGCCGTTCTCGCTGAGTTCCCCCACCGAACCGTATTGAGGCGCCGCGGGCGGCGTGTTGCCGTCGCCGACCGGGTTCACCGTGATGTGGAAGTCCTTGTAGGCGGAGACCGATCCGGGGCCGCCGTTCCTGTCCGTCACCTTCAGGGTGATCGTATAGGTCTCGGCCTTGGTGATGTCGGTGAGCGCCGCCACCTTCAGCTGGCCGTTCTCGATCTTGAACCGGCCGCCCGCATTGCCGGCGCCGCTCGTGCCGCCGGCGCCGGTGGTGTCGAAGGCATAGATGAGCCCGGTGTCGCCTTCCGGATCGGTGGCCTGCAGCATGCCGATGAGGGCGCCGTCGGCGGCGGATTCAAAGATCGCCGCCTTCGTCGTCCCGTCCGTGAAGGAGAAGCCCGTCGCGGCCTCGTTCACGTCGTTCACGTAGACCTTCACCGGGGCGGCCGCGGACGACCAGCCGGTGAGCGACTCGGTGGCGGTGACGCTGAGAAGATAGAACTTCCGCACCAGCGGGCCGACGAACTCGGTCTGCAGATCGAGGTCTTCCGTCGATTCGTAATCGACCTCGCCCACGAGGCTGATCACGCCGCTCACCGGAT
Source organism: Pseudomonadota bacterium (assembly GCA_023386155.1). Classification (GTDB taxonomy): domain Bacteria; phylum Pseudomonadota; class Alphaproteobacteria; order Rhizobiales; family Beijerinckiaceae; genus Microvirga. The sequence goes on from JAEWKH010000069.1 coordinate 24,774, forward strand.
CGATCGCAAACTTGCCGCCGGGATTGACGGTCAGTGAATAGGTTGCGCTGCCCGCCGCGAGGCCCGGGCTTTGCACCGTCGTCACATGGGTGAAGGGCGCAGCGTTCTCATTGACCGGGGTCACGGAGCCCTGCACCGCAGGCGCGCTGGGTGCCTGCGTCGGCAGCGTGATCGTGCCGTCCTGGAATTGCAGGAACTCGAAGTTTCTCAAGGTGTCCGTGCCGTCACGGGCGGCCGTGTTGTCCTGGACCGTCAAGGAGCCGTCGGGATTGCGGGTGATCGTGTAATCCGACAGGAGGCCGGCGAACAGGGCGGTATCCTGGCCGGCGCCGCCATCGAGCAGATCGTTGCCGCCGCCGCCCGCGATGCGGTTGCTGCCGCCATTGCCCGTGATGGCATTGGCGAGATGATTGCCCGTGCCGTCATTGTCGCCCGTGCCCGTGAGGACGAGGTTCTCCACGTTGTCGGCGAGCGTGTAGGATATCGATGCGCGCACCGTATCGATGCCGGCATCCAGCCCTTCGATCACCGCGTCGTTCACGTCATCGACAATATAGGTGTCGTTGCCGAGCCCACCGGTCAGCAGGTCCGCTCCCGCGCCGCCGTCGAGGAGGTTGTTGCCGTCGTTGCCGGTGATCCGGTTGACCAGCTCGTTGCCGATGCCGCCGATGTCGCCCGTTCCGGTGAGGACGAGGTTTTCCACATTCGCCCCGAGCGCATAGGCTACGGAAGCGCTGACCGTGTCGCCCCCTTCGCCGGCCCGCTCCACCACCAGGTCGCCCTCATGATCGACGATGTAGGTGTCGTCGCCCTCGCCGCCGATCAGCTGATCGGCGCCCGCGCCACCGTTGAGCAGGTTCTTGCCGACATTGCCGGTGATCGTGTTCGCCAGCTCATTGCCGGCGCCGGTGATGTCGCCCGATCCGGTGAGGACGAGGTTCTCCACGTTCCTGGCGAGCGTGTGGGACACGGACGCGCGCACCGTGTCGGTGCCTTCGTCGACCAGTTCGATCACGACGTCGTTCACGTCGTCCACGATGTAGGTATCATTGCCTTGGCCGCCGACGAGGCCGTCCGCGCCCGCGCCGCCGTCGAGCACGTTGTTGCCGGTATTGCCGATGATCTCGTTCGCCAGATCGTTACCGGTGCCGTTGAGGTCGGCCTCGCCCCTCAGCCAGAGTTTTTCGAGATTTTGCTCGAGCACGTAAGAGATCGATGCGCGGACGAGATCAATCCCATTATCGGTCGCTTCGACCACGATAACATCGTTCGCGTCGTCGACGACAAAGGTGTCGTCGCCCTCGCCACCCACCATGACATCGGCGCCTGTGCCGCCGTCGAGCCAATCGTTGCCGGTGCCGCCCTCGAGGGTGTCGTCGCCGCCGTTGCCGAAGAGGGCATCCCGGCCCTCGCCGCCGATGAGGAACTCTCTGCCGCTGCCGCCATAGGCGTGATCGTTACCCTGGCCCATGTCCACGGCATCGGTCACCGTTCCGCCGCGCCCGTCATAGAAATCGTCGCCCTCGTTGAGGAGAATCTCGCCCTGGATCGTGCCCTGGTTGAGCAGGGTGTCCCGGTCGAAGGAGCCGAACACGGCGGTCTGCGCCGCGATCGTGCCGGTGTTGCTCAGGAAGGAATCGCCAGAGCCGAAGGTGACGCCGAGAGTCCCGGCCTGGATGAGTCCGCTATTGGTGACGTTGCCGGACAAATCGACGACGATTCCTGCGACGCCAGCAAGGATCGTGCCGCTGTTGAACACGCCGTAGGGGTTGTCCGGAGTTGCGGTGGCAGACGCGACGAGACCGGATATGCCGGTCAACAGGATGCCGGTGTCGGCCGCCTCGATCTTCCCGGCATTGACGATGTGATTAAGGTTGCCGTTGCCAAGGTCACCGCTGCCGCGAATACCGTAATAGCCAGACAAGATCCCGTTGTTGAAAATGTGGTTGTCCGAACCGTCGAGCCAGATGGCGGCATTGTTGGGAATCGTCAGTGAGCCCGAGATCTGACCATTATTGATGACGGTGTTGAGATCATCTCCTAGGAAGATCCCGTTAAGGGTGGCTCTGACGATTCCCGTGCTGCCGACGGTGATGGCGCAGCCACCTCCGCTGAACGCGATTGCGTCCAATTGCGAGCGGACCGAGCCGTCGACGACGACAATTGATCCCGGTTCCCCATCGATCGCCGTATTGGCAGTCGTGATGGATCCGGTTTGCGTGACCTGCACCTCGTTAGTGGTCGGATCAAGGTGGACTTCGGTGGTTCGCGCAGTGGATACGAATAAAGTAGACATGACGGCCCCTTGAAAAGTTGAGAGATGTTATTACATCTCCAGGGGCCGTCAATATCTGAACAGTCTAGGAATAAACTGTCCGCAATCCTGGGTTGTCGCTACGGAGCGTCGACGCGACGGGCGCTGAACATCGAGACCCTTTGGGGCATGTCCTCGATGGCCGAGCGGTACTCCCCGGTCTCCGGATCGCGCACCATCAGGACGCCGGACGACACGCCGAAGAAGGCGCCGTGGAGCTGGAGCTTGCCGCGTTCCACGAGGATGCGGACGCAAGGGAAGGTCATCAGGTTGTTGAGGCTGTTCTCGATGGCGGCGAGTTCGAGCCGGGTCAGGTAATCGGAAAAGTCCGTGTTGCCGCGCGGGCCGATGCGCTCGCCGGCCGGAGCGATCAGGTTCATCCAGCGGCCGATGAAGTCGCCCGGCGACAGGGGGGCCGTGTCGTCGGCGAAGGCGCGGATGCCGCCGCAGCGGGCGTGGCCCAGGACCACGATATGCTTCACGCGCAGGGCCTGCACGGCGAATTCGAGCGCCGCCGAGGTGCCGTGGTAATCGCCGCCCGTCTCGAAGGGCGGCACCAGGTTCGCCACGTTGCGCACCACGAACAATTCGCCCGGGATCGCATCGAAGATGACCTCCGGCGAGACGCGGCTGTCGCAGCAGCCGATCACCATCACCTCGGGCGACTGGCCCTTCTCGGCGAGCGCCTCGTATCGTCCCTTTTCCCGGGCGAAGCGTTCGTCGAGGAATGCGCGGTAGCCTTCGGTCAGACGTTGCGGGAACATGGGCGGCCTTCTCTTCAGGGATGGGTGACTTCGGCAAGCTTGGCGAGTTCGACATTGGCGCCGCACAGGAGCACGCCGATCCGCTCGCCCGAGCGGGGTTTATAGGTCCCCGAGGCCAGCGCCGCCAGTGCCGCCGCCCCGCCGGGCTCGGATGCGATGCGGAAATCGCGCCAGAGCAGCCTCTGTGCGTCGCGGATCGCCGGGTCCGACACGAGCGCCACGTGATCGACGGTGTCGCGGCAGATCGAATAGACGAGATCGCCGGTGTTCTTGGCGCCGAGCGAATCGGCCGCGACGGAATCCACGTCCACGTCGACGGGCCGTCCCGCTTCAAGGGCCGCGTGGAGCGCCCGCGAGCCCTCCGGCTCGACGCCCACCACCTTCACGCGCCCGGCCCACCAGCTCGCCACGCCGCTGATGAGCCCGCCGCCGCCCACCGCGACCAGGACGGTGTCGAGGGCTACAGCATCGGACCCAAAAGTGGAGTCCACTTTTGGGATCGATCCGATGCTGCCTTTTTTGCCTAGCGCATCGTTCGACGCGGAAAACCGGGCCCACTTTTCGCTGACGCGGCCCTCTGGGTCCGCACGATGCGCTAGCGCGTCCTGCTCCCATTCGAGCGCCGCCGTGCCCTGGCCGGTCACCGTGCTCTCGGCCCCGAAGGGATGGACGCGCAGGGCGCCGCTCTCCTCCACGTAGAGATCGCAGGCTGCTTGAGCGTCCGCGTAGCGGGCGCCGCCGATCACCACCTCGGCGCCGTGCGAGCGGATCACGGCGATTTTCGCCGGGCTCGAGATGTCCGGCACGAAGATGCGCGCTCTCACGCCCAGCTGCTTCGCCGCATAGGCCACGGCCGCGCCGTGATTGCCGCCGGAGGCGGCCGCGACGCCGGCGGCCGGGACCTCCATCGACAGCAGGGTGTTGAAGGCGCCGCGGGTCTTGAACGAGCCCGCATGCTGCAGGAATTCCAGCTTCAGGCTCACCGGCCCGTCGTGGCCGAAGGCATGCCCCAGGTTCAGGACCGGCGTGCGGCGGATATGGGGGGCGATGCGGGCATGGGCCGCTTCGATGTCGGCGCGGGTGATGGTCATGGGAAAACCTTGGGCTGCTTGCGGAGCGTCCAGATGGCGACCGGAAGGCCGTGCGCGTCACGGCCGGGCGGATCGGGAAAGGATTGCCCTCCACCTCTCGCGAGATCCAGCGCCACGGTCAACCCTGCGAGCGCATCGAGCAGGTCGTCCCGGGCCGCGCCGCGGGGCGTCGGCGAATCGATCAGCGCGTCGGGAAGGAGGCCGGATTCCTTCAGGAGGTCCCGGCGAAGCGCCATGCCGGGGCCGTAGGGCACGCCCTTCACCTTCTTCGGCCGGTCGAGCGCGCGGCCGCCGTTCAGCGCCCAGAAGGCGAGTTCGGGATGCACCTCGTAGACGCGCGGCATCAGGCTGGGCCGGCCGCGCAGCAGCGCGTCGACCTCGCGGATCTTCGGGAAGATGGCGAAGCCCTGCCGCGACACCTTCCGCGACGGGTCGGAGGTGGCGGCGGCGACCGCGCAGGCCTCCCCGTAATCCAGGGCCTCGACGGCACGGCGGGAGGGAATGGCGAAGACGGAGGATTGCCGTTCGCCCAGGAGCGGGCGAATCAGCCGCTCCGGCAGGCGGCCCGATCCTTCGGTCCGCTCGGGCAGGCCGATGGGCATGTCCACGGCGATCACCGCCGGGTGCTCCGGCGCATCGGCGATGGCCTCGAGCGTCGGCGCCGTCACGATGCGATGGGCGCCGGGATCGTCCGCCCGCATGAGCGCCGCGATCCACCCGGCCCGGCAGCCATCGACCCCTGCGACCCACATCGTCCGGCTTATCCTTTCCAAACTTGACGCTCCATCTTCCCTCCCCCTTGCGGGGAGGGACAGAGGGTGGGGGTCGAAAAGTCAGAACGCTTCTTGATAGTGTTGAGTGCTCAACATCCATACTGCATCGAACTGGTTTAAACCCTGCTCCGGCCGCACCACCCCCACCCCTAACCCCTCCCCGCAAGGGGGAGGGGAAAGAGAGGATGCCATGATTCCCATCCGCCCGCGCCGCAGCGCCCTCTACATGCCCGGCTCCAACGCCCGTGCGATCGAGAAGGCGAAGTCGCTCTCCGCCGACGCGGTGATCTTCGACCTGGAGGACGCGGTGGCGCCCGACCTGAAGGGGCAGGCGCGCGAGCAGGTCTGCGCGGCCGTGCAGGCCGGGGGCTATGGCTGGCGCGAGCTGGTGATTCGGATCAACGCGCTCGAGACGCCCTGGGGCGAGGCGGATCTCGCGGCCGCCGTCGCGGCGGCCCCGGATGCGATCCTCGTGCCGAAGGTGTCGTCGGCCGAAACGCTCGCGGCGGTGGGCCTGCGCCTGCGCAAGCTCGGGGCCGCGGAACGCACCCGGGTCTGGGCGATGATCGAGACGCCGCTCGCGATCCTCCGGGCGGAATCCATCGCGAGCGCGGCCCATGACGTGGACACGCGGCTTTCCTGTTTCGTCATGGGCACCAACGATCTCGCCAAGGACACCCGCGCGCGCCTGCTGCCGGGACGCGCCGCGATGCTGCCCTGGCTGATGACGGCGCTCGCCGCCGCGCGGGCGCACGGCATCGACATTCTCGACGGTGTCTACAACACCCTGTCCGATGCGGAGGGCTTTCGCGACGAATGCGGGCAGGGCCGCGATTGCGGCTTCGACGGCAAGACGCTGATCCATCCCGATCAGATCGCGGCCGCCAACGAGATTTTCGCCCCGACGGCGGACGAGATCGAGAACGCCCGCGCCATCGTGGCGGCCTTCGAACGGCAGGAGAATGCGGGTAAGGGCGCCATCAACTTCGGCGGCCGCATGGTCGAGCGGCTGCATGTGGACATGGCGAGGCGCGTGCTGGCGCTGGCGGAGGCGATTGTCGAGGGAGCATAGCCCCCCGGATTTCTCTCTTAATCCGTCAGTTGCCGCGCCTCTTCCGGCAGCATGATCGGGATGCCGTCGCGGATCGGGTAGGCGAGCTTGGCGCGGCGGCTGATCAGCTCCTGGCGGGCGGCGTCGTATTCCAGCGTTTCCTTGGTGAGCGGGCAGACGAGAAGCTCCAGGAGCTTGGGGTCGATCCGCGTCGCCTCCACGGGCTGGGGCGTGTCGCTTTGAGTCGTGTTCGGGACCATCGTGGTCATTCCTATTGCAGGGTCGAATCGGAGCCGGCGCCGCCGCGGGCGAGCTCGATCTCGGTCAGGGCGATGAGCACCTCCGCCCGGCTTTTCAGGTTGGGCGCCTCGAGCAGCGCCTGCTTCTCGCGCACGCCGAAGGGGCTCATCATGCAGAGCGCGTTGACGAGGGCCTCGTTGGGCGCCTCCTCGATGCCGCGCCAGTCGACCTTCACGTGCACCGCATTGACGAAATCGCGCAGGGCCTTGACCACGCCGGCGCGGTCAACGTCGTTCTCGCCGGCGCGGGCCGTGAAGTCGTCGGCGAAGGGCTCGAACGTCACCTGGCACTGGCGGAACGGGTCGATGGAGGGCAGCTCCTCCTCGATGCGGAAGCGCGACACGCCGATGAGCGTGATGAGATACCGCCCGTCGCCCGTCTCGGCGAGCTGCGTGATGCGTCCGGCGCAGCCCACCCGGTAGAGTTTCGGCACGCTCGCCAGGGGATCGTTGTCCGCATCGGGCTGCACCATGCCGATGATGCGGTCGGTCTTCAGCGCCTCATCGACCATCGCCACATAGCGCGGCTCGAAGATGTTGAGGGGCATCTGTCCGCGCGGCAGGAGAAGCGCACCGGGGAGCGGGAAGACGGGAATGACCGACGGGCAATCCTCCGGCCCACGGTATACCGCGTTCATTCCCATCCCGATCTCCCAAACCGCAAGGACGTCACGAGAACAGGAGCGAGGAGAGCCTCCGCCGCCCTGCCAGCGTCATCTCGTCCATCGGACCCCAGGCCTCGAAGAACTGGACGAGTTGCTTGCGCGCGCCGTCATCGTTCCAATTGCGGTCGCGGCGAACGATTTCAAGGAGGTGATTGGCGGCTTCTTCGCGCCGCCCGCGGGCGTTCAGGCCCACGGCCAGATCGAAGCGGGCCTGATGGTCCGCGGGATCGGCCTCGACCCTGCGCTGGAGGTCCGCCAGGTCGCCGAGGGAGCCCGCCTGCTCGGCGAGCTCGATCGCGGCCCGCGCGCCGGCGAGCGCAGGATCGTTGGCTTTCCCCTCCGGGGCCATGGCGAGGAAGCGCCTGGCGCCTTCGAGATCGCTCACCTCCACGTGCAGCTTCACGAGGGCGGCGAGCGCCGCGACGTTCTCGGGATCCTGGGCGAGGACGCCGGAATAGAGCTCGGCCGCCCCGCCGATATCGCCCTCGGCCATCAGGCGGTCGGCCTCTGCCATGATCTCGTCGGCCGCGCTGGGGCCGAGCGGTCCGACGAGGCGCTCGATGAAGGTCTTGACCTGGCTTTCGGGCAGGGCGCCCATGAAGCCGTCCACCGGCTGGCCGCGCTGGAAGGCGAAGACGGCGGGAATCGACTGCACGCCGAGCTGGCCGGCGACCTGCGGATGCTCGTCGATGTTCATCTTCACGAGCTTCACCTTGCCGCCGGCGGCCCGCACGGCCTTTTCCAGGATCGGCGTGAGCTGCTTGCAGGGGCCGCACCAGGGGGCCCAGAAATCCACCAGCACGGGCTGCTGCATGGATTCGGCGAGCACGTCCTGACGGAAGGTCGCCGTGGTGGTGTCCTTCACGAGATCGTCGGAGGACGTTCCGGGGACGGGGGTATCGGACAGCATGCGATCCTCGAAAGGTGAGAGTCTTGAGAAGGACGCTCCTTACATGGGAGCTTGAGCGTTGTCTGGCAATTCCGCCGGCGGCTCCGGCAGGCGCAGGATGAGCGGATCGTGCCCCGTGGCCCTCAGGAAGGCCAACAGGTCCTCCCGGGACACGCCGGTGGTCATGGAATTGACCAGGGGATGAAAGTTCACCCGCTCGTGCTCCATGAGGTTGGCATCGAGCACCATGGTGACCTTGCCGTCCGTATCGTTCACCACCGCGAAGGCGGTGACGGAGCCCGGCTCGACCCCGAGCAGGGCGCGCAGCTGCTCGGCCGAGCCGAAGGAGAGGCGGCCCGAGGCGCCGATGGCCTCATGGGTCCGCTTGAGGTCGATGGCGGTGTCGTGCTTGGCGGAAATCAGGAAGAAGCGGCCCTTCTTGTCCTTCACGAAAAGGTTCTTGGAATGGGCTCCCGGAATCCGTTCCTTGACGGAGGCCGATTCGGCCACCGTGAAGACGGGCTCGTGCTCCACCGTCTCGGTCCTGATGCCGAGCGAGGACAGGCGATCCAGGAGCTCCTTCGGGGACAGATGGGCCAAGCGTGCAACCTCCGTATGGGCTTCGCGTTCTAGCGACCGGATGAAGCAGGCTCAAGGGTTCGCGGAAAAGTTCTGGAGGCCCCTCTTGCAATGCGCGGCGTTTTCGGGCACATCAACGGCCTCGCAACGATGCCTCGCGCATCGCGGAGCGCGGGTGTAGCTCAGGGGTAGAGCACAACCTTGCCAAGGTTGGGGTCGAGGGTTCGAATCCCTTCGCCCGCTCCAATTCTCTCAGGATCTGAGAGTCTTACGAAGGCCCGCCGTCCGGCGGGCTTTTCGTTTTTCAGGCCCCTTCCAAAGCCGAAGAGGCTCGGGCCTCGCTTCCCCAACGCTTCGGGCTTATATCTCGGCAAAACCGGGAGGGACCCTATGGCGGATCGGCGGCACCTGAGCATTCTGAAGGAACTCGAGCGCAAGGTGCTCTGGCTGTCCACCTGGACGATCCATAACGCCAATCACCTGCGGGCCAACGAGGACGGGTTGAAGATCGGCGGCCACCAGGCCTCCTCGGCTTCCCTCTCGACGATCCTGACGGCCCTCTACTTCTCGAGCCTGAAGCCGGAGGACCGGGTGGCGGTCAAGCCCCATGCCAGCCCGATCTACCACGCGATCCAGTACCTTTTCGGCCGCCAGACCCGGGAGAAGCTGGAGAACTTCAGGGGCTACAAGGGCGCGCAATCCTATCCCTCCCGCACCAAGGACATCGACGACGTGGACTTCTCCACCGGATCGGTGGGGCTCGGCGTGGCGCAGACCCTCTTTGCCAGCCTGGTGCAGGATTACGTGAAGGCCCATGGCTGGGCGAAGGACAGGCCCGAGGGCCGCATGATCTCCCTCGTGGGCGACGCGGAGATGGACGAGGGCAACATCTTCGAAGCCCTCCTGGAGGGTTGGAAGCACGGCATCCGCAACACCTGGTGGATCATCGACTACAACCGCCAGAGCCTCGACGCGGTGATTCGCGAAGGCCTGTGGGAGCGCTTCGAGGCTTTGTTCCGCAATTTCGGCTGGGACGTGGTGATCCTCAAGCACGGCTCCCTGATGCAGGCGGCGTTCCAGGAGCCCGGCGGCGACAGGCTGCGCGAGTGGATCGATTCCTGCCCGAACCAGCTCTATTCCGCGCTCACCTATCAAGGCGGCGCGGCCTGGCGCAAGCGCCTCCTCGACGACCTCGGCGACCAGGGGCCGGTGACCCGCCTCATCGAGAAGCGCTCGGACGAGGAGCTGGCGCAGCTCATGTCGAATCTCGGCGGCCACGACCTGCCGAGCCTGCTCGACGCCTTCGAGAAGGCCCGGGAGCACGACCGGCCGGTCTGCTTCCTGGCCTATACGATCAAGGGCTTCGGCCTGCCGCTCGCCGGCCACAAGGACAACCATTCCGGCCTGCTGACGCCCGGCCAGATGGAGGCCTGGCAGAAGACGCAGGGCGTCCGGCCGGGGCATGAATGGGACAAGTTCGAGGGCCTGAAAGTTCCGCAGGCTGAGATCGAGCGCTTCCTGAAGGACGTTCCATTCATCCAGAAGGGCACGCGGCGCTACACGGCCCCGCAGGTGCCGGTGCCGGAGACGCTCGCCTTCCCGGCCAATCCCGCCATGTCGACCCAGCAGGGCTTCGGCCTCGTCCTCAACGAGCTCGCCCGCTCCGATCATGCGCTCGCCTCGCGGGTCGTCACCACGGCCCCGGACGTGACGGTCTCGACCAATCTCGGCGCCTGGGTGAACCGGCGCGGGCTGTTTGCCCGCGAGAGCCTGGTCGACACCTTCAAGAAGGAGCGGATTCCCTCGACCTACAACTGGGAATTCTCGCCCGGAGGCCAGCATATCGAGCTCGGCATCGCCGAGATGAACCTCTTCATCCTGCTCTCGGCCCTCGGCCTCTCCCATTCCCTCTTCGGGGAGCGGATCCTGCCCATCGGCACCCTCTACGATCCCTTCATCTATCGCGGTGCCGACGCGCTCAACTACGCCTGCTACCAGGATGCCCGCTTCATGATCGTCGCCACGCCCTCGGGCGTGACGCTCGCCCCGGAGGGCGGCGCGCATCAGTCCATCGGCACGCCCCTGGTCGGCATGGCGCAGGACGGTCTGGCCTCCTTCGAGCCGGCCTTCGTCGACGAGCTCGCCGTGATCATGCGCTGGGCCTTCGACTACATGCAGCGCGACGGGGAGGGCGAGGCGGACGAGAGGACCTGGCTGCGCGACGAGACCGGCGGGTCGGTCTACCTGCGCCTGTCGACCCGCAGCCTGGAGCAGCCGCAGCGCGAGATGAGCCCGGAGCTCGCCTCCGACATCATGGCCGGCGCCTATTGGCTGCGAAAGCCGGGGCCGAACGCCCAGGTGGTCGTCGCCTATACCGGCGCCGTGGCCCCGGAAGCCATCGAGGCGGTCGGCCTCATGGCCGAGGACCGGCGCGACATCGGCCTGCTCGCCATCACGTCGGCGGACCGGCTCAATGCCGGCTGGACGGCGGCGCAGCGCGCCCGCGAGCGCGGCCTCGTCCATGCCCGCTCCCATGTGGAGCGCCTGCTGGAAGACGTCCCGCCCCATTGCGGGCTGGTGACGGTGATCGACGGCCATCCGGCCACGCTCGCCTGGATGGGCTCGGTCATGGGCCATCGCACCCGCTCGCTGGGTGTCGAGCATTTCGGCCAGACCGGCACGATCAAGGACCTCTACCGCCATTTCGGCATCGACGCCCAGGGCATCATCGCGGCCGCCGGGATGATCGCGCCCGGACGGCCGATCCGGCACCTCAGGGCGGTGTGACTGGAGCGGAAGGTTAAGCCTGCCCGGCCCTCAGGGCCACGGTCGCAACCCCGGCGCCGATCAGGAGGCTTCCGCCGGTCCGGTTGATCGCGCGCATCGTCCGCGGGCTCTGCACGATGCGGCGCGCCCGCGACGCGATGAGCGCGTAGGTGATGACGTTCGCGAAGGCGAGGGTCAGGAAGGTCGCCGCGAAGACGCCCACCTGAGGCAAGAGCGCGAGCTTCGGGTCGATGAACTGGGGCAGGAAGGCGATGAAGAAGGTCAGCCCCTTCGGATTGAGGGCCGTCACGAGCCAGGCGTGGCCCAGCATCCTGAGCGCGGACGCCGCATCCGTGCGCGGCCTGGCGTCGAGCGCTCCGCCGGCCCGCCAGAGCTTGATGCCGAGCCAGATAAGATAGGCGGCGCCCGCCCATTTGAGGATCGTGAACAAGGTGGCCGAGGCGGCGAGCAGGGCGCCGAGGCCGAGGAGCGACAGGGTCATGGCGGTGAAGTCGCCCAGGGCGACCCCGATGGCCATGGGCAGGGCGGTCCGCCAGCCCTGCCCGAGGGCATAGGACACGACCAGCAGGATGGTCGGGCCCGGGATGACGAGCAGCACGGCGGAGGCGGCGGCGAAGGCGAGCCAGGTTTCAAAGGTCACGAGATGTCCCATCCGATAGCGCCGCCATGCAGCCACGGATCCGGGCGTCTGTCGAGGGGAGAGACGAGCCTGCCCGGGAGCGGCAAAGCGGCGCTCATGGAGGTCCGGTCCGCTTAGGATTTGCGGGCGGGGGCCATTGCATGCTAACCGCGAGCCTTACAGCACCGAACCTCAAGACAGACCATGGCCCGCAAAAGCCTCTTCCGAGGCGATACCCTTCCCTTGATCGGCCGCCTGTGGCGCGACTGGATGCGCCCGCACCGGAAGACGCTCGGCCTGGTGCTCCTGCTCGTGGCCCTGGTCTCGGGCGCGACGGGGCTCTATCCGGTGCTGATCAAGGCCGCCTTCGATGCCTTCGACGCCAAGGACGCGCAGGCCATCATGCTGGCGCCGCTCTTCGTCATCGCGGTCACCTCCGTGAAGGGGTTCTCGCTCCTGGCCCTCACGATCCTCACCAACAAGGTGGTGACGCGGATCGAGGCCGACATGCAGACGGCGCTCTACGGCCACCTGATCGAGGCCGACCTCGCCCAGATCGGGCGCGAGAGCCCGTCGGCCCTGACCCAGCGCTTCACCACGGACTTCGCCTTCATCCGCGAGGCGCTCACCCGTCTCGCGACGGTGTTCCTGCGCGAGATCACGACGATCATCGCCCTGATCGCCGCGATGCTCTGGATCGACCCGGTCCTGACCCTAGTGGCGGCCGTCATCTCGCCCTTCTTCGCCTATCCGGTGAACAAGATCGGCCGCAAGCTGCGCAAGGTCGCCGTCACGACCCAGGAGCAGACCGGCCTGATGGCGAGCCTCATCACCGAGAGCCTCGCCGGCACGCGGATCGCCAAGACCTACGGGCTCGAGCGCTATCTCAAGGCCAAGGCGGCGAAGACCTTCGACGACGTGCGCGACCTGAAGATGAAGGCCGCCAACGCCCGCGGGCGCATGGATCCGATCCTCGAGACCGGCGGCGGCATCGCGGTCGCTACCGTGCTCATCCTGATCGGCCAAAGGATCCTGGCCGGCAACAGCACGGTCGGCGACTTCACCGGCTTCGTCAGCGCCCTCGTCATGGCGGCGCAGCCGATCCGGGCGCTCGGCAACCTGAACGCCATCGTCCAGGAGGCGGCCGCCGCCCTGCACCGGACCTTCACCGTGATGGACGAGGAGCCGCGGATCCAGGACAAGCCCGGAGCGAAGCCTCTCGCGCTCGAAGGCGGCGAGATCCGCTTCTCGGACCTCACCTTCTCCTATGACGGCGAGGCGGTTGCGCTCGATCGCGTCGATCTGGTGGCCGAGGCCGGGCAGACCACGGCCCTGGTGGGCCGTTCGGGCTCCGGCAAGTCGACCCTCCTGTCCCTGGTGCCGCGCCTCTACGACGTCAGCCAGGGCGCCGTCCTGATCGACGGGCAGGACGTGCGGGACGTGACCCTGGCCAGCCTGCGCCGCGCCGTCGCGGTGGTGAGCCAGGACGTGATCCTGTTCGACGACACCGTCCGGGCCAACATCGCCTTCGGACGTCCCGACGCGACCGAAGAGGAGATCGTGGAGGCCGCCAAGGCGGCCGCGGCCCATGACTTCATCCTCAGGCAGCCGGACGGCTACGACACGGTGGTCGGCACCGGCGGCGGGCGCCTGTCCGGCGGCGAGCGCCAGCGCATCTCCCTGGCCCGGGCCTTCCTGAAGAATGCCCCGATCCTGCTCCTCGACGAGGCCACCAGTGCCCTCGATTCCGAATCGGAGCGCCTGGTGCAGGATGCCATCCGGCGCCTCATGAAGGGCCGCACCACCCTGGTCATCGCCCACCGCCTCTCGACCGTGCGCAATGCGGAGAAGATCGTCGTGATGGAGGGCGGGCGCATCGTCGAGACGGGATCGCACGAGGCCCTGATGGCCAAGCGGGGCATCTATGCCCGCCTGCATCGCCTGCAGCTCTCCGACGACGAGGAGCCCAGCCTCGCGGTGTTGTCCTGATCGGCCAGCGCATCGTGCGGCCCCAGAGGGCCACGTCAGTGAAAAGCGGACCCGGGTTTTCGCGAAGAACGATGCGCTCTCTATGGAGCGGAGCATCGGATCCGATGCTCTCAGCCCCGGCGGCCTATTCGCGCCGCATGATCCTGTCGACCAGCAGGCTCGACCAGAACCTCGGGTGGAAGTCCCGCTCCAGGGCTTCGGCGTCGTACTGGGTCTCGATCCAGGTCAGGAACGGAATGCCCTTGGCCTCGCCCTCGCGGCGGTAGAGGTCGAAGAACTCGTCGAGGATTCCCGTCTTCGAGAAGCGGAAATGGCCGAAGCGCAGGGAGAGCTGGCGCTGGGCCTCGTCGATGGACTTGCCCTCGTAGATCACGAGATAGAGGGCGGCGACGAAACCCGCCCGGTCGGCGCCCGACTTGCAGTGCAGGACGGCCGGGTACTCGATCCTGTCGAAGAAGTCCTTCGCGGAGAGCAGCGTTTCCCGGTCCGGAGCCCCGCGGGAGCGAATGACGAATTCCTCCAGGTGGATGCCGAGCCGCTCGCAGGCGTCCTTCTGGAGCTGCCAGGAGCCGTGCTCGTGGCCGCCGCGCAGGTTGATGATCGTGCGCACGCCCTCGGCCTTCAGGGCCGCAATCTGGTGCGGAGCAGGCTGGGCCGAGCGCCACAGGCGGTCGGTGACCCGGTGCTTGTTCAGGTAGAAGAGGCGAAAGACCCCGTGATCGGCGACGAGCATGTGGGCCCAGGCCCGCAGGCGCCCGGACAGGCCCTCGACGGGCCTATCCCAACGCTCGATGCGGGCCATGCGGCGTGCATAGCGGATTTCAGGCTTGAGGAACCTGTTGAACACGTCGATCCAAGCAATCTGTTATGATGTAAGTTCTCTCGGCTTGCGACCGAAGGCGGTCCTTATCGGCGATGCAGGCCGATTAATCAATTGCCCGATCCCCAAGTCGGTGCCGCAGGGAGAATTCCCGCCTCCCGACGCACACGAGCTCTGCAGGACGCAACCAATCGGTTGCCGGTCCGCCCCCTGTCGTGTAAGGGGTGCGTTTCGAAACAACCCTCCTTGACGAAAAGAGCGGCTGGAGACCGGGCTAGACAGGCTTGCCGGCGCTGGATCGTTGAGACCAACAAGCAGTTCAGGAGAGCGGCGTCATGTCGTCCACCTTCGAGACCGTCGCCGGCATCATTTCAGAGACCGCCGATATCCCGCGCGAGCAGATCACCCCCGAGAGCCATGCCATCGAGGATCTCGGCATCGACTCGCTGGCTTTCCTCGACATCGCCTTCGCGATCGACAAGGCCTTCGGGATCAAGCTGCCGCTGGAGCAGTGGACGCAGGAAGTGAACGAGGGCAAGGCTCCCGCCGAGGAATACTTCGTCCTGAAGAACCTCGTGGCGCGCATCGACGCGCTCGTGGCCGCCAAGCAGGCCTGAGCAAAATAAACCATCCCGGCGGGCCGGCCGATCGAGACCGGCTCGAAGAGGCGATCCATCAGCGCTCCGCCTCATGGATTCTCTTCCCATTGAACCTGCCGGGAGCCTAGCGCATCGTGCGGAAAAGAGGCCCCGGTTTTCCGCAATCAACGATGCGCTCCTCGTGAAACGGCATCGGGTTTGTCCCCAAAGTGGTCCCCACTTTTGGGCCCGAGGCCAAGGATAAGAGAGCCGGATGCGCCTCGAATATTTTGAAATGATCGACCGGGTGACGAGCCTCGACCGCGAGACCAAGCGGATCGAGGCGTCGTCCACGGTTCCGCAGGAAAGCCCGGTTTTCGAAGGGCATTTTCCCGGCCATCCCCTGGTCCCCGGCGTCCTTCTGACCGAGACCATGGCCCAGGCTTCCGGCTATCTCGTGCTGGGCCTCATGGGCTTCACCCACATGCCGTTCCTGATGGGCGTCGACAAGGCGCGCTTTCGCACCTTCGTCGGACCGGGTACGGTGCTCGCCGTCACGGCCTCGCTCGAGCACGAGGGCTCGGGCTATGCGGTGACCAAGGCCAGGATCACGGCCGAGGGCAAGCCGATCTGCGATGCGGAGCTGCGCTTCCGGATCATGCCCTTCCCTGAAGGCATGGATGGACTGATGCGGGCTCAGGCCAGGCGCATCGGCCTCCTGGAGGAGACGGTTTGATGCGGGATGTCGTCATTACGGGGATCGGCCTCGTCTCCTGTGCCGGAGAGGGCCTGGAGGCGCATCTGGCGGCCCTGGCGGAAGGCGGCGCTCCGAAGACGGATGCGGCCACTTTCGAGCCTTTCCCGGTTCACCCCGTCGGCGCCCTGGAATGGGACCGGCAGATTCCGAAGAAGTCCGACCAGCGCCAGATGGAAGCGTGGCAGAAGCTCGGCTGCTATGCCGCCGGCCTCGCCCTCGACGCGGCCGGCGCGAAGGAGGATGCGGCCCTGAAGAGCCGCATGCAGCTCATCGTCGCGGCCGGCGGCGGCGAGCGGGACTACGCGGTCGACGGGCAGATCCTCACCGGCCTGGCGAAGGCTGACAATCCGGGCGTCTTCCTCAACGAGCGCCTGATGGGCGACCTGCGCCCGACCCTGTTCCTCGCGCAGCTCTCCAACCTGCTCGCGGGCAACATTTCCATCGTCCACGGCGTCACCGGCGCATCCCGCACCTTCATGGGCGAGGAATCGAGCGGCGTGGACGCGATCCGCATCGCCCGCGAGCGCATCGCGTCGGGCCAGGACGACATCTTCCTCGTCGGCGGCGCCTACAATGCGGAGCGGCCCGACGTGCTCCTCATCTACGAGATGGGGGGCTTCCTCTGGAAGAAGCCCTATGCCTCCGTCTGGGAGCGTCCCGCCGAGGGCGGCGGCATGATCCTCGGGTCGGGCGCCTGCTTCCTGGTGCTGGAATCCCGCGAGCACGCGGCTTCGCGTGGCGTGAAGCCCCTGGCTTCCATCGCGGGCATCGCGTCCGACCGCTCCCGCCGCCGCGCGGGCAGCGTCGAGGCCGCGCTCCATGGCCTGTCGAAGCAGCTGAACGCCAAACCCGACGTGGTGCTGTCGGGCGCCACCGGCATCGCGGGCATCACGGAAGAGGAACGGGCGGCGCTCAAGGACATCGCCCCGAATGCGGCCGTTCACGCCACCGGCGACCTCCTCGGCCATACGGTCGAAGCGCAGGCTCCCGCGGGCGTGGCGCTCGCCGCGGGGCTGATCGCCGGCGGGCAGGCCGGCGAGGCGCTTGTCACCTCCATCGGACACTGGCGCGGCGAAGGCGCCATCCGGCTCACCAAGGCTTGAGGAGAAGGCAATGGCGCTTCGCGACAAACAGGGCCGTCCGCTCGTCGCCGTCACCGGCATGGGCGTGGTCACGTCCCTCGGCCAGGGCAAGGACGACACCTGGGCCGCCCTGACGGCCGGCCGATCCGGCATCCACCGCATCAACCGCTTCCCCACGGAAGGCCTGCGCACGACGATCGCCGGCACCATCGACTCGGTCGATGTGGAACCCTTCTGCGCCCCCATGCTCTCCGAGCGCCTCGCCATGCTGGCGGCCGAGGAGGCCATCGGTCAGTCGGGACTGAAGCAGGAGGACTTTCCGGGCGCGCTCTTCATGGCCGTGCCGCCGGTCGAGATGGAATGGCCGCAGCGCGAGGCGCTGGCCGAAGCCTCCGGCCAGACGGGAGACATCACCTACAAGGATCTCCTCAAGGCCGCGGCCACGGGCCGCTTCAAGGCCTGGCACGATCTCTTCATCTTCGGCACGGTGGCCGACCGGGTCGCCGACCGCTTCGGCACCAGGGGCTCGCCGATCTCGCTGTCGACCGCCTGCTCGTCCGGCGCCACGGCGATCCAGCTCGGCGTCGAGGCGATCCGCCGCGGCGAGGCGCAAGCGGCGCTGTGCATCGGCACGGACGGCTCGGTCAATCCGGAATCCCTCATCCGCTTCTCGCTGCTCTCGGCGCTCTCGACCCAGAACGACAACCCGGAAGGGGCCTCGAAGCCCTTCTCCAAGAACCGCGACGGCTTCGTCATGGGCGAGGGCGGGGCGGCCCTCGTGCTCGAGAACGCCGACAGCGCGAAGGCGCGCGGCGCCACGATCCTGGGCTACGTGCTCGGCTGCGGCGAGAAGGGCGACGGCTTCCACCGCACCCGCTCGTCGCCGGACGGCATGCCGGCCATCACGGCGATCCGCGAGGCCCTGGCCGATGCGGGCCTCGCGCCGGAGGACATCGATTACATCAACGCCCACGGCACCTCGACGCCGGAGAACGACAAGATGGAGGCCATGAGCTGCACCGCCGTGTTCGGCGAGCGCATGGCGAACCTTCCGATCTCGTCCAACAAGTCGATGATCGGCCACACGCTCACGGCCGCCGGCGCTGTCGAGGCGGTGATGTCGCTCATGACCATCGGCACCGGCCGCATCCCGCCGACGATCAACTACCAGGTGCCGGATCCGGCGATTCCGCTCGACGTGGTGCCGAACGTGGCGCGCGACGCGAAGGTGAATTACGTGCTCTCGAATTCCTTCGGCTTCGGCGGCCAGAACACCTGCCTCGTCTTCGGGGCCGAGCCGAAGTAAGGTTTATTTCGGGATGCTCAACGGAGCCCTCCTCCCCACAAGGGGGAGGGGAATTTTTGGAGCTCAAACGATGACCCGGGTTCTCGTGACAGGCGGCGGCAAGGGCGTCGGCGCCGCCATCGTGCGGGCGCTGGTGGCGGCCGGCCACGATGTGGATTTCACCTACCGCTCCTCGGGCGATGCCGCGAAGGCACTGGCCGACGGGCTGATGCGGGACAATCCCGGCCGCGCCGTCAAGGCCCATGAGATCGACCTCGCCGACAAGGCGGCCCTGGAAGCCTTCTGCGAGACCATCGAGGGCGAGGGCTTCTTCGGCCTCGTGCACAATGCCGGCCAGCCCTACGATGCGCTCGCCGCCATGATGCAGCAGGATAAGGCCGAAACCGCCATGCAGGTGAACTTCTGGTCGTTCACCCGCATCGCCAAAGCGCTCATGCGCGGCATGATCCGCGCCAAGGCCGGGCGTATCGTGGCCATCGGGTCGGTGGCGGCGCTCCAGGGCAACCCCGGCAATGCGGCTTACGCGGCCTCCAAGGGCGCGCTGATCTCCTATTGCCGCACGCTCTCGGTCGAGACCGCCAAGCGCGGCGTTACGGTCAACGTGATCGCCCCGGGCTTCATCGACACGGACATGATGGCGCCCTACGCGGCCTATCGCGAGGCCATGGAAAAGCAGATCCCGGCCGGGCGCTTCGCGAAGCCCGACGAGGTCGCGGGCCTCGCCGCCTTCCTCCTGAGCGAGCCCGCCGCCTACATCACCGGCACGGTCCTGCCCATCGATGGCGGCCTGACGTCGATGCTGGGCGTGCATCGGTAAGGCTCCCCTGCCGTCCTCCGCGCTGATGCTTCGCCAGAGAATGACACCTCTCATGTCATCACCGGCTTCATGCCGGTGATCTCGCTTCGAAAGGCGCGACGCTTTTCCTTCCCCTGTGCGTCCTTCCGGAAACGACACGAAACTTGTCATCCGGTCCTCGGCCCTTTAAGCCGCCGGAAGCAGATTTCTCCGTTGCCGCCGCGCTTTAAGCCGCCGGAGGCAACGCCCCACCAGGATTGTTGTCCATGCGCTCCCTCCAGCTCTTCGGAGACCGTGACCTTCGCATCACCGAGATGGAAGCACCCCCGCCGCCCGGACCGGGCGAGGTGCAGGTGCGGGTCAAGGCGCTCGCGCTCAATTACCTCGACGTCTGGGGCTTTCGCGGCATGGCCTTCGCCAAGCGCAAGATGCCCCAGGCCGTGGGCGTCGAGGCCTCGGGCGAGATCGCCGCGGTGGGCGAGGGCGTCACCCGCTTCAAGGCGGGCGACCCGGTCACCATGTACGGGGCCGAGACCTGCGGGCATTGCAGTGCCTGCCGTAAAGGCTGGGACAATCTGTGCGAGAACGTCGCCGGCATCATGGGCTTCCATATCGACGGCTTCGCCCGCGAGCTGATCAACCGGCCCGAGCGACTCGTCATTCCGGTGCCGAAGGGCGTGTCCTTCGAGCAGGCGGCCTGCGCGCCCATCGGGTTCGGCACCGTGCAGCACATGCTCTTCGACAACGCCAGGCTGGAGCCGGGCGAGTCGATCCTCGTCCATGCGGGCGGCTCCGGCATCGGCACGGCGGCGATCAAGATGGCCAAGGCCATCGGCTGCACCGTCTACACGACCGTGGGCGACGACGCGAAGGGCGAGAAGGCCAAGGCGCTGGGCGCCGATCACGTCATCAACTACCGCACCGAGCGCTTCGAGGGCGAGGTGCGGCGCCTGACCAAGCGCAAGGGCGTCGACGTGGTGTTCGAGCATGTGGGCGCCGAGACCTGGAACGGCTCGCTGCTCTGCCTCAAGCGCGGCGGGCGCCTCGTGACCTGCGGCTCGACCTCGGGCGTCTCCACGACCATGAACCTGATGCAGCTCTTCCAGCAGCAATACCGGATCTTCGGCTCCTTCGGCTGCCGGATCGAGAACATCGCCCAGTCGCTGGACAAGATGGCGGCCGGCATGAGCCCCGTCATCGACGCCGTCTTCCCTCTCGACGAGCTCCAGCAGGGGCTGGAGCGGCTGGAGGGCCGGAAGGTCTTCGGCAAGGTGATCGTGACGTTCTGACCCGGGGAGAGCCCCTGGAACAGATCGCTGCGTCATCACAGATCTTGACGAAACGGGCTCTCCGCGAAAAGACGCGGGGCCATTCTTTTCAATGCCGGTCCCGCTCCGGCTCCTCGTGCCAGGACTTGAACCCACGTGCAGCAGCCCCACCGCTCCCGCAACCTTGCCTCGCGTCTCATCGGAACGGTCATGGTCGGCGTCGTGCGCGGCGTCTTTGCTTTCGCACGCGCGCTGGGTCCCGAGCGCTCCGGCGCCGTGGGAGCGGCGATCACGCGCAGCTTCGGCCCGTGGCTTCGCGCCCACAGGACGGCGCTCGCCAATATCCGGGCCGCCTATCCGGAGAAGTCCGAGGCCGAGGTGAAGGCCCTGGCGCTCGCCGCCTGGGACAATCTCGGCCGCACCGGCGGCGAATATCCCCATCTCGGACGGCTGTTCGATTTCGATCCGGACAGCCCGGTCGCCGGCCGCACCGAGGTCGACGGGATCGACCACTTCCTGGCCCTTCGCGACGACGGCAAGCCCGGGATCATCTTTTCGGCCCATCTCGCGAATTGGGAGCTGCCCGCCATCTGCGCGGCCCGCTTCGGGCTCGACGCCACGGCGGTGTTCCGCGCGCCCAACGACCCGGCCATCGGCCGGGTCCTGCACGAGATCCGCAGCGAGACCATGGGCAATCTTGAGGCGGCCCGCCAGGGCGCGGCCTTCGCCATGCAGGGGGCGCTGGAGAAGGGCGGCCATCTCGGCATGCTCATCGACCAGCATTTCACCCGGGGGGTGATCGTGAACTTCATGGGGCGCCCGGCCCTGGTGAACCCGATTCTGGGAAAGTTCGCCCGCCGCTTCGACTGCCCGGTGCACGGCGTCCGCGTGATCCGGCTGCCCGGTCACCGCTTCCGCCTGCAGCTCACGCCGCCGCTCGATCTGCCGCGCGATCCCGACGGGCAGATCAACGTGCAGGGCGCCATGCAGGCCATGACCTCCGTGGTGGAGGAATGGGTGAGGGAATATCCCGAGCAGTGGCTGTGGATGCATCGCCGCTGGCGGGTCCCGGCCAAGGCATCGGACACGAAAAGCTGACCGACCCCGGGGCCTGATCCGATGCGCCAACCTTCGAGAGGCGTGGGCGCTCAACGTAACGTGAGTTTCCCTTGAAGACGATTTCGTGTTCGATGGCGGCACCATGGCGTCCCGTTTGACACTGACTCTGGCGGCCCTCGGTCTGGCCGCCCTCCTTCAGCCTGCTCTGGCGGACCCGCCGCGCGCGGTGGTCGAGCTGTTCACGAGCCAGGGCTGCTCCTCCTGCCCGCCGGCGGACGCGCTCCTCGTCGAGTATTCCCGCCAGCCGGACATCATCGCCCTGTCCATGCCCGTCAATTACTGGGATTACCTCGGCTGGAAGGACACGCTCGCCCACGTGGCCTTCACGGACCGCCAGAAGGCCTATGCCCATTCCCGCAAGGACCGGCAGGTCTTCACGCCGCAGATGATCGTCAACGGCAAGAAGTCCTGCATCGGCTCCGACCGGGCGCAGGTCGAGAAGGCCATCCAGGTCACCTCCAAGGGCCGCAAGTCCCTGCCGGTGAACGTGACCCTCGACGAGCAGAACGGCAGGGTGACGATTGCCGTCGAGGAAACCCCGGACACCATGCAGCGGGCCGCCGAGCTGTGGGTGCTCCCCGTCCTGAAGGAGCAGACGGTGCCGATCGAGCGCGGCGAGAATCGCGGCAAGACGATCACCTATGCCAATGTGGTGCGCGGCCTGACGCGCGTCGGCGAATGGCTCGGCGGCTCGGCCCGTTTCGAGGTGCCGCTCGAAACCGCGCGCCGCGGCGGCGACGCCTATGTGGTGCTGCTGCAGAGCACCGACGCGGATCGGCCGGGCATCATCCTGGGCGCCGCGAAGGGACCCGGCCTGTAATCAGGACAGGATGATGACCTTGTTGGGCAGCTCGTCCACGTCGTCGAGGCGGGGAGGGGCGTGCTCGGCCAGGATCGCGCCGGTCCGCCGGATCGCCTCGATCAGGCCCTCGGTCATGCGCCCGCCTCCGATCGCGGCGGTCAGGTCCGCCACGATGTCGGCCCAGGTCTCCGCATCGATCCGGTCGGCGATTCCCGTATCGGCCAGGATTTCGGCGTGGTGCTCGGCGAGCGCCAGATAGATCAGGACGCCCGTCTTTTCCCGGGTGCGGGTGATTCCCCGGCGCAGGAACTCGCGCGAGGCGGCCTCATGGGCCTGGGCCCGCTTGATCGAGCGCGGCACCAGGGCATAGCGCAGCTTCGGCCATGAGAGGGCGAGGCTCAGGGCCAGCGCGACGGCGAGCTGGATCAGGAAGATCCGTGACGTGCTGATGGATGTCAGCCAGATCAGCGGCCAGGGCGTGATCAGCGCGGCGAGGAACCCCCAGAGCAGCGGGATGGCGCGGTAATGGCCCGCCTGCTCGGCGATCACGAGCACGACCTCGCCGGAGGTGTCGTCCTCCACGTCGCGGATCGCATGGGCAAGGCGGGTCTGGTCCTCGGCCGAAATCATCTACCAGCTCCCCGAAGCGCCGCCGCCGCCGGACGAGCCGCCGCCTCCCGAGAAGCCGCCGCCGCCGGACCATCCCCCTCCACCGCCGGACCAGCCGCTTCCGCCCGACCAGCCGCCCGGCGTGACGATCCAGGGGCCGCGCCGCCCCCGCCTGACGGCCCGTCCGCGCCCGCCGCCCATCATCCGCGAGATCAGGAAGAACAGGATCAGGAGCATGATGAAGGCAAGGACCGGGTCGATGCTCGTTGTGCTGTCCTCGCGCACCTCGGCCCGCCGCTGCCACTCCTCCGCGTCGCCGGTGAGAATCGACAGCATGGCGTCCACGCCCGCATCGATGCCGCCGGCGAAGTCGCCCTTCTGGAACTGGGGCGCGATGGCCGTGGCGATGATGACCTTGGAGAGCGCATCCGTCAGCGCTCCTTCCAGGCCGTAGCCGACCTCGATGCGCACCTTGCGCTCCTGCGGGGCCACGAGGAGGAGGGCGCCGTTGTCCTTGCCCTTCTGGCCGAGCTGCCAGTGCCGGAAGAGGCGGTTGGCGTAATCCTCGATCGTGTAGCCTTCGAGGGAGCGCAGGGTCGCGACCACCACCTGGTCGGTGGTCTTGTCCTCATGGGCCTTCAACTTCGCCTCGAGCGCCGCCCGCTCCTCGGGCTTGAGAAGACCCGCCGCATCGACCACGCGGCCGGTGAGCTGCGGAAAGGTCTGGGCGAGGGCGGGCAGGGAGGAGAGAAGGATGAGGAAAATCGTGACGACAGCAATGAGGAGCGCTGTCCTGCTCTCCTCCCCCTTGTGGGGAGGAGGTGCGAGCGCTATCCTGACCTTAGGTTGACGCCGGCACCCCCACCCTGACCCTCCCCACAAGGGGGAGGGGATCCCCGGCGCGCCCATCATGTCGTTAGAACTTCACCTCGGGCGGGCGGTCGGAACCGGCCGTGGCGGTGAACGTCTCCATGGGCTTGGCGTCGGGATAGACGATGGCGGCGATCCAGCGACCAGGGATGGTGCGCAGCTCCGTGTTGTAGGCCTGCACGGCCGCGATGTAGTCGCGCCGCGCCACCGCGATGCGGTTCTCCGTGCCCTCGAGCTGGGATTGCAGGGCCAGGAAGTTGGCGTTCGACTTCAGCTCCGGATAGCGCTCGACCGTGGCGAGCAGCCGGCCGAGGGCGCCGGAGAGCTGGTTCTGCGCCTCCTGGAACTGGCGGAACTTCTCGGGATCCGTCACCGTGGAGGCGTCGACCTGGATCTGGGTGGCCTTCGCCCGCGCTTCCGTCACCTGGGTCAGGACCTCGCGCTCCTGCTGGGCGAAGCCCTTCACGGTCTCGACGAGGTTCGGAATGAGGTCGGCCCGGCGCTGGTACTGGTTCTGGACCTCGCTCCAGGCGGCCGCGGCCCGTTCCTGCAGGGTCGGTACGTTGTTGATGCCGCAGGCGGACAGCCCGAACGCCAGGATCATGCCGGTCAGCGCAACGTGCATCCTCGAGAGCAGAGCCTTCATTGTCGTCCTTCCCGCGATTCGGGTTTTGCCAACCTTTGCCGGAATCAACACATGGAGCAGGCGCGGCGTTTCAACAAGCCGGTTTTCCGTGGCGGTGCACATGGGATTGAGGCATGATCCCGCCGCTTCTCCTCCCCGGATCCGGCCCATGACCTTCCTGCCCGACCTCAGCACGCTCCTCACCTATTCCCTCGCGGCCACCCTGCTCTTCGTCACGCCGGGTCCGGACATGAGCCTGTTCCTGGCGAAAACCATGGCGGGCGGGCGCAAGGCCGGCATGGCCTCGATGCTGGGCGCGATGACGGGATGCGGCGTGCATACGCTGCTGGCGGCCTTGGGCCTCTCGGCCCTCCTGGCCGCTTCCGTAACGGCGTTCACGGTGCTGAAAATCGTCGGCGCGCTCTACCTGCTGTGGATGGCCTTCGAGGCGGTGCGCCACGGCTCGGCCCTGCACGTGAAGGAGGAGGGGCGGGCGGAGATCCCGTTCTGGAAGACCTTCTTCATGGGGGTGGGGATCAATCTCACGAACCCGAAGGTGGTCCTGTTCTTCGTGACCTTCCTGCCGCAATTCGTCGACCCGACGGATCCGCATGCGGCGGACAAGCTGGTGTTCCTGGGGCTTTACTTCATCGCGCTGACGGCCCCCATGGGCGCGCTCATGATCCTGGGCGCCGACAAGGTGATCGCGCTCCTGCGCGGCCATCCGAAATTCATGCGCGGGATCGACTATTCCTTCGCCGGCCTGTTCTCGGTCTTCGCGATCAAGATCCTGACGACAACGGCCCGCTAGAGTATCGGACCCAAAAAGTGGACTTGCACTTTTGGGATCCATCCGATGCTCCATTCTTTGAAGAGCGCATCGTTGGCCCGAAGGGCCGCGCCCGTGAGAAGCGGCTCCCCTTTCGGGTTCGATGCTTTTCGGATGGCTGTTCAAGTGGACGAGCCCCATCGGCTGAATGGGCTAGGCTGCCGGTCATCCATCAAGCCTAATTGTGCGAGAAGCGGCATCGATACATAGTAACGACACTGGCTCTGGCGGCCAGGTCCTCCCGAAACTTCGGAGGCGGCATAGAGGCATGCCGCTTCCGCTTTCTTTTGCTTCACTGGTTCTTCTCTTTGAGCAAGGGACGGCCCGAGTCCCGCCCGCCGATGATCGCCCAATAGACGAGGCCGGCCACCGCGCCCGTGAGGCCGAGCACGACGCTGACATGCAGTTCCGCCGACGAGGCGATCCGCGCCGATCCGCGCAGGATGAAGGGCACGGCCGCCGTGAGGATGCCGGTGGCGAGCGCGTGCCAGAGGAGGCTGCGCATGCCCAGCACTTCGCTGATCACCGCGATCATCAGCGGCGGGAATACGAGCAGCGTGAAGACGATCCGGCCGACGGCCAGGAACGCGTCCTCCACGATGGGGCCGGGATCCTCCGCGGCGAACACCGCGTCCACCAGGGACCAGAAGCCGACCAGGAGCGTGTCCCCCGTCAGCACCGCCATGACCGGATCGACGATGGTGGCGACGAGGAAGAAGGTGCCGCTCGCGCCGATGGCGATGAGCAGCGCGAAGGGGATCAGGAGAAACCAGCGGATCATGCGGGGTCTATAGCATGTGGAAGTTCAGACGTCCGCTTTGATGGCGATGCGCCAGTAGATCCAGCCGCAGATGGCGCCGATAGCTGCATTGAGAGCCAAGAATTTGAGATCTCTGAGGTCGTGGAAGGCCGGTATAGCAGTAACAGTTATTGTAAGTATCGTCCCGAGCGCCATTCCGCCCAAGCTAACTTGCCACCATGTTTGCCAGCCCTTGGCGTCGAGAAAGAACGCTAGCCACCAAGACAGAAGGAGAAGTGGGATGCCCACAATGAACAGGCCAGCGGTGCCGACGGCAAATGCATCCCAAAGCTTGAGCAGGCTCCAATGGGGAGTTCTCGAAACGAAGAGCGGTTCAGAGATATAAAGCCCCAACATGAGTAGATAGGGTGCTGATGCCGCTGCTGCTATGAGACCGAAGATATAGCGCTTCATCAGACCCCCTGACTGCGAACGTCACCTCTCCTGCATTGATATCACATTGAGTGGTCGAGAATAAAACAACCTGAATGGCAACATTCGCCTCACCTCGCCAGGGATTCTACGAAACGGCTCGGTTTCCCGAATGGAACGATGCTCTACCTTAAGAACCGGGCGGCGGGCATCCATCAGGAGGAGGTTTCATGGCCACGTCGAGACTGGACGAGCGGCGGCTCATGAGCGACGAGGAATACACCCTCGTCGAGCAGACCCGGTATCCCGTACTGGGCAAGCTGGAGGACGCGGCGCTCAAGGACCTGACCCAGCGCCTGCGGGAGCGGCGCGACCGGGCCCGGGACATCGCCCATCGGCAGCGCCGCGACGTGCGCGGCAAGGGCCGGCAGGGCACGACCTTCGAGAAGCAGGATGCCGGCAACCGCCAGAAGGCGCGCATCCTGGGCGAGGCGCTGACCCGGATCAACAGCGAGCGCACGCGCCGGAAAGCCGAGGAATTCAGGGCCAATGCCCGCCGGGCCCTGGCCCTGCGGCAGGGCGCGGAGGCGCCGGCACGCCCGGATTCGGGAAAGACGCCCCGGAAGGGCATGCGCAAGAACACGAGCGACCGTCGTGAGCGGATCGTCAACCCGATGAATGCCGGCCGCATCTCGCAGGCGGGCAAGCGCGCGCAGGCGGTGCGGGACAACGCTTAGGGAATTTCATTCCTCTTCACGCCATCACCGGCCTCGTGCCGGTGATCCCACTTTTGCGTCCTCTCACCTCCTCAGGATGAGGTAAGAACTACAGGAATGCGAGATGGCCGGCGCAAGGCCGGCCATGACGTGAGAGGTTGTGAGGTTATCTTGCGGTCGCGCAGGAATCGACGGGAGCCTTACTCCCCATCCCCCAGCGCATAGACGCCCTCGGCCCCGATGCCCTGCTCGGCCATCATGCGGGCGCGGGCGCGCAGCTTCTCGGTCTCGCTCTTGAGCTGGCCGCAGGCGGCGAGGATGTCGCGGCCGCGCGGGGTGCGCACCGGCGAGGCGTAGCCGGCGCGATAGACGATCTCGGAGAAGCGTTCGATCCGCTCCCAGTCCGAGCACTCGTATTTCGAGCCGGGCCAGGGATTGAACGGGATCAGGTTGATCTTCGCCGGAATGCCCTTCAGGAGGCGCACGAGCTCGCGGGCATCCGCGTCGGAATCGTTCACGCCCTTGAGCATCACGTATTCGAAGGTGATGCGCCGCGCGTTCGATAGGCCCGGATAGGCGCGGCAGGCGTCGAGCAGCTGCTTGATGTCGTATTTGCGGTTGATCGGCACCAGCTCATCGCGGAGTTCATCGCGCACCGCGTGGAGCGAGATCGCCAGCATGGTGTTCGCTTCGGCGCCGAGGCGCTCCATCTGCGGCACGACGCCTGAGGTGGACACCGTGATGCGCCGGCGCGACAGGGTCAGCCCCTCGCCGTCCGACATGACGTCGATGGCGGCGATCACGTCGCCGATGTTGTAGAGCGGCTCGCCCATGCCCATGAACACGATGTTGGACACGAAGCGTCCGCCGTCGGTGGGCACGAACGCGCCTTCCGGCGGGGTGGCGTCGGGCCAGTCGCCGATGGAGTCGCGGGCCACGATGAGCTGCGCCACGATCTCGGCCGAGGTCAGGTTGCGCACGAGGCGCTGGGTGCCCGTGTGGCAGAAGGAGCAGGTGAGGGTGCAGCCGACCTGGCTCGACACGCACAGGGTGCCGCGGTCGACCTCCGGAATGTACACGCACTCGATCTCCGCGCCCTTGTCGAGCGGCCCGGTGGAGGCCATGCGGATCAGCCACTTGCGGGTGCCGTCCTTCGAGACCTGCTCGGAGACCACCTGCGGGCGGGCGAGCGTGTAGGCGGCCGCCAGCCTGGCGCGCAGCTCCTTGCCCACATTGGTCATCTCGGCGAAGTCCTTCGCCCCGCGGAAATAGATCCAGTGCCAGAGCTGGGCGACGCGCATCTTGAGCTCGCGCTCCGGCACGCCGATGGCAGCGAGCGAATCCTTCAGCTGGTCGCGGGTCAGGCCGATCAGCGAGGCGCCGCCCGGAGCGGCCCCGGCCACGACGTTCAGCTCCGCTGTCTTTTCGATGAACCCGGCCGCGCGCGCGGCATCGCTCACGGCCACGGGAGCCGCATTGGGGTTACGCTTGGCGATGTCGAGCACCGTCGCCATGGGAAATCTTCAGCCTCGTTGTTGGGGTCGAAGCGGGCCTATAACACGATTGCGTCAGAAAGGTGAGCTTCAAAAGCAAAATTCCAGGCGCCAGGCCCGGGACATGCTCACTGGTGTGTCACTTTTCAACCGTTCCGGAGGCTTTTTCCTCTGCGGGTCACACCCCACAGTCCTCATCCTGAGGAGCCTGCGGAGCAGGCGTCTCGAAGGAGGATCCAGTGCATGCCGGAGGCGTCCTGATCCTTCGAGACACCGCCTCCGGCGGCCCTCAGGATCAGGATGAGGACTTAGGTTGACGGCAGTTTTAAGAGGCGCATTCCCTACGGGCATGCTCCAGGGCCTTGCTGAAGCCGTTCAGGGAGTAGCGGTCGGTCAGGTTCGAGCCGCGGGCCGACTGGGTCTTCACGGTCACGGTTCCGCTTCGCGCCATGGTGGCGATGGCCTGGCCTTCCTCGGCGGGGTTCTTGAGCCAGGCATTCGCCGCCTTGGTGATCAGCGCATAGGAGGCATTGCCGACGGCCGCCTCCGCCGGGCCGTTCTCCTTGGCCGTGAAGCCGAGCACCAGGGCGACCTCGTTCTTCACGTTCTCCGCCGGGCGGAAGGACACGAAGAGATAGGCCGGATCCCGGTTCAGGTTCTTCGGCAGCCGGTCCTTGGGCTGGCTCAGGGCATAGCAGATCTTCGAGCGGCCGGTCTGGGCCGTGTAGACGCCCCAGTCGCCATAGGACGTGACGAGCGAGGCGCCGCCCGGGCCCGTGGCGGCCTGGGCTGGCCTCGCGGCCGCGGCTGCGCCAGCGGCCGCCGCTCCGGCTGCGGC